>DATBCW010000048.1:0-63577 GCA_036270255.1 Chthoniobacterales bacterium
TCCCCCGCGATCTTCCGAATCCGCCGAAATATAACAAGGTCAATCCGGCCGATACCCCAATCCTGACCCTCTCAATCACGTCGGATACGTTGCCGCTCGATCGGGTGAACGATTTCGCCGACACCCTCCTCGCGCAAAAGCTGAGCGAAGTCACCGGCGTTGGTCTCGTCACGATCGAGGGAAACCAAAAACCGGCGGTTCGTGTTCAGGTCAATCCTGCCGCGATCAGTTCGTTAGGTCTGAGTCTCGAAGACGTCCGCACGATTCTCGGGCAGGCAAATGTCAATGCCCCGAAGGGCAGTTTCAGCGGCGCGCAGCAGTCATTCACCATCGGGTCTAACGACCAGATCATGTCGGCTGACGCCTACAAGCCGATCATCGTCGCTTACAAGAATGGCGCCCCCATTCGCCTCGGCGATATCGCGAACATCATCGACAGCGTCGAGAACGATCAGCTCGCGGCCTGGGTCGGTTCGAAGAACGGCGAGCACGCTGCGGTGCTGCTGGACATCCAACGGCAGCCGGGCGCGAACATTATTCAAACCGTCGAAGGCGTGAAGCAATTGCTGCCGAAACTCACCGGCACGCTGCCGCCATCCGTCCACGTTTCAATTCTGGCGGACCGCACCGAGACAATTCGCGCTTCCGTCACCGACGTGCAGTTCACCTTGCTGCTGACGATCGCGCTCGTCGTGCTGGTGATGTTCATTTTTCTGCGAAAACTGTGGGCCACGGTGATCCCGAGCGTGGCGCTGCCGTTGTCCCTGATCGGCACGTTCGGCATCATGTATCTCGTCGGATTCAGCCTCGACAACTTGTCGCTTATGGCGCTGACCATCTCGACCGGTTTCGTAGTCGATGACGCGATCGTGATGATCGAAAACATCGTGCGCTTCATCGAGGGTGGCGATCCGCCGTTCGAGGCGGCGTTGAAAGGCGCGCGGCAAATCGGCTTCACCGTAGTGTCGCTCAGCGTTTCCCTCATCGCGGTCTTCATTCCACTTCTCTTCATGACCGGAATTGTCGGCCGGCTCTTCCGCGAATTTGCGATCACGATGAGCGTCGCAGTCGTCGTCTCAGCAATCGTTAGTCTCACGCTCACGCCCATGATGTGCGCGAAATTGCTGCGGCCGGAGAGCGAAGACGAAGGAAAAGAAAATCGTTTCCTACGAGCGACCGAGAATTATTTCGACCGCTTCCGGAATCTTTACGAACGCGGGCTGCGCTGGGTCCTCGCCCATCAGAAGTTCACGCTCTACGTCGCAATCGCGACCCTCGTGGCGACCATTTTCCTCTACATCGTCATCCCGAAAGGATTGCTGCCGCAACAGGACACGGGCGTGGTCGTCGGCGTAACCGACGCCGCCGAAAACATTTCATTCTCCGCGATGGTGCAGCGGGTCCATGCGATCTCGGACATCGTCCGGAAAGATCCCGACGTCACGAGCGTCTCTGCCTCAGTCGGCGCGGGCACAGTGAATTCGACGGTCAACACCGCGCGTCTCTACATCGTGCTCAAGCCGCACAATCAGCGGAGCTCGAGCGCGGAGGAAATCATCGCGCGCCTGCGTAACGCGACCGGCGCGGCGGAAGGCGTCTCGCTCTTCATGCAGGCCGCGCAGGATTTGCAGATCGATTCCCGGGTCAGCCGCACCCAGTACCAATACATCTTGCAGGACGCCGACGCCACCCAGCTCGCAGAATGGACCCCGAAGCTGGTCCAGAAGCTCGGCCAATTACCGGAGCTCGCCGATGTCGCCAGCGACCAGCAGACCAATGGATTGCAACTCAACGTGGATGTCGATCGAGAGAAAGCGTCGCGCCTTAACGTGCAGACGCAGGCGATCGACGACACGCTTTACGATGCGTTCGGGCAGCGCCAGGTCTCGATCATTTTCACGCAGCTCAATCAGTTCCGCGTCATCCTCGAAGTGGAACCGAACTTCCGCACTTCGCCTGATGTCCTCGACAAAATTTATGTGAAGTCGAGCAGCGGTCAGCCGGTTCCATTGAGCGCCTTCGCCACCACGCGGGTGAGCAACACCGCGCTCTCCATTCCGCATCAGGGACAATTTCCCGCCGCGACGATCTCGTTCAATCTGCGATCCGGCAAGTCGTTGAGCGACGCCATTCCAGCCATCGAAAAAGCTGAGAAGGAAATCGGATTACCGGACACGATCGCGACGACTTTCAGCGGCGCGGCGGCGGAATTCCGGAGCAGCCTGACGAGTGAGCCGTTCCTGATCCTGGCCGCGATCGTTGTGATCTACATTGTGCTCGGCGTTCTTTACGAGAGCTACATTCACCCGATCACAATCCTGTCGACGTTACCGAGCGCTGGTGTCGGTGCGCTCATCGCGCTCCTTTTGTGCCGGACCGATTTCTCGTTAGTTGCGCTCATCGGAATCATCCTGCTCATCGGCATCGTGAAGAAGAATGCGATCATGATGATCGACTTCGCGCTGGTCGCGGAACGCGAGGAAGGGATGTCGCCCGAAGAATCGATCTACCAGGCGTGTTTGCTTCGTTTTCGCCCGATCATGATGACGACCGCGGCGGCGCTACTCGGAGCGTTGCCGCTCGCGCTCGAACATAATACCGGCAGCGAACTGCGCCGGCCTCTCGGCATCTCCATTGTCGGCGGCCTGATCCTCTCCCAATTCCTCACTCTCTACACCACGCCGGTCATCTATCTGTATATGGAGCGGGCCCGCCGTTGGATGGAAGAACGCCGCCATCGCGGCCGACTGGAACAAGCGCAATTGCCACTCCGAACTTCAGACGAACCCGAGCCGGAATTTGCGGGCGTTGGAGCAAACGGAAGCGAAAACGGCGAGCGGAGATTCTGAGATGCGCGATTGCGATCAGAGACGCCGCAAGAATGCGCTCGGCCTGAAAGGCCGACGGACATTAGCCGGTGGCGCCAGCCACCGGAACTCGGTATCCAAGACGCCGTCGCCCCGGCAGGGGCGGCGGAGCCGGTCACCACAAATATCGTTCGTCGTAATCGACGCCTGTTCGTTTCAGCAACAAAACATATTCTTCCTGAAACGTGCGCGTCTGATGATGCTCGGGCTGGTTCGCGATATATTCGCGAACGTCAGCGACCTGCGACGCGCTTACCGTGAACGCGCCATATCCCTCCTGCCATTGGAACGCGCGCAGCCCGATCGTTTCATGCACCCACCGCGACGAGACGGATTTCAGATCGCGGACGATGTCCGCCAAACGAATGGTCGCGGGCAAGCCGATCAACAGATGGACGTGATCGGCGACGCCGCCGATGATTTCCGGAATGCCGTCGGAGGTGCGGACAACGCCGCCGATGTAGGCGTGCAAACGATCGCGCCAAGACTCGTTAATCATCGGCAACCAGTCCTTCGTGCTGAACACGACGTGATAATGCAACGAGAGATGCGTCGATGGCATGTTCGGGGGAATCCATCGCCCCTGCCGGGGCGTGTCCGAATATTACATGGATTCCGGTGGCTTGCGCCACCGGCTAATTTCCGATTCGCCCCTATGGGGCGGAGGGACGCACGATCCAGCTCTAGTGAGCCCAAAGGTCACTGGACATTCTCTGGCTTCCAATTCGGTCCGGCGAGACGACGTGAAACGCGGTGCACCATCAGTGACTCAACGGATCACCGGACATTACCCGATTTCCGACTCGTTCCTGCACCACGCTGGGCTGCGCGGTGCGGATGTCGTGACCCAAAGGGCCACGGGACATTAGCCGGTGGCGCAAGCCACCGGGCCAAACGCCATGGAACGATACCGCCCCGGCAGGGGCGGTGGAAACGCCGACTCAACGAGACGCGCGTTGATCTCCCATGAGCATCTCGGAGCCATTCATTCGTCGGCCGGTCGGGACGTCGTTGCTCGCGGCGGGCATCCTCTTGTTAGGCGCGGTCGCGTATCACTTCCTTCCGGTCGCGCCGCTGCCGAAGGTCGACTTCCCCACGATCCGGGTCAGCGCGCAGCAACCCGGCGTTGATCCCGCGACGGCGGCTTCCTCACTCGCTGCGCCGCTCGAGCGGCGTTTCGCGCAGATCGCCGGGGTGGCGGAGATCACCTCCGTCAGTTCGTTAGGCGGATCGAACATCGTCATTCAGTTCGATCTAAATCGTGATATCAACGGCGCGGCCCGTGACATCCAGGCAGCAATTAACGCAGCCGCCGGCGAGTTGCCGAGCGGACTGCCGAATCCGCCGTCCTATCGCAAGGTCAATCCGTCGGACGCCCCGATCATGATTCTGGCGATGACGTCCGATTCGCTGCCGCTCTCGGAGGTTTACAATCTCGCCGACCAGATCATCGGCCAGCGCATTACCCAGGTGGAAGGTGTGAGCGAAGTCACGATCG
Organism: Chthoniobacterales bacterium; assembly: GCA_036270255.1. Taxonomy (GTDB): domain Bacteria; phylum Verrucomicrobiota; class Verrucomicrobiia; order Chthoniobacterales; family UBA10450; genus AV80. The sequence goes on from DATBCW010000048.1 coordinate 4,366, forward strand.
GCGGCGGCGCTAAATCGGCCGTGCGTGTGCAGGTAGACCCTCTTTCGCTCGCCTCGATGGGTCTGAGTCTGGAAGATCTTCGCACCACCTTGTCACAGGTGAACGTCAACGCCCCAAAGGGCGCACTCGAGGGGCCTGACCAGCGGTTTGTCATCGCGTCTAACGACCAGTTGATGAAGGCCGAGGATTATCTCCCGATCATCGTCTCGCATCACGGTGCGGCGGCGGTGCCGTTGCGCGACATCGGCAACGCGATCGATGGACAGGAGAACACGCAGCAGGCCGGTCTCTTCAACAACAAGCGCGCCGTCCTCCTCGTTATCTTCAAACAGCCGGATGCGAACATCGTCCGCACGACCGATCAGATTCGCGCGATTCTCCCGCAATTGCGCACCTGGCTGCCGCCGTCGGTTCATCTCGATATCATGAACGATCGCACCGGGACGATCCGCGCGTCCGTCAACGACGTTCAGATCACGCTGGTGATCACGATGGCGCTGGTCGTGATGGTGATGTTTCTTTTTCTCCGCCGTTTCTGGCCAACGTTCATCTCGGGAATCACGATGCCGCTCGCGCTCGCGGGCACCTTCGGCGTGATGTGGCTCTGCGATTACAGCCTCGACAACCTTTCTCTCATGGCGCTGACCGTCTCGACCGGATTCGTCGTCGATGACGCCATCGTCGTGATCGAGAACATTGTCCGCTTCATCGAGAAAGGTGAATCGCCGTTGAATGCGGCGCTGAAAGGGGCGCGCCAGATTGGATTCACGGTCGTCTCGATCAGCCTCTCGTTAGTCGCGGTCTTCATCCCGTTGCTCTTCATGGGTGGATTAATCGGCCGGCTCTTCCACGAGTTCGCGGTCACGTTGAGCGCGGCGATTCTGGTAAGCGGCGTCGTTTCACTGACCCTCACGCCGATGTTGTGCGGCCGCTTTCTGAAGCGCGACAACCCAAATGAAAAACGCGGCGCGTTCTATCGCATCAGCGAGCGTGTCTTCGACGCGATGCACAACTTCTACGCGCGGACGCTGAAGTGGGTGCTCGATCACGAATACACGATGCTCATCGTGACTGCGCTCGTGATCGTCGCGACTGGGTTGCTCTACTTCGTCGTGCCGAAAGGATTTTTCCCTCAACAAGATACCGGGCAGTTGGGCGGCACGACGGAAGCGGCGCAGGATATTTCGTTCGAAGCGATGCGGACGAAGCAGGAAGAGGTCGTGCGGATTGTCATGAACGATCCGGCTGTCGCCGCGGTCGGTTCCTTCTTCGGCGGCGGCAGCGGTTCCTCCCTGAACAACGGTCGCATGTTCATTTCCCTGAAACCGAAAGGTCACGGCAAAGACGAGCGGCCGGATGACGTCATGAAGGTGATCAATCGTCTCCGGGGAAAGCTTTCCCGCATTCCCGGCGCGGCGCTCTTCCTCACGCCGGGCCAGGATATTCGCGTCGGCGGCCGCTCCTCCAAGGCAACATATCAGTACGCGCTCACCGACCAGAACGTGGAGGAGCTCAACACCTGGGCGCCGAAGCTGGTGAACAAGCTCAAGGAATATAAGGAAATCAAAGACGCGAATAGCGATCAGCAGTTTCGTGGTCTGCAGGAGAACGTCGTGATCGATCGCGACGCCGCGGCACGGCTCGGGATTCAGCCGCAGGCCGTCGACAGCACATTGTATGACGCGTTCGGTCAGCGACAGGTCTCGATCATCTACACGCAGCAAAATCAATATCACGTGGTCCTCGAGGTCGATCCGCTCCTCCAGCGCGACCCGAACTCGCTCGATAAGATTTACGTGAAGTCGAACACCGGCGCGCAGGTGCCGTTGAGCACGATCGCGCATTTCGAGCTCGTGAACACGCCGCTGTCCGTCAATCACCAGGGCCAGTTCCCCTGCGTCACGATTTCGTTTAACACGGCACCCGGCGTCTCGTTAGGCGAAGCGACCAAGATTCTCGAGCGTGCCGCGGTCGAGCTCGGAATGCCTTCCGGAGTTCGCGGCAATTTCGCTGGAACCGCGCAGGTGTTTCAGGCATCGCTCGCTACTGAGCCGCTCCTGATTTTGACCGCGCTCATCGCAGTCTATCTCGTCCTCGGCATGCTTTACGAAAGCCTGATTCATCCGCTCACGATCTTGTCGACCCTGCCATCGGCGGGACTCGGGGCCTTGCTCGCCATGCTCGTAACCGGCGACGAACTTTCGATCGTCTCGACCATTGGGATCATTCTCCTCATCGGCATTGTGAAAAAGAACGCGATCATGATGGTCGACTTCGCCCTCGACGCCGAACGCAACGAAGGCTGCACACCAGAGGAATCGATCTACCAGGCGTGCCTCGTTCGATTTCGTCCGATCATGATGACGACCATGGCCGCGCTCTTCGGGGCGCTGCCGCTCGCGATCGGAATGGGCATCGGCAGCGAACTCCGCAAGCCGCTCGGGATTGCCATCGTTGGCGGCCTGATCGTTTCGCAAATGCTGACGCTCTATACGACGCCGGTGATTTACCTGGCGCTGGATCAATTGCGTCAGCGGAAAAAGCGCAAAGCGATTGCTTCGCCGCCCGCCCAGCTCACACCTCCTCTTCCCGCGTAACGCGCGTCAGCGCATGCCGCTGTCGCCGATCCAGCGAACGCTCGTCATTTCGCCCGCTTTGACGTCCGCTTCGAAGTGCCAGCGCCCGATCTTCGCGCCCGGATCTTCCCGGGTCACGATGTAATGCCCAGGCGGCAACATGATGCGAAACCGGCCTTCCGCATCGGTCGCCAGCGACGCGACGTTCGCATCGGCTTGCTTTACGACGAACGTGACGTTTCCCACGGGCGATTGGCTGGGGACATCTTTCCGAATCGGTCCCGGACGATTCGGCGAAACCAGGATCACGCCCTCAATCCCGCTCGAGATCGAACTTGGAGTCGGAGTCGCAGCCGTGGTCATGAATGGAAAAAACGCGAGAAGGAATGGTGCGGCCGCAAGTCGCGATCGTGAGCGCATATTTCCTTGATACTACTTTGGATCGGCTCGGTCGAATTCGACCGGGCGCCACTCCTCGCCATTTCGGCGGTAGGTGATCTTCACCGGATAAAGTTGTTCGCCTTCCGGCGCGTGTCCGCTAAGAAATGCCTGCCGTTGTTCCGGAGAAAGCCAGCCAGCCAAGCCGCCGGCGATCGTTCCACTCGGGCCGGCGTGGAATGCAGCTCGCAACGTCACGGTGATCTCGCACGCCGCGCCAGCGCAGGACATTCGATCCACCTTGATTTGGCGAAAGGCCAGGGCCTCGCGTGAGTCGCCAGTGCAGCCAGCGCATTCTGGGGTCGAGGGAAGAACTTTGGTCGAACGAACAAATGCCACACAATCTTCGGCGATCTCATCCTCACGCGGTTTCGACTCGTTCTCCTCGCCCTTGGATTCGCGTTTGGGTTCCGGTTTTTCGGAGCAGGATGCAGCCATAAAGCTGGCCAACAAGAGGAGAGCAACCCAACGCGCATTCATGCAATTAGCGTAGAGAGAAAATGCCGGCGCGGAAATTCACCGCGCCGGCTCTTAACTTCCTCGTCTGACGAGTCGGAGCCTGTCCGAATCGCCGCAATTTTTATTTGTGGACCAGGCTCGCCGTGGCCGTGTGGCTAATCGTCGGGCTGCCACCAGTTCCGGTCACGGTAAAGGTGTATGTCCCCTTCGCGACAGAACGGCTGGAGGTTACCGTCAACGTCGACGATGAACCAGACGCAGGGTTCGGTGAGAAAGTCCCGGTCGCGCCCGCGGGCAAGCCGCTGATCGACATCGATACGGGCGAACTGAAACCGTTCGTCCGAGCGATCGATACCGTATAAGTCGCGGTGCCGCCGGTGCGACCCACGGTCACCGACGAAGGACTGATCGAGAGCGAGAAGTTTGGCGCCGGCGTGGGCGTAGGAGTTGGCGCGACGGTTGCCGTTGGGCTCGGGCTCGGCGCTACAGTCGCTGTCGGCGTCGCCGTTGCTGTAGCTGTCGCGGTTGGAGTTGATGTGGCTGTTGCCGTTGCTGTCGCTGTCGCTGTAGCCGTAGCAGTTGCGGTCGCAGTGGCAGTGGCAGTAGCGGTCGCGGTCGCGGTGGCAGTTGGACTTGGCGCGGCGGTCGCAGTAGCGGTCGCGGTCGCGGTTGGACTCGGCGCGGCGGTCGCAGTCGCAGTCGCTGTCGCGGTCGGCGCTGGAGTTGGGCTCGGGTTACCGGAGCACGCGCCCGGGCCGGCAGTGGTATCAACGAAACCGGAAACGGTGCCGCTAAACTGCGATGACGTGGTGGTTCCAGCCGTGTTGACCACCACCACGAAGTTGTGTTGCGCCGGAACGGTAAACGAATAGCTCGCACTTCCGATCGTCGTCCCCAGACCGGTGATGCCGGTATCGCCCAGATAATTCAAATCCAGGTTCGTCGGATTATAACTCTGGTCGTAGGCAGCACTCTCGATGTCGCCAGCGCCGTTCAACGCCGCGTTGATGGTAACGGTGAAGCAACGCGGGGCGCCGCTGGTATTCGAAAACGTAAACGTCTTGTAATACTTCGTGCCGGCGAAACCGCCGCCGGGGCTGAGCTTGCCCGCGCACGTGCTCGGGACGCCGTCGCGGCCTAACCGATCCGCTTGGGTCAGGTCGCTCGTGGTGAGCGAGCTCGTCGGGATGTTCTGGTTCGGGCCGCCAGCGCAACTCGGGACCGTGACCGACACCGTCTTTGTTCCACTCGCGTAAGTCAGTTGGAGATTCAAAACGATATCTGTGCCGCAGACGAAACTGCTCGAAGTCGAAATTCGGAACGGCGCGGAGTTCGTGCCGCTGCCGTCGATGAGCATGTCCGGATAACTTGCGTTCGCGTCGACCACCGTCACCCCTGGCGTGGTGGTGGAGAGCGTCGCCGAGATCGCGCTTTCTTTCGCGCAGCCATTGTTCTTCACGCCCACGTTAACGCGGACGCATTCGGACTTGTTCACGACGCCGTTCCCGTTGCCGGTCGAATCATCAATCGTGAAACCGTTCGCTTCGAGCTTCGAAGTTCCGGTCATGGAAAAGTCCTGGGTCACAGTACCGCCACCCTGGGGCGCGACCGGCGCCGAGGCCGGAGCGGCCGTGGCGCAATTGCGTTTTGCATCCGCGGCCGTCGCTGTGTAGCTCCCGGCCGGGACAGTGATGACGTAGACGCCGTTCGCGTCACTCGCGCTCGCATAACCATTGGTCAGCGTCACCGTCACGCCGGAAATGGGCGCACCAGTTTCGGACGAAGTGATCGTGCCCGTAACGGTGCCGTAAACGGCCGCCCCGGAAACGCACGAAGGGAATTTGTAGGTCGCGACGCGCGTGGACCAGTTGAAGGCGCCGTTCGTCTTCAAATATTCGTTAGTATAATAGAAGGTGCACTGATCGATCGGGTCGAGAGTCATCGAGGTGTAATCGCCCCAGCGGTTCCCCGCCCCGGTCGTCTGCACTCCTAAACCCGCTTGAACCACGGTCTCCGCGCCCATCGTGCCGGCGGCATCCTAGGCGAGGCGGCCGGTCAAATAAATGCCGGGCTTAACTGTCGTGCTCGATTTGCTGTAGCCGAGCGCGATGTTGCGGTCTTTGTCCATCGCGATCGACGGCATGAAACGATAGGCTGTATCTGGATCGAACGTGCCGGATTGAAAAAGCGTTGGCGTGGTCGTTGAGGTGCCCGCGTTGCGAAATTCCCACCATTTCACAGCGCCGTGAGCGGGTGTGCTCGCGCTGCCTGGAACTGTGGCACTGGCAACGAGAGATTCCTGCGGAGCGCCCTGAGTCCCGTTGTTGCGATACGCCAGGCGATACATGAAATGGCCGTGGAGGTTATCGAGATCGTCGGCTCCAACCGCAGGCGCGGGCTGCGGAACGCAATCGCGATTCTGCTGCGCCGCGGTGTTGTTCACGCAGGGCGGCGTGCTGATGCCCGTAGTCGATATGACCGCCGAAGTCAGCGCGATCGTCGGCGTCGTGCCCCAGGTCACAGCTACGCGAGTCGAGTCAGTCCGATTCGTGAACTGGGCGTTGGGCCCGAGAATAAATTCCGCCTCGCCGGCGGGCGGAGGCGTCACGCTGTCGAGATCGGCGGGCAGGAAGCCGTACTGAATTGCCGATCCATCGTGCGCCAAATCCGCTTGCAGCTGCCGAGCCGGCAAACCAGCGATCATTTTGGCCCGCTCAAAAACGTAAACACGTCCCGCGAGATAGGTAGTGCCGGCCGCATTGAAAACGTGCCCGGTCATATAATAACCGTCGGGCCAAACCCCGGTGTGCGGGTAGTCGACGAAATTCGTTCCGTCGGTCAGGAAGTCATACAAATAGTAATCACCCGTCGCATCAGACGTGGTCGAGACCGCGACGCACTGGTGGGAATAACTTCCGCTCGGGCCGCCGACTACGAACTGCGACAAGACCCAGCGGCCCGCGAGAATGTCATACGAGACGACGGGATCGCCGTCATTATGCGAAGCGCAAACTCCGCCGAGCGCTTGAAAGAGTGTGTTCCCCGCAGCCGGACCATACTGGAGCGCGCCGGTCGTTTTATCGAAAACCGCAAAGCTCGAGTTGTTCCATTGGACGAATTGGGTCGCGCCGACGCGGCCGTTGACGTCCGGAGGGTTACTCGAAGGAACGAATCCCGCAGTCCCGGTGCCGACACCATCGAACCCCGTGCCCGCTGGCGACGGAGCGGAGATTTGTTGGCCTTGCGCTGTTTGGAGTGGCGCATCCGCGCCACCACTTTGACCAGGAGAAGCGGGACGGATCGGCTCCGGATGATCGTGCTGCGGCGCTTTCGATGGATGGATCGGATGAATCTTTCGCAGATCGCCGCTCCGGACCGCTTGGACCGGACGCATGTCGTTAACCGGCCCGTTGTACGGAGCCGCGGCCGCATTTGAAGTTGTCGGGCTGGTCTCCGACGGTTCGCGATTTAGAGCAGCGGATCCGCCGCCGCGATGCAGACTGCGCGCGCTCTTCGGTGACGAATGAACGCCGGGAAAAGCGAAGACCGCCAGGGCGGCGCCGAGGCAGCAAAGCATCAGCGCGCTCAAGACGCGGAGGTTAATGTACGCAGCGCGGGCGAATGATTTCTGTTTCATAAGAAGGGATGTTCCGGGTGTGAAGCGCAGCTTCGGGATAGAGGAGTCGAGGTTATTTCTTTCGCGCGATCTTCGCGCAATTCGCGGAGCAAAGCTTTTCTCGGAGAACGCGTCAAAACTTTTAATTGATTCTTACGAAAATGTAAGACAGAGGATTTTCACTGCGTTTCCCTCGCCCCGCTGTGTAGGCTCCGCGAAATGAAGCTCCATCTCGCGTTCACTCTTGCATTGGCCCTTAGCGTTTCCGCATTCGCTCAACAAACGCCGCAACAAATCGCCGATGCCGAGCTCCCTTCGTTGATTACAATTTACAAAGACCTTCACGAGCATCCGGAGCTTTCCGGACACGAAGAGCGCAGCTCAGCAATCGTCGCGAAAGAACTCAAAGCGGCCGGCTACGAAGTGACTGACCACGTGGGCAAGTATGAGAAACCCATCTGGACTGGTTTCGGCGTGATCGGTGTGATGAAAAATGGCGAGGGCCCAGTCGTCGCCGTGCGGACGGATCTCGACGCGCTTCCGGTTCACGAAGAAACCGGTCTGCCCTACGCGAGCAAAGCGACGACAAAGAACGACGCCGGCCAGGAGGTCTCGGTCATGCATGCATGCGGCCATGATATTCACATGTCGACGTTCATTGGGACCGCGCGGGCGCTTGCCAAGCTGAAGGACAAATGGCACGGCACGTTGATCCTCATCGGGCAACCGGCGGAGGAAGCGGTCGGCGGTGCGCGGGCTCTATTGAAGGACGGGCTCTACACCCGTTGGCCCAAGCCGGCTTACGTCCTCGGCTTTCATGACAATGCGCAGCTCGAGACTGGCCACGTCGGCGTGACCGAAGGCTACACCTACGCGAACGTCGATTCAGTTGACGTGACTGTGCACGGCGTTAGCGGCCACGGGGCGTATCCGCACAAGACGAAGGACCCGATCGTCCTCTCGGCCCAGATCATCAACGCCTGGCAGACGATTGCATCGCGCATAAATAATCCGATCGAGCCGATCGTGGTCACCGTGGGATCGATTCACGGCGGCACGAAGCACAACATCATTCCGGACGACGTGAAAATGCAGCTCACCGTGCGCACTTATAAAAGCGAAGTGCGCGAGAAAGTTCTCGCCGCGATCGCCGAAATCGCGAAAGGCTGCGCCCTCGCGGCCGGCGTGCCTAACGACAAGATGCCGGAGGTAACCGTCCTGAGAGATGAGTTCACCCCCGCGACCTACAATAATCCGGAGCTGACGAAACGACTCGTTGGAGTGTGGAAGAATTCGTTAGGCGCGAACAATGTCGAGATGGTCGATCCGACCATGGGCGGCGAAGATTTTTCCGAATACAGCCTGCCAGATCATTCCATTCCAGCCGTCGATGTACACATCGGCGCCGTCGCCCCGGAGAAAATCGCCGAATCGAAAAAGCCCGGCGCACCTCCGCTGCCGAGTTTGCACTCGAGCAAGTTCGCGCCGGTTCCCGAACCGACGATTCGCACCGGAATGATCACGATGACGAGTGCCGTGCTCGACCTGATGAAACGGTAGGGACATCGCGTTGCGATGTCCGCGGACGACGCAGCGCGCCGTCCTTACCAGCGCCTTATTTTACCCGAACGTTCTTGCGGAGAAACGTTGGCACGTCGAGATCCTGGCCTTCCACAATCGTGGGCTCGCTTTTCTCGAAGCGGCCGCGTGTCACCGGCTCAAATTGCATCACTTCCTGTCGCGCCTGCGGCTTCTTTTCGGCGACCGGCTTCGGCTCCTTGAAGATCGTCGGCTTTTTCTTCGGCAGAATGACGCGCGGCTGCGGAGGCTCCTCTTCGATCACGGGTTCCTCGGGCACAATCTCCGCAATCGGTTCCGGCCAGACGGGCTGAGCAGCCTCGGGCTCCTCTGTTTCGATCAGCTCCGGCGTAAATGCGGCCTGCTCGATTACAGCCGTTTCTGAGGCAATGACCGGCGTCTCCTCCGGCTGTTGCTCCCAAACCGGTGGTTCATCCGGAATTACCGGTTCCGGTTCGGGCGCCGGTGGCGGTGCGACTGCTTTCGGAACGCGAGCCGGTTTCGCTGGAACCGGAGGTGCAACTTCCTCTTCCTCACTCGCCAGCGACGAGATCAACGTCACGCTCAACCGGTTTCCCATTCGCGAATCGACGGTCGTCCCAAAAATAATCTGAGTGTCGTCGCGAATATGTTTCCCGAGGTCCTGCATGAGAATCTCCACTTCGGTCAACGTCATGCCTGGGCCGCCGGAAACCTGGACGAGAACATGCGACGCATCGGCGAGCATTCGGCCGCGATCCATCAATGGGTTCTTCAGCGCCTGAGCGAGCGCGTCGTGGGCGCGATTCTCGGAATCCGATTCGCCGTAACCAAACAGGCAACGCCCGCTCGGACTTTTTAGCGCCGCCAGCAGATCGTCGAAACCGATCCGGATCAACCCGGGCCGTTGAATGAGACTTACGATCGAGCGCACGCTCTGGCTGATCATTTGGTCCGCCGCGGCAAAGGCCTGATGAATGCCCGCTTTCGGCGCGACCAGGTCGCCGAGCCGATCGTTCTCGAAACAAATGACGGCGTCGCAATGCTCGCGCATCTTGGCGAGCGCTTCGTGCGCCTGCGCGAGCCGGCGTTTGCCTTCGAAACCAAACGGCAAAGTCGCGAAACCAAGAACGAGCGAACCATTCTCCCGCGCGACCTGAGCAACAGCCGGCGCCGCGCCGGAGCCCGTCCCGCCGCCGAGACCGGTGCAAACAAAGATCATCCTCGCGTCGCGCAACGCCTGACGAATTTCATCCGCCGATTCATAGGCGGCGTTGTAACCGACTTCCGGATCGCCGCCCGCGCCAAGCCCGCGCGTCACGGTGCGGCCGAGCTGCACCTTCGTCGCCGCCACGGAGCTGGCGAGCGATTGCACATCGGTGTTGATCGCGATCAGATCAGCCTTGTCGAGCCCGTCGAGCACAATCCGATCGAGCACGTTCGTGCCGGCGCCACCGACTCCGACGACTTTGATCGGAATGTCTTCGTCAGCTTTTTCCGGCAGGTTGTAGTTACGATTCAATTGGATCATAGGCGTCTCACGACCTCATTCGGTGCGTGTCATCCCGAGGCTGGCGTAGCGCGCCGAGGGGTCTCGCAGTTGGGAATTCAGGCTGCCGGCAAACATCAGCCGTTCGATTGCGGATTCGGGTATTGGTTCGCGGAAGCGGTTGAGCGCTTGAGAGGTCCCTCGGCGCGCTGCGCCAGCCTCGGGATGACATGCAAGAGACGACGCTGTCACGACCTCATTCCGTTAAAGATTTTTCCGAACAGCCGGCCAAACCCGCGGGTTGGTCTGCGATCGGTTTGCATGGCCTGCGCGTACTTGATCAGGCCGATCGCGGCGGAAAATTGCGGGTTCTCAAATGCACTCGTTAGGCCGGACATGGTCTGGGCGTGGGCGACGCGCGCCGGCAATTCGAAAACTTCCTCGGCCAGATGATCGATCCCGTTCAGGTGACTGCAACCGCCGGTGATGAAAACCCCTTCACCGATGTAATTGATGAATGGCTCTTCCTCGAGTTTCCGCTTCAGCAGCTCGAAGGTTTCCCGGAGCCGGCAGTGAATGATCGTGTTCAGGGTTTCGCGCTCGATCTCTTTCCCGGCAAAACCGGAATCGTCTTTCAGCAAAATCGTTTCCCCCGGCAGCGCATTGCCGAGCGTGACGCTGCCTTCCTCGATCTTGAGTTTCTCGGCGCGCGTCATCGGGATTCGCAATCCCATCGAGATATCGTTTGTGATGTGGTCGCCGCCGACGGCCAGCACGCCGCTCTGTTTCACCGCGCCATCGACGTAGAGAATGTAGTCGCTGGTCCCGCCGCCAATATCGATGACCAGCGCGCCCAGATTCTTCTGATGCTGCGTCAGCACGACCTGCGCGGATGCGAGCGCGGTGAACACCACGTCTTCGACTTCGAGCGGCAATTCTTTCACGCAACGAATCGTGTTCTGGATCCGCGTCCGCACGCCGTGGATGATGTGGAAATCCGCCTCGAGCCTTTGCCCCAGCATCCCGACTGGATTGAGCACGCCTTCCTGTCCATCAACGTGGTAGTGCTGGATGATCGAATGGAGAAACGCGTTCTGCGCCGGGATGCTGACTTCGCGCGCGTTGATCTTCACGTCCTCGATGTCCTGCTCGTCAATCTCGTCGCGATCTTCCGGCAAGGTCACCAATCCGCGATTGTTGAAGCTTTGGATATGCGATCCGGTCACGCCGACGTAGACGCTGCGGATCATCACGTCGCTTTTCGTCTCGGCGTCGACCACCGCTTCGTGGACGCATTTCATCGCGGTCTCGAAATCGACAATCTCCCCCTTGCGCACACCTCGCGATGGCGACTGGCCCACCCCCAGAATCTTGATCGTGCCATCCGGCCGGCCTTCGCCGACGACAACACAAATTTTCGAGGTCCCAATTTCCAGGCCTACCATGAGATCGCTGCTTGCCATGCTTTGCTCCTAATCCTTTCTCGGCTTCCGCACCGGAATCGCTTTCTTCACTGTCGGCGTCGCGTTCGATTTAGTTTTCGACGAGGCCGGCGTTTCGTTCTGCAAGGGATGAACCGGAATCGCCTTCATGATTCGCGGCTCGGCGTCCGGATCCAGCGTGTCGTTGATCACGTCCACCGCGTTCCGTCCGAACGTCACCGGAATATTTCGCTGCACCAGAAGGTTTACTGTCGCCAGTTCCTGCTTCGAATCGTCCGCATAAACGAGGAACTGCTCGAGCCGCTGCAATTGCGTTTCCAAATTATCGAAACCGAAAGTGATTCGGGTGTGGTTCTTGTCCGACACGACGAGGCAATAGCCTTTCGAAACGTCGATCTCGCGAATCTGGAACCGCGTTTGCATGAAGCTCGCCGTGCTCAAACGCACCAGTTCCAGGGCCGCCTTCGCTTCAGATGATCCGACGATTTTTCCCGGCTCGAGCGACTCGCTCGTGCATCCCGTGATTGAGGGCAGGCCGAGATATTCAGGCAACAACTTCTTTTCTTTCATCAGAACGCCGCGCGCGTCCACCAGAAAAGCGACGTCGGAAACAAATGGATCCAAAATTTGCTTCGCGGAAGTGATCCACGCGACCGGCTTGCGTTCCACGATCCGAATATCGATCTCGCCCGGAAGCTTTCGGATCAGCTGCACCTCGTCGACCTGTGAGAGTTGCTGCAAGCGGTCGCGCACCTTGCCGAGATTCACTGTGAAAATGTTTACGCCTTCGTGAAGATCGGCCGCCTTGAGAACTTGCTCCCGCTGCAAGGAGCCGTCGGTTTGGAATTCGATCTGGCTAAGTTGGTAGTCCGGATTTTCAAAAAAGAAATGTTTCGCGCCGTAGCGAACGCCGAGCACAACTCCCACGGCGAGCACGACCACGAGAACGATTTTCGATACGACCACGAGGACACGGCGGTTACGGTGCTGACTGGCTTTGTGCGACCGGACTCGTACGTCGAGCAAATGTTGCTGGCGCCGCTGGCGCGTATTCGAGACGCGCTGGTTCTTTGGCCCCGGTCGGTTTTTCGATTTCATTTCGCGGCCCGACCTTTCGCCGAAAGTTCGATGATCCGCGCACAAAGTTCTGGATAACTAATTCCGGCCACCGCGGCCGCTTCCGGCAGCAGACTGGCCTCGGTCATTCCCGGGATCGTGTTTGCCTCCAGTACGGTCGCGGCGCCGTCCTCCGGCAAAAGCACATCGACGCGAGCGTAAACTTTCAATCCGAGCGCGCGGAAAGCCCGAAGAGCGAGCTGTTGGATCTCCTCTGTCTTATCCGGATCGATTTTTGCCGGACAAACGTGCTCGGCCGCGCCCCCAGCGCTCGGATTCAAAAACGGATACTTGTTCGTGAAATCGTAGAAACCGCCCTTCGGAATAATCTCGATGATCGGCAGCACCTGATCGCCCAAAATTCCGATGGTCAGTTCTCGACCGGGGATGAATTTTTCGACGAGCAACTCGCGGTCATAAGTCGAGGCGTCAGCGATCGCCGCGTCGATCTCGCGCTCGTTGCGAATGATGTGGACACCAACGGTGGAACCCTGCCGCGGCGCTTTGATCACAACGGGAATCGGAATCGTCGGCCGTTGTCCGATGTTGATTGTTTGCCAGTGCGGCGTCGGCACATCGTGCTGCCGAAACATTTCCTTGGACCGAATCTTATCGAACGCCAGCGCGCTTCCTTCGACGTTCTCGCCTGTGTAAGGCACACCGCGATCCTCGAGGATCTGCTGGAGCTGGCCGTCTTCGCCGAAGGTTCCGTGAATCGTGAGGAAGGCGAGCTCAATGCCTGGGGGCAGCTCGAAGTCCGCACCTTTCACATCCACTTCCGTGACCTCGCTGCCTAACGACCGCAGCGCTTTGACCACGCCGCGACCCGTGGCCAGCGAAACGTCCCGCTCCGAACCCGGCCCGCCCATCAATACGGCGACTTTTTTTGGCAGTGTGGCCATCGTCATCCTTCCTCGCCCACGATTTGCACTTCAGTTTCCAATTCGATGCCGCGCTTCGCTCGCGCCGTTTCCTGGATCTTTGCTATCAATTGCAAAACCTCCGATGCAGTCGCACCGCCGTCGTTGACAATAAAATTGCCGTGCACTTCCGACACCCGCGCTTTTCCGATCCCGGTGTTTTTCAAACCAAGTTCGTCGACTAATTTCCCCGCCGGAATCGTCGTCGGATTTTTGAAAATGCATCCAGCACTTTTTGCGGCCGGTTGAGTTGTGCGTCGTTTTTCCTGCGATTCGTCCAGTCGTCGCTCGATCTCTTCCGCGCTCGCCGGGGTTCCTTTAAAGACTGCAGAAACCGCATAGTTCCGTTCCAACGACGCGACATGCCGATAATGCACGTCCATTTCCTTCGGCGTTTTCTCGTGCGCATTTCCTTCTTCATCGAGATACCTGACGCGGACGACGTTCTCGAAAGTCTGCGCTCCCATCGCGCCGGCGTTCATCCGAAGCGCGCCGCCGACTGCTCCCGGAATTCCTTCCATCCATTCCAAGCCGCCCAGGCCGGCCGCTTTTCCCGCATAGGCAATCTGTTTCAGCTTCGCTCCCACGCCCGCGCTGATTTCGGTGCCGGAAACTTCGATCTTATCGAAATCGCCGCCGCAAGGGTGAATCACCACGCCGCGAATGCCGCCATCGCGAACCAGAAGATTCGATCCGCGACCGATCACGAACAGCGCCAGATTTTCCCGCCGGCAAAATCGAATCAGCTCGACGAAGGTCGCCTCGGTTCGCGGTTCCACCCAGAATTGCGCCGGGCCGCCCACTCGCAGGGTCGTGTGTTTCGCCAGTGGTTCGTAAAGCCGCACATCGCCTTCTTCACCAACGATCGCCTTCAGTCTTTCCGCCGTAACCAAGTCCGCGGCGAGCGTCGACAACTGCTCGTGAATATTTCCCGCTCCCAGGCTCAGAATCAGATCCCCGGCCGCGATCATGTTTCCGATGTCGCAGTGCACGCGACCGAGCTGCGGTTGATAGCTGACGCCGCGATGTCCGTGGGCCGCGATCTCGTCCGCGATCGTCTGACCCGTAATTCCCGGCAACGGCTTTTCGCTCGCCGGATAAATATCCGTAATGACGACTTGGTCGGCGCTATCAAACGCGCGGCCGAATTCGCGGCGAAGCGCTTTCGTTCGCGAATAGCGATGCGGCTGGAACATCGTCAACACCCGCTTGCGTCCAGCCGCGCGCGCAGTCGCAAGCGTCGCGGAGATTTCGGTCGGATGATGCGCGTAATCGTCGACGAGAAGAAAACGTTCGCTCTGGTATTTGATCTCGAACCGGCGCCGGGCGTGTTGAAATTTGCCTAACGACGTCACGATCTTTTCGAATGGAACGCCGAGCTCGCTGGCCAGGGCGATCACGCCGAGGGCATTGCTGACGTTATGGCGTCCGGGAACATTGAGGACGGCTTCGCCGAGTTTCTCGCCGTGGCGAAAAACGGAAAAGACCGACGCGAAATCACGCAGATCGATCTCCGCGCCGCGATAATCGGCCCCTTCGGAGAAACCGAACGAGATTGGTTTCGCGTGCCGCGCGCAGATCCGCAGGGAATGACGATCGTCGGCGCAATAAAAGACCATTCCGCTGGTTTGTTCGAGCAACTGGCAAAAAACCGCTTCGATCGCCGCGAGGTCGGCATAAAAATCGAGATGCTCTTCTTCGACGTTGAGGACGAGCGCATGCTCCGGTTTAAAAAAACGGAGCGTCCCATCACTCTCGTCGCCTTCCGCCACAAAATATTCGCCGCGCGCATCCCAGTGCGCGTTCGAACCCAGGAGCGGAATTTCCGCGCCGACATAATGAGAAGGATGCAACCCGCCTTCCCGAAGAACGTGGGCCGCCATGGCGGACGTGGTCGTCTTCCCGTGCATGCCCGCGATGACGATCCCCCGCTTGCCGGACATGATCGCGGCCAGCGCTTCGGCGCGACGCAGAAGCCGTTGACCGGCAGCGGCAGCAGCCGCGCGAATCGGATTCGTTTCTCGGATCGCTGACGAATAAATCACCAGCTCGGCGTCCTGCGCATCTTCGGCGAGGTGCTCAGCTCGGAAGCGCAAGCCGAGCCGTTGCAATCGATCGACTTCCCACGACTTCGCCTTGTCCGAACCGCTGACCTCGTGTCCCAGCTCGAGGAGGAGCGCGGCGATGCCGCTCATCCCGCTGCCAGCCACGCCGATCAGATGAATCCGGTGGCGCTCACGCGTCAGCATCTGCTGGAGATTCAGGTCAGAGGCGAGCGTCATGATTCGATTGCGTATATCTTTCCATCGTTTCGACCACGAGCGCGGCCGCGTTTTTCGGAGCGAGCCGCGCGGAAGCGTCGGCGAACCGCCGAAGCTGATTGGGATCCTCGATCAGCTCGCGAATTTTCTGCGCGAGCGATTCGGCCGTCAGGTCGGATTCTTTTAGCAGCAGCGCCGCGCCCGCGCGAACGAAAATCTCCGCGTTCTTCGTTTGGTGATCCTCGGCCGCATACGGAAATGGAATCAGGATCGCGGGCAACGAAAACGCAGCCAGCTCCGCGAGACTCGCCGCACCCGAGCGGGCGATGGCGATATCGGCGGCGCTGTAAACTTCTTCCATCGAATGATGAAACGCCGCGACGTATGCCGGAATTTTTTCCCGCTGATAATTGTCCGCCACCAGACGTTCGTCGCGCGCACCGGAAAGATGAATCACCTGGATCGGCAAATCGTGGAGCGACGGGAGGGACTTGATCACCGCCTGATTGATCCCGCTCGCTCCCTGGCTGCCCCCCATGACGAGCAGTGTCGTCAGATCTTCGCGCAGACCGAGTTTTTGCCGCGCCACTTTGCGATCGAGCGGCACCAGTTCCTTGCGGATCGGAGTGCCGGTGACTTCCGTGCGCGCGTTTGAAAAAAACGGCTCGCATTCTTTAAACCCGAGCAGAACCGCGCGAACCATTCGGGCGGTCAACCGATTCGCCTTCCCCGGAATCGCGTTCGATTCGTGGATGAACGTCGGGACGCCGCGCATTTTTCCCGCCAGCACGGGAGCGGTCGAAGTGAATCCACCCATCCCGAGAACTGCGTGCGGTTTGAATTTCCGATAAATGCTTCGGCAAACTCGCAGGCTCTCCGCAAAGCGCCCAAGAAAGCCGAAGATCTTCGGCGAAAACGGGGACGGAAATCCCACCGTTGGCAATTTCTCGAAGCGAAACTCCTCGCGGCCCGTCACGGCCAGTGAATCGATTTCCTTTTCCGAGACGAACAGCATGACCTCATGCCCGCGCGACCGCAGCACCTCCGCGACCGCGAGTCCGGGGAACAAGTGGCCGCCCGTTCCCCCGCATGCAATGACGGTATTCATATAGGACCTATATGACCTATGGGACCTATCATATCCGCGGGGTGGTCCGCGCTCGAATGACCGCGCTTTTCTTCTTCGCCGGATCGAGCACGCCCTGCCGGTAAATGTTCAGCAGAAGCCCGATCCCAAAAAGACACGCCGCGAGGTTCGACCCGCCATAGCTCACGAACGGCAGCGGCAATCCCTTGTTCGGCAAGAGCGACGTCGTCACGCCGATGTTTACCGCGGCCTGTAACCCGAGCAGCGACACGATTCCGCAGCCGAGCAGCAACCCGTGCCGGTCCTTTGCGTGCAGCGCGATCATCAGACCGCAAACGATGATCACCACAAACAGAAACACCACGAGCAAACTTATCCGAAGGCCGAGCTCTTCGCCGATCATGGGGAAAATGAAATCGGTGTGCGCGTAAGGCAGGTAGAGCATTTTCTGGCGGCCATTGCCGAGCCCCAGTCCTTCCATTCCGCCGCTACCCCATGCGATGAGCGCCTGCATTTGCTGGAGACCGGCGTCATCCTTGAAGCGCTCCGGGTCCATGAACGCGGCTAGTCGTCCCATTCGTTCGGACATGTGGGTCGCGACAAAAAGAATTCCGCCAAGTCCGCCTAACGAGAGGACGCCGAGCAGCGCCGGGTGGGTTCCAGCGACGAACATGATCACGAACATGGTCGCGCCAATGAGCGCCGTCGTTCCCAGATCGACCTCGGTAACAATCAGGATCAGGGTGGCGCAGACAATCGCGAACGGAATCACGAACCCTTGCAGAAAGTGGCTGCTCTCTTTTTCCCGGGTGGCGAACCACGCGGCCAAGAAAAAGATGACGGCCACCTTCGCGATCTCCGACGGCTGAAATGTCGCCGGCCCGAGCGAAACCCAACGCCGCGACCCGTTGATCCGCATTCCGAAGTGCGGGACGAAACAAAAAGCAAGCGCGACCAGCGCCAGGCCGAACCAAATCCACCAGGTCCGCAGCCAGAAATGGTAATCGACCATCGCCGCGACCGTGCACACCACCAGCCCCACGCCGAGCCAGACCGCCTGGCGTTTCACGAAAAAATACATGTCGCCATGGCTGTCCCTCGCGAACGCGCTCGTACTGAAAAGCATGACGATGCCGATGACCAGCATCCCCAGCACGGCCAGGAACAGGAAGTAAGCGCTCTTGCGATGCACTATTCAGATTTTTTCGATTTTTTCTTTTCCTTCGGCGCGGCCTTCTCTTTTGAGACACTCTTTTCCTTAGGCGCCGGGATCACGAGCTTCTGGCCGATCTTTAATTTGTGCGCGTCCTCGATCTTGTTCGCGGTCAACAATTGATCGGACGTGATCTTGAACTTCTTCGCGATCGATACCGGCGTGTCCCCTTTTGCGACGACGTAGGTTTTCTTTGCGACTTCTGCCTTCGGTGTGTTCTCGAGGATGGGCTTCACCGGAATGGCTTTCCGCTCTTCTTTCACTACCGGCTTCGTCGTCTCTTCGCGCGACTTCGTAGAATCGGCGGTTGTGACCGCGGGCGCCGATAATTTTTGTGTGGATGTGGATGCTGTCGTCTTCGCCGCAGGCGGCGGCACGATACCTTGCCGGCTCTTGATAGTGTTGAACGCGATGATTCCCGCGACCGCGACCACATGCAGCACGAGCACAATGAGCAAGGCTCGCGAGAGCTTCATGTTCGGCTCGGACATTTCTTCGTAATCCATCTCGTCCGGAACGCCGAGACCGCGCCGCGCCGTCGTGGCGCGGAGTTTCTTCGATGGGAAAAGGCTGGGTAATCTCATGGGTTATTTGGGCAGGGCGTGCACCAAGGCACGGAATTGATCGCCGCGGTCGGCGTAGCTCTTGAACATGTCGAAAGAGGAAGTGCCGGGAGAAAAGAGAACGACCTCGCCGGATTTCGCCACGGCGTGCGCGCGCTCGACCGCGTCCGCGAGTGAGTTCGCGATTTCGCACGGCACGGTGTCCTGCCAATCGCGGCAAATGCGGCTCGCCATTTCGCCGATCAAAATCACGGCGCGCGATTTTTCGGCGACAAGGTCTCTCAGTGTTTCGAACGTGAACCCCTTGTCTTTTCCGCCGGCAATCAGGATCACTTTACGGTTCTGGGCGAGGAGCGCTTTTTCGACCGCGTCGAGGTTGGTCGCCTTCGAATCGTTTATATAAGCGACGCCGCCAATTTCGCGGACGAACTCGCAGCGATGCGGCCGCGGCTCGTAGGTCTGCAACGGCGGGACCATTTGCTCGAAGGTCAACCCACGCGCCAGCCCCACCCCGAGCGTTGCCATCATGTTTTCGATGTTGTGCGCGCCGCGCAGTTTCGTGTCGGCCATCCGCAAGACCGGGCGGTTTTCGAATACGATCGAGCCGTCTTCGAGGCGGAAATCGGCCCGGTTGGTGTAAGCGCTGAAGGTCAGCGTTCGCGCCGCGATTTTCGGAAGCGATTCGCCGGCATTGATTACGGCAACGTCGTCCGCCGTCTGGTAATCGAAGATTCGAAGCTTGGCGGCGCGGTATTCCGCCACGGATCGGTAACGATCGAGATGATCGGGCGCGAAGTTGAGCCAGACGCTGATCGATGGACGGAAGGTGCTAATCGTTTCGAGCTGAAACGAGCTCACCTCGACGGTGAGCACATCGAGTTCGCGATCCTCTAGGGCGACGTCGCAGAGCGGTTTTCCGATGTTGCCGCAAGCGATGGTGCGCTGACCGCACGCGTTCAGCATTTGGGCGAGTAGCTCGGTCGTCGTTGTCTTGCCATTCGTGCCGGTGACGGCGATGACGGGCACGTCGATGGAACGCCAGCCCAGCTCCAGTTCGCCGATCATCTCAATCTTTCGGGAGGAAAAATTTGTGGCGAGCGCGGAAGCCGGATCGATCCCCGGGCTGAGCACACTAAAATCGTAGGACGACGAATCGTTTTCCGCGGCTGGACCGCAACGCACCGTCACTCCGTGCGCCCGCAAATTGTCGAGGGTGGACTTCAGCAATTTGTTCTCGTCCGCGCTGTCGAGAACGGTCACGTCAGCGCCTTCACTCCGAAGGAGCAGCGCCGCGGCCGTTCCACTTAGACCGGCGCCCAAAACCGCAACGTTCTTTCCGGAATACTTCATCGCAGTTTCAACGTCGCCAGCCCCAGCAAGGCAAAGATCGCGGACAGGATCCAGAACCGGACGATCACCGTGTTCTCTTTCCACCCGCGCAGCTCGAAGTGATGATGGAGCGGCGACATCGCAAAGATCCGTTTCCCGGTGAGCCGAAAGCTGAGCACCTGCAGGATGACCGAGGCCGCTTCGAGCACGAAAACGCCGCCCACGACCGCGAGAAGCAGTTCCTGTTTACAACAGATCGCGATCACGCCGATGACGCCGCCGATGGCGAGCGCGCCGGTGTCGCCCATGATGACCTTCGCGGGATGACAATTGAACCAGAGAAAGCCAAGGCCCGCGCCGACGAGCGCCGCGCAGATAACCGTCAGCTCGCCGGTATATGGATAGAACGGAACCTGGAGATATTCCGCGATGCGGAAATTTCCGGCAGCGTACGAGAGTAATGCGTAGGCGAAAGCGACCGTGATCGTGCAACCGATCGCGAGACCATCGAGCCCGTCAGTCAGATTTACCGCGTTCGACGAGCCGACAATGATGAACGCGAAAAAGATTATCGTGAGCCAACCCATGTTCGGGACGACCGGAATCTTGAAGAATGGCAGATAAAGCGAGCGCGCCTGGACTTCGATGAGCGGATTCGTCAGGAAAACGACGGCGACGATGCAGGCGAGTCCGAGTTGGAAAATCAATTTCAACCGGCCACTGATTCCGCCGGAATTTTTCTTGGTGACCTTAAGGTAATCGTCAGCGAACCCAAGGCCGCCCAGATAAACCATGCTGAACAGCGCGAGCCAAACAAAGCGATTGTCCGGGCGTGCCCACAGAAAACCGGAAATGAAAACGGTGCAGATAATCAGGACGCCGCCCATCGTCGGCACGCCCTGCTTTGCGCTGTGCAATTCCGCGAGCCGGTGGACTTCGTCTGCCGTGCGGATCGGCTGTCCGATTTTCAGCGCGATCAATTTGCGGATGGTAAAGTTCCCGAACGCCAGCGAGAGCACGAACGCGGTCACCGCCGCCGCCACGGCGCGAAAGGTGACGTAACTGAAGACGTTGAAGCCTTTGATCTCCTCACTCAGGAGATGGAGGTAATACATCATGACGCGACCTCCTCGGCTCGTCGCTTCCTGGAAAATTCTTCCAGGACCCGTTCCATTCGCGCGGAGCGGCTGCCCTTAATCAAAACCAGATCGCCCGGCATCGCGCTCCCTTCGAGCAACTCAGCCGCTTCCTTCGGTGAATCGACTGCCACGCTTTTTTCCAAACCCGCTTTCTTCGCGGCGTGCGCGATGGCGGCGCCAATTCCGCCGACCGCGATCAATTCGTCAATGCGCAAAGCCGCGGCGGCTTCACCCACCTCGCGATGGCCGCGGTCCGATTCGGCGCCGAGCTCGCCCATTTCTCCGAGCACTGCGATTCGGCGCCCGTCCGAATCCAGTTCGACCAGGGTTCGCAACGCCGCTTTCATCGAATCCGGATTCGCGTTGTAGCTGTCATCGATGAACTGAATGCCCTCGATCTCCTTGATCTGGAGACGCGCTTTCGTCAGCGGCGTGGAGGCGAGGCCGACCGAGCATTCCTCGAGCGAAAGGCCAAATACGCGCCCCGCCGCAATCGCGAGCATCGCGTTTTGCACCATGTGAATTCCAGGCACCGGCAATTGCGCCCGGCAGCGATGCGCTCCTTCGAGGATCGTAAATTCGGAGCCAGTCGAATTCTGCGTGATATCTGTCGCGCGGACGGAGCCCTTATCGATACCGGCGAGAATAATTTTGGCTCCAGTCCGCTTCGCGATTGATTCGCTGAACGCGTCGTCCGCATTCAGAATCAAGGTGCCGTTCGACGCGACCGCTTCCGCCAGCGAGCCCTTTTCCTCCGCGATCGCTTCCCGGCTTCCCATGAATTCGATATGCGCGATGCCAACGTTCGTGATGATGGCGACGTCCGGCGCGGCCAACTTCGCCAACGCTGCGATCTCGCCGGGATGATTCATTCCGATTTCCCAGACCGCGATTTCATCCTCGCCGTTGGCCGCGAGCATCGTTTGCGGCAATCCGACGTGATTGTTGAAATTACCTTCCGTTTTTGTGACCCGGAATTTTCGGGCGAGCGTGGCCGCGACGAAATCCTTCGTGCTCGTTTTCCCGTTGCTGCCAGTGATCGCGATGACTTTGAGCGAGAGCGATGCGCGATAATTCGCGGCGAGTGTCTGATAAGCCGCGAGCGTATCGGCTACACGAATCAGGCCGAAATTTTCCGGCGCGCTTCCAGACCACCCTTCGTCGACCATCGCGCCCACCGCGCCACGCTGCGCCGCCTGCTCGATAAATTTGTGTCCGTCAAAATTCTCTCCGCGCAGCGGCACAAAAAGATCTCCGGCCTGCAGCGTTCTCGAATCAGTGCTGACGCGCGAGACACGCGCCTCGGCATTTCCCGACGCGATTGAGCCGCCAGCGAACACCGCGATTTTAGCAAGGGAAAGAGAATCCATTGTCAGAAAGTGAGCGGATGGTTTTCCAAGGCGCGGCGGGCCACCTGGATGTCGTCGAATGGGATCGTGTGATCCGCGAATTCCTGGTAGGGCTCGTGGCCTTTCCCCGCGATGAGAATGATGTCGCGGGGCTGCGCCAGCTCAATGGCGCGCGCGATCGCCTCCGCTCGGTCGACAATTGTTTCGTAACGATCCGAGCGAAAACCTTTCGCCGCTTCCGCGATAATCGTGTCGGGATCTTCCTTCCGCGGATTATCGGAAGTGATGATGCTGTAATCGGCGTTCTCATCCGCGACGCGGCCCATGAGCGGCCGCTTTTGTTTGTCCCGGTCGCCGCCGCAACCGAAAACGACGATCAATTTTCTCGGCGAAAGTTCGCGCGCTGTTTTGAGCACGTTCAGCAACGCGTCCGGGGTGTGCGCGTAATCGACGAAGACCTGGAACTGGCGCTTCGCCGGCACCGCTTCGAGACGGCCGGGAACCTGAGGCGAGCGCCCGAGACTGAGAATCGCATCGCGCAAACTGATCCCCATGCTGCTCGCCGCGGCCAGTGCCGCCATCGAGTTCGCAACGTTGAAGCGGCCGATCAGCGGAACCCGCACCAAATAACTTTTCCCACGCGCGTCGAGTTGGTACGACGTGCCGGCAAATTCCGCGTGGTAATTCGAAGCGCGAAAATCCGCCTTCACTCCCATTCCGTAAGTGATGACCGGAACTTTTTTCTCGAGGCGGTCCACCAACTTCGCGCCGTATGCGTCGTCGAGATTAATCACCGCCGTCGGCTTCGTCTTCGATTTTTGCTCGATCAATCCGGTGAAGAGCGTCGCCTTCGCTTCGAAGTAATTCTCCATCGTCCCGTGAAAATCGAGATGGTCCTGGGTGAGATTTGTGAAAACGGCGACGTCCCATTCGAGGCCGCGAACGCGGTCCTGGGAGAGGGCGTGCGACGAAACTTCCAACGCCGCGGCTTTGCACCCGGCGTTCACCATTTGCGAAAGCAGATCGTAAACGTCCAGCGACTCTGGCGTAGTTCGCACCGCCGGCAGAACTCGATCCGCGATTTCGTAGCGAACCGTGCCGAGCAAACCGCAACGCAACCCCGCCTTTTCGAGAATGTGCTTGATCAAAAACGTGGTGGTCGTCTTCCCGTTCGTCCCGGTAACGGCCGCGAGTTTCAGCCGTCGCGCGGGTTGTTGATAAAAAGTCGCGGCGAGATCGGCCAACGCGGACCGAGTGTTCTCCACCACCAGACAGGTTGCGCGAGGGGATTGGACCTCGTGCTCCGTCACGATGACCGTGGCGCCTTTTTCGACGGCTTGATCGATGAATTGATGGCCGTCGACTTTTTCGCCGCGCAGTGCGACGAAAAGGCCATTCCTCTGCACACGCCGCGAGTCATACGCGATGCTTTCCACGACGCGATCAAGTGGGCCGATGACTTGGCGGGGTGAAATGGCGGCGACGAGTGTTTTGAGCTGCATGCGAAATGGTCAAACGGGCGCAGCGCGCTCAACGGTGCGATGCATTGGTTAAGGCCATTCGCGTGGCGGCGGACGCCTTGGCGAGATCTTCGTGCGGCTGAAGATCGAGGTAGCGCGCGGCCTTTTCGGCGATACGCGAAAAGATCGGACCCGCCACCAGGCCGCCGTAATTCAATTCCGGATTCGCCGTCTTCGCATCGTCCAGAACGACGATCCCGACAAATTCCGGATGGTCGGCAGGAAGATAACCGCAAAACGAGACGACATATTTCCCGTGCTCGTATCCGCCGTGGGGATCGACTTTTTGGGCGGTGCCGGTCTTTCCTGAGATGGTGAAACCCGGCACCGCTGCGGCTGCCGCCGTGCCGCGGTCGCTCACCACGCCGCGTAAAGCGTTTCCAACCTGGGCAGCGGTTTCCGGCGAAATCACCTGACGTAAAACCGTTGGCGAAAACGTTGTGATCGTTTTGCCATTCTCGGTCGTGATCGATTTCACGATGCGCGGCGTCATGAGCTTGCCGCCGTTGGCGATCGTCGACATCGCGACTGCCATCTGCAACGGCGTCACCCCAACTTCATGGCCCATCGGGATACGCGTGATGGAAATTTTGCTCCACGATTGGGGCGGCCGAATCACGCCCGGAATTTCCCCAGGCAATTCGACTCCAGTGCGGTCGCCGAATCCGAATCGGCGAATGTACTCGTAGAATTTCTGGTCGCCGATCGACAGGGCGAGCTTGGCCGCGCCGATGTTGCTCGACTTGACCAAAATATCCTGGACGCTCAGCTCGCCGTAAGCCTTGTGGTCGTGCAACGGTTTGCCGCCAAAATTCCAGATCCCGTTCTCGCAAAAGATTGTCGTGTCGGGCCGAACCTTTCGCTCATTCAAGGCAGCCGCGGCGGAGACAATCTTGAAAGTCGAACCGGGCTCCATCATGTCGATGATGGCGCGGTTCTTCATCTGTTCCGGCTTCGCTTTCGAGCGCTCGTTCAAATCGTAGTTCGGCCGGTTGGCCATCGCGAGAATCTCGCCAGTCTGTGGACGCATCAAAATAATCGTCGCTTTTTGCGGCGAATATTCCCGCACCGCGGCGTCGATCTCGTTCTCGACGATGTTCTGCAAATTGAGGTCGACCGTCAGGTGCACCCGGTAACCATCTTTCGGCGCCAGCTCCGGCCCGCGGTACAGCACGATCTCTTCGCCGGCGCGGTTGTGCTCGATGCAGCGGAAGCCATCCTGCCCGTGCAGATATTCCTCCATCGACGACTCCACGCCCTGGATGCCGCGATGATCGTAATCGGTGAATCCGATCACATGGCAGAGCATGGAGCCGTTTGGATAAAGCCGCGTCGTGTCCCGCTCGAAATAAATGCCGCGCAAATTCGCGGCGCGAAGTTTTTCGCGAAGTGTATTTGCGGTCGCGATCGGCACCGCGTGTTTCAAAACGATGTATTGCCGTTCGCCGCTCAGCTTGTCGGTCAATTCATCGACCGGCAGATCGAGCACCTCGTGCAGAATCGGCACGATTGCGTCGCGATTATTTAACCGGGTGGCGTCCGCGACGATTCTTTCGCCGGGAGTGTTGTGGGCCAGGATCTCGTTATTAGCGTCAACGATCGAACCGCGTTCGGCAAAGATGGGCCGCTTATCGACGTGTTTTTCTGCGGCGAGGGCACGATATTCGTCGTGCTTGATCATCTGCAGATAAACGAGCCGGAACGAAAATAGGCTGAACAAACCGGTGAAGAAAAGGCAGACCAGCGCGCAACGGATCCGGCTGTTCCACTTCATCTTCCGCCACGTTTGTTAGCTACCGGTTGGACGGCGTCCTCGACGCGCGTGGGCCGGGGCGCATTCAGGCGCACAATGTTTCGCTCGGCGATCGGAATCATTTTCAAATAGCCGTCTTTGAGCTGGCGCTGGAGCGCGAGGTGCGACGTCCGGGCCGTGATCGTTGACCGGGCGATCTCGTTTTGGACACGAAGGCTCGCCAGCTCGTTCTCCAAAGCCTTCCGGCGGTCGCCGAGATGGTAAAGCTGGAGCGTCTGGTAAACGTAAACCAATCCGGTCAAGGCCAGGAAACCGGTGAGCGCGATCCAGCGCGCCAGGGATGCGGCATTCACCGAATTGAAAGTCTTGCGACGGGGCGCGTGCATTAGATTTTTTCGGCGACCCGCAGTTTGGCGCTGCGCGATCGCGGATTGTTGCGCTGTTCGTTCTCGCCCGGCTCGATCGGTTTGTCGGTCACGAGGCGGAAAACGAAATCTGGATTGCGACGTGGTTCCGGCCATTCCGGCCGGTCCAGCCATTCGCGGCTCCGATCGCGGAAGAAATTCTTAACGATGCGATCTTCGAGTGAGTGGAACGTGATGACGGCGATGCGCGCGCCGGATTCGAGGCGTTTCGTCAGAGCGCGCAGGCCTTCTTCGAGAGCGCGAAGCTCGTCGTTCACTTCCATCCGCAACGCCTGGAAAACTTGTGTCGCCGGATGACGGCGCCCATGACGCCAGACGATCTTCTCGATGGCTTTCGCCAGCTGCATAGTGTCCTGGAAGGGCGACGTCTTGCGCTGCTTCACCAGCTGGCTCGCAATCCGACGCGCGGCCGGCTCTTCGCCCAGCTCGCGGAAAATCCGCGTCAAATCTTCTTCGGTGTACGAATTGATGATCGCCGCAGCGGTGAGTTCCCGGCGCGGATCCATTCGCATGTCGAGTGGACCCTGCCGCACGACGCTGAAGCCGCGGCTCGCATTTTCCAATTGCCGCGACGACACGCCCAGATCGAGCAGCGCGCCACCAATCCCGACGATCCCCAGTTCATCCAAGACTTTTCCTGCTTCGCGAAAGTTAGCCTGAACGAAGGTGACGCGACCGCCGTAATCTCCCAGTTTTTCACCGGCGAATGCGATCGCGTCGGGATCCTGATCCAGCGCGAGAACGTCGGCGCCGGTGCGAAGAATTTCCGCAGTGTGTCCGCCACCGCCGCACGTCCCGTCGACGACCAACGAACCGGCCCGCGGCGCCAGCAATTCCACCGATTCGCGGACGAGCACCGGACGATGATAAGTGAAGTCCTCCATTTCCTGGGCCGCCTCCTCGACCTCGAGCGGACCGGTGTTGAACCAGATCGGTCGCTCGAACAGCAGTGCGTTAATCATTTCCAAAAATCCCTAAAGCCCGATCACTCCAGCGACCTGTTGATAGGTGGCCGTTTCTTCTTCGTGGGCGCGCTTCCATTTCTGCAGATTCCAAATTTCAAAGCGCCCGTGGTTTCCGACGAGGGCCACTTCCCCCTTCAATCCAAGGGTGCGGCACATGTCTTCCGGCAAAACGAGCCGGCCTTGCCGGTCCGAAGTCCCGTGCTCGGCGCGCGAATGCAGGTGGCGCAAAAAAACCCGGCGCTCTCGCGGCGAAACCGCGCTGTGACTTTCCGCCAGGGCGCTCATCCGGGAAAATTCCTCCGTCGACATGACCAAAAGAAACTGGTGCTGGGGTTCGGGCAGAATAATAAATTCCTCGCTGCCGTCGCCGCGCCAGCGGGCGGGAATCGTGATACGATTCTTTTCGTCAATGGCGTGACGGAATTCGCCGGCGAAGAATTTTTGTGGTTGAGCGGTGTGGTCCATACGCCAGCGGATAGTTGTGCCATTTCAATCCACTTTCCCCCACTTCTAACCACCTTGCGTGCCAAGGGTCAATAAGAATTAATCATCGTAGCCAGCGTTTTTCCGCTGCCGAAACCGACCCTCGCCCATTGAGGGGTCGCGGCTTGCCACGAGAGGCAAAGACGGTTAAGACAAAAGGCAATGATCGACTACATCCAGAAGGGCGGGCTTCTCATGTGGCCCATCCTGATGTGCAGCATCATTGCCATCGCCGTCTTCGCGGAGCGGCTTCTCTATTTGCACCGGGCCAGCATTCACGTGGGCGAATTTCTTCAGGGACTTTCGAATCTGCTTCAACGACGCAATTTCGCCGAAGCTCTGCATGAGTCCGCAGGCACGCCCGGGCCCGTCGCCCGTGTGATTCACGCCGCCATCATTCGACACGACGCGCCGCGTGCGGAACTGCGCGAGATCGTCCAGGAAGCAGGGCAACTTGAAGTGCCGAAGCTTGAGAGGTTCCTCGGCGTGCTCGCGGCGCTGGCGTATGTCGCGCCGCTCCTCGGTTTGCTCGGCACAGTTACTGGAATGATCGATGCCTTCGGCACGCTGTCGGCAAATGGCGGCTACGCGACGGTCACTGAATTATCGAATGGTGTTTACAAGAGCTTGCTCACCACCGCGGCTGGGCTCGTCGTCGCGACGCCAACTTTCATCGCTTACAGTTACCTGTCTTCGCGCGTGAACGCTCTCATGCACGAAATGGAACGCGCCGGAATCGAAGTCGTGCACATGCTGAGCGACCGGGAACCGAAAGGCGACATCATCACTTTCCAGGCGCCCGCGGCGGAACGGGAAGCGCGTTAGGGTTCGGCCGTCGGGCCGTGGGCATGAAGCTTTCCCGGACGAAAGAACATCACTTCGGGTGGCTCGCGGCGATCCCGCTGCTCGACGTCACTTTTCTGCTGATCTTCTTTCTGCTGCTGAGCTCGAACTTCATTCTGCAGCCGGGAATTTCTGTTTCGGTTCCGCTCTCGCGTTTCACGCTGGGTCCGCAGATCAATCCGCAAATCATCAGCGTTACCGGAGGAGCAGCGCCCGCGATTTATTTCCGCGACCAAAAAGTAGCGCTCGATCAGCTCGGTCCGTTGCTCGATGAAGCGAAGAAAGAATCGCGGCCGATCATCATCAAAGCGGACCGACTGACGCCCTATTCCCTGGTCATCGAGGTCGCCAATCTCGCGCTCGAACACGGAATCGGTTCCGTGGCTCTTGCCACCGCGCCGGCTAAATGAACGCAACGAATGATTTGGTCTTTGGGTGGGAAAGGCCGGGGCGCGGAAAATGGACCTTGAGCGGGTTTCTTCTCGCCTCTCTCGCTGTTCACGCCTTTGGTTTTTATCTGTTCCAAATCGTTTATCCGCCGGCAGTCGCTTTGTTGCCTCCGCCCGGCCGGGTCAGTTTGATCGCGCCAAACTCTGATGAGGGTCGCCAGCTTCTGCGCTGGATCGAAGCCGAAGATCCAGCGCTTGCTTCCACGACATTGCCGCCGCCTGACGCGAAGGCCCTCGTCATGCCTACGATCCAACACGCTCCTTCCTATCTCGGCCGGCAACCACTCTTGAAAGATCTGCCGCCGCCGACGCCCGCTTTGCGGATTCCCAGCGCGAACCCACCAACGCTGGTCGAAAAACCAGCGACCCCGACGCCATTCGTCACCAGACCAATTGCCACCAGAATCCGGTTTTCTCCCGAGCTCGACTCCCTCATCACCCCACAAACTCCGGTATTGAAATTCAACTCTATCGGTCGCGAAGCTCCCGAACCTGCTCGGTTCCTCATTGCCGTCAGCGACAAGGGGGAAGTCCGCCATTGTTTCCTGCAAAGTTCATCCGGTGACGCGGCGCTCGATGAACAAGCGCGAAAATATCTGGCCGCAACGCGCTTCCCGGCTATCCGCGATTCGCCATCCTCCACCCGCGCTCCGCTCATCTGGGGCTCCGCCACTCTCGAATGGGGCAACGACATCGTCCCCGCGCCTTCCGTCAGCCCCGCCCCAACCGCGCCGTGATCCCCGTCAGCCTCTCCGCGCTGGTCACGATCTATCTGCTGGTTTTTCTTGCGGCGGTTTTTCTCCTCTGGATACTTGGAGAGTGGAATCGCCGCCGTCGCGAGCGACGCGCTTTGCGCTATCGGCTGCGTTGCGTAATTTGCGCGTTCGAATTTGAGGATCGAACGGCTGCTTTGCTTCCGCGGTGTCCACGGTGCGGAAGCTTGAACGAACGATTTAAACCGGAACAAATTTAATCATGGGAATGTGGATCGGCCGCAATCGCAAAGCGCGCGTGACTTACGGGTTCGACGAGATCGCTCTCGTGCCGGGCCGCGTCACGATTAACCCGAACGAAGTCGACACGACGTTCCGAATTCCGCGGCGCGACGCGGAACCGATCGAGCTGAAAATCCCAATCCTGGCCAGCGCTATGGATGGCGTTGTCGATGTGAAGTTCGCCATCGAGATGAGCAAACTTGGCGGGCTCGCCGTGCTGAACCTGGAAGGCGTGCAAACCCGCTACAAGAATCCGAAAGAGGTTTTGCAGAAGGTCGTCGAAACCGACAAAGCTGAGATCACCGCGCTTCTCCAAAAAATTTATCAGGAACCGGTCCAGGAAGATTTGATTGCGGCTCGCATCAAACAGATGAAGGACAGCGGTGCGATCGCTGCGGTCAGCTCGATTCCGCAAAAAGCCGATCAGTTCGGCCGGATCGCGCAGGAAGCCGGCGCGGATGTTTTTGTTGTGCAGAGCACCGTCTCGACCGTGCGCCACCTCTCATCAGAGTATAAGTCGCTCGAGCTGGAAAAATTCTGCCGCGAGATGCGCATTCCGGTCATCGTCGGCAACACCGTTGGGTACGACGTCACATTCGAGATCATGGAATGCGGCCCGGCGGCGGTCTTGATTGGGGTCGGGCCGGGCGCCGCCTGCACTTCCCGCGGAGTTCTCGGCCTTGGGGTGCCGCAAGTCACAGCCACGGTCGATTGCGCGGCAGCGCGCGACGCCTACTTCAAGAAGACTGCTCGCTACGTTCCGATCATTACTGATGGCGGCATGAGCAAAGGCGGCGACGTTTGCAAGGCGCTCGCCTGCGGCGCGGACGCCGTCATGGTCGGCAGCGCGTTCGCAAAAGCGTACGAAGCGCCTGGCGCCGGTTACCACTGGGGTATGGCAACGCCGCACGCGAATTTGCCGCGCGGCACTCGCATCAAAGTAGGCGCCACTGGTTCCCTCAAGCAGATCCTGTTTGGCCCGGCCGAAGTGGATGACGGCAGCCAAAACCTGGTCGGCGCGATCACGACTTGCATGGGCAATGTCGGCGCGCGGAACATCGCGGAATTTCAACAGACCGAAATCATCATCGCGCCCTCGATCAAAACGGAAGGCAAGTTATTCCAAACCGTCCAGAGCGTCGGAATGGGAACGCGTTAGACTCCTTGGCGATGAATACCGACCGAAGAGTCGTCATTACCGGCATGGGGGTTCTCACGCCGATCGGCAACGACGTCGACACCTTCTGGCGCAATCTACAGAACGGCGTGAGCGGCATCGATTGCATCACGACGTTCGACGCGAGCGCCTATGATTGCCGGATCGCGGGCGAGGTTCGCAACTTCGAGCCGAAAGATTTTTTCAAGAATCCGAAAGACGTTCGGCGCACCGATCGCTACGCGCATCTCGCGATGGGCGCGGCGAAAATGGCGATGAAAGACAGCGGGGTCGACCTCGAAAAAGTGAACCGGCATCGCTTTGGGGCAATCGTTAGCAGCGGCATCGGCGGCCTGAAAACTCTCGAGGATCAACATTCCGCCCTGCTTAACAAGGGACCGTCGCGAGTCTCCGCCTTTACGATTCCGATGCTCATCAGCAACATGGCGAGCGGCCTAATTTCGATGGAATTCGGATTGCAGGGCCCGAATTTTTGTATCGTTACGGCCTGCGCTACATCCAACAACGCCATCGGCGAATCGTGGCGCATGATTAAGTTCGGTGATGCCGATATCTTTCTTGCGGGTGGTGCGGAGGCATCCATCATTCCGATCGGACTCGCCGGATTTTCGGCGATGAAAGCGCTCAGCACCCGGAACGACGAGCCGAAGCGGGCCTCTCGGCCGTTCGATCGCGACCGGGATGGATTCGTCATGGGAGAAGGCGCCGGAGTTCTTGTGGTCGAAGAGCTGGAACACGCCAAGGCGCGAGGCGCGAAAATTTACTGCGAGTTAACCGGCTACGGACTTTCCGCGGACGCGTATCACATGACAGCTCCGCCGCCCGATGGCGAGGGGGCCGTGCGCGCGATGCGAATGGCGCTCAATCACGCGAAAACAAATCCGGAACAGGTCGATTACATTAACGCGCATGCGACCTCGACCGGTCTCGGTGACATCTGTGAAACACGCGCGATCAAAACTGTTTTCGGCGATTACGCGAAGACTGTTCCGATCAGCGCCACAAAATCGATGACCGGCCATTTGTTAGGCGGCGCGGGTGCAATCGAAACGGCGGCCTGCTTGCTTTCGATTCGCGATGGCGTGATTCCACCGACGATCAATCTGGAGAATCCGGATCCGGAGTGCGATCTCGACTACACCGCGAATGTCGCGAAACAAAAAAAGGTCCGGATCGCCGTCAACAACTCATTCGGTTTCGGCGGGCATAACGCCACGCTCGTCGTGACAGAATACGCCGCGTAATCCAGGCAATCCTGCCTGCGCTAGCGATCAGCGAACACCGGCGCGGCGGTGATGTCCGACGCGTCGAAGGAAAATCCGTGGCCGTTCGTTTGCAGCGATTTCAACAACGCACCGACGCTTTGGGCGGCGCTGGCAGAATAAAACCGCACTAGCCCGACAGTCGTCCGCCGGCCGAAGACCGTGATCATGATCGTATCGTCGTCGACCGAGTTCATGAAAATGTGATTGCCGTTGCCCTGGTGGTAGAGCGCGTTGAATTCGATCTCGCCAATTCGTCGCGCCAATTCTTTCGTGGCTGCAAACGACCCCGCAGCGAGCGCCGCAATAATCGTCACGTCCATCACGGTCATGTCGCCAAACTGCGAGATGACGTTGCCACCGCGATCGATCACGACCGTTAGCTCGGCCTCGGCCTTTTTCAGAAAATCGCCCAGAACGCCGTCGAGATTCGCGACGTCTTGAATCGTCAGGCAAGGGATCGCGTTCATACCTTTAGAACGGGCGGTTCGACCGGGATCGCCACGGGCGCGGGCGCGCTCTTGGAGACTTCGCTTTGTTTGCTGAATTTGTGCAACAGAATCTGCGAAACCGCGTTCAGCGAAGCGAACACGTTCTGCCCCGTACTCGAAACGACCTCGAAACTCTGGACGCGCTTCTTCCGATTGTTCAGCACGTACTCGAGGTAATTGACGGGTGCGATGTTCTCGAGGTCGCGCTTGTTGTATTGAATGACGTAGGGAATTTCGTCGATCGAGATATTCTGCTTCGCGAGGTTGTCTTCAAGGTTCTTAAAGCTCTCGACATTTTCCTCCATCTTTTCCCACTGGGAATCGGCTACGAAGATAACCCCGTCCACACTGCGGAGAACGAGCTGGCGGGTAGCGTTGTAGATCACCTGCCCAGGGACGGTGTAGAGCTGGAACTTCGTCACGAAACCTTTGATGACGACAGCGTTCAGCGGAAGGAAATCGAAGAAGAGGGTTCGGTCCGCCGCGGTCGCGAGGGAGACGAGGTCGCCGCGGTTCTCAGGATTAATCCGTTTGTGGATGTAGCCGAGGTTCGTCGTCTTCCCACAGAGCGCCGGCCCGTAGTAAACGATTTTGAACTGAATCTCGCGGCTCGCGTAATTGATGATCGACATGGCGGCGGCTAGATGGGGTGAGAATATTTTCGCGACAACTCGTGCACGATTCGCGAAAGGCGGTCGCGCGTTTCGCTCGGCAAGTCGAGGTCGGCGTGGAGTGCGACGAGGCAAAGATTTTCGTGCATGTAAAAGGTCACGGCACCCTTGCTACAAGAAAGCGTCATGCCGCGGAGCATCCCAAGTTTTGTATCAACGAGATGATTTTCGACCCGCTGCATTAAAGAAGGCG
The DNA here is from genome assembly GCA_036270255.1 of Chthoniobacterales bacterium. Lineage (GTDB taxonomy): Bacteria > Verrucomicrobiota > Verrucomicrobiia > Chthoniobacterales > UBA10450 > AV80. Next base: position 38,147 of record DATBCW010000048.1, read on the forward strand.
CCATGGCGCAAATGCCGTCAGTCTCCAACTCGGCGGGCAAGCTGCCGGCGAGACTTAGCCCGTCGCCGAAATGAATTGCGCAGGCCTTCACGCCCGAAAGTTTGTTCACAAGCGCCACCACGCCCTTCGCGTCGAGCTTTTCATCCGTATCGAGCGCGACTTGAAGCGGTGTTCGCAGCGGACGATCGGACGACGGCGCTTCTGTAGCCGTCGCCCCGTCAGCGACGCTGCCTTGGCTTTCATCCGGCATCTCAGCTTTAGCCGGTTCGGCAACTTCTGCCGCGGGTTCCGGCACTACCGGCTTCGCCACCGGCGTGGCTGGCACATTGAAACGCTTCGCATCTTCCTCCGCCTTCGCGGAGAACGGCGTCGCGAAATTCTGCCCGGCGTCCTGTTCCTCCTGATCGTCACGCATGCGCAACGAAGTCGAGGGCAAATTCTTCAGGACCTCCTGCAACGGCAGCGAAACGTCAACCGCTCCCGCGCCTGCCTGAAACAAACCGCGGAAGCTCACTGGAATGCTGACCTCGAAAACTTTTGCCGTTACGCTCACGCGGCCGGAAGCGAGCTGTGGTTCGATCAATGCAAACGGAAGCTCAAACCGGACATCAGCCGGCACGCAGCTGGGATCGCCGGTAAGTTGGATGGGCGGTAAACTCTTGAGGATTGGCCGCAAGGGCAGCGCGATTTTTACTTCGGCGACGCGCACCGGTTCGGAACCCACCGGGGCCGAAACTTTCGGCTCGTCGGGCGCCTGAGTTGCCTCGGCCACACTTTCCTTTGTTAGCCACGGCTCCGGTTTTGGCTTCGCCTCTTCTTCGATGACTGCCGGCATCGCTGCCATCTTGAATGGGATGCGCACCGGCGTCGGTGTCGCGCCAAATGTTGCCGGAACCTTGGGCTCCTTCTTCTCGGTTTCTGGCGGCGGCGCAACCGCCCCTTCCGGATTGGCCACCGGCGTCAGCGACGACTGCAAAGGGTTTGGAACGGACGGCCCGCTTGAGGCTGGAACACTCTCAGGTGCGAGCGCGTCCGTTCCATTCAGTGAAAGCTTGAAAGGAATTCGGGTTGGGGTTTTTGGCGTGACGCCATTGGTAGATGGCGCGGGCGACATTCTCAGGATCGCATCCGCCGCGGCTTCCGGTTCGGCGGCGGCGAAAGCTTCCGCAGTCGCTGGCTGCATTCGGACCGGAGGCATCTCCGTCGTCTCGAGCGGCTCCGTGATCGTTCCAAATTTCTGGTTGTCCTCGAGCGTCACCTTGAGAAAAGGCGTCTCGACCTGCGGCACCGCATTGGCTCGTTCCTGGTCCGCACGCACGTGCATGCTTGCGAAGCCATTGAGCACTTTCTGGAACGGCAAGTTCAGCTGCGACGTATCCGACTCCGTGATCCGGCAGATAAAAATCTCTGGCACCTGTTGATAAACCGTCGCAAGCGAAACCGTCGGCTTACCCGTCGCCATTCCTCGTTCGACTTCCGACGCTTTCAATAAAACACGGCGTGATGTGTCGATGCTCTCAAGCGGCTTGATGTAACCCGCCGGCATTTCGGAAAGTACGTCGGCAAGTTCCAGCGAAATTACGCGCTCGACCTGCGGCTCGAGCGCGAGCGCGACGGCCGGCGGCAAATCCTGCTGCGCGCTGATCGCCTGTGACGATGGGGAAAAAGAAATTGTGCGCCCCGGCGACGGCGCAACGGCAGTCGCCACCGCCGGCATTTGTCCGCCAAGCGCGGTCGAACGCGCCGCCATTTCAAAAGGATCCTGCGGCGGCAAAGTCCGGGTTGCATTCGGCATTACGGTCTTGCTGAACCGCTCGCTGCTCGGTTTTTCGAGCGGCGGCAATACCGCTTTCGCCGGCGCGGCTGCTTTTTCTTTCACTGCGGCGCTGTCTTTGCCTCGTTTGAAATAACTTAGAAAGGGAATCGTCATCGCGCGTTAATGGTCCTCCGCCGTGACGCGCCAGATCTCCTCCAGGGTCGTTACCCCTTCGAGCGCTTTATCGATTCCCACCATGCGTAGCGTCCGCATCCCTTCGCTGATCGCCTGGTTCTTCACCACCGCCGACGAGGCCCGCTTGATGATGAGCCGGCGAACCGCTTCGCTCACCGGCAGCGCTTCAATGATCGCCACGCGTCCAAGGTAACCTCGGTGCTTGCACCGATCACAGCCGCCGCCGTGATAAAAGACTGCGCCTTCCGGCATTTCGACACCGAGTCGCTCGAACATCTCCGGTTCCGGCACGAATTCTTCTCGGCAATTTGTGCAAATCCGCCTAACGAGACGTTGGGCACAGGCCATGATGACCGAGCTGGAAATGAGGAACGGCTCGATCCCCATGTCGTCAAGTCGCGTAATGGCGCCGGCCGCGTCGTTCGTGTGGAGCGTGCTCAACACTTGGTGACCGGTGAGCGCGGCCTTCACCGCGATGTCGGCCGTTTCGTTATCACGAATTTCACCTACCATGACGATATCCGGGTCCTGGCGCAGGATGGAGCGCAAGGCCGACGCGAAATCGAGCCCGATGTCGTTGCGCACGGAAACTTGGTTGATCCCAGTGAGCTCGTATTCGATCGGGTCTTCGACCGTGACGATATTGTATTGCGGGTTGTTTAGCTCCTGCAGCACCGAATAAAGCGTCGTCGTTTTTCCGGAACCGGTTGGGCCCGTCACCAGGATCATGCCGTGCGGCGCGTCGATGGCCTTCTTGAACTTGTCGAGCGTCGATTCGTCCATGCCCATCTGGTCGATGCTGCCGGTGAGCGCCGCTTTATCGAGAATACGGATCACGATCTTTTCGCCGTAAGCCGTCGGCAGTATCGAAACACGAAGATCAACGTCTTTGCCGAGAACCTTGATCCGGAACCGGCCGTCCTGCGGAATACGCCGCTCGGCGATATTCAGACCCGAGAGAATTTTGATGCGCGACGTAATCGCCAATTGCAAAGCCTTCGGCGGCGACTCGGCCGCAATCAATTCGCCGTCGATTCGGTAACGCAGCTTTAGCGTTTTTTGGAATGGCTCGATGTGAATGTCAGACGCCTTTTCTTTCACCGCCTGCACCAAAATCAGGTTCACGATCTTGATGACCGGAGCGTCTTCGGAATCTGTCGCCAACCGATCGAGATCGATCTCCTCGTTCTTCTTCGATTGCACTTCGACGTCGTCCGCATTGGCTGCTTCTTCAGCGACCTGCTTCAGCACTTCCGCCATCCGCGCGCCGCCATGGTGCACCCCGGCAAGCGCATCGCTTACCGCTTTTTCGGTGGCGATCATCGGGACGATATCGAGTTGCACTCGTCGCTTCACGTCGTCGACCGCGAGGACGTTCGTTGGGTCCGCCATTGCCACAAACAGCTTGCCGTTCAACCGAGCGATCGGCACCAGCTTGTTCGCCTTCGCCAAGTCGCGCGGCACCAGCGACATCACCTCTTCCGGCACGCGCAACTTCGACAGATTGATCAGCGGCGTGTTGAGGCAACGCCCCATGCTCACCGTCATGTCCTGGTCTGTGACGAACTGCTTGTCCGTCAAAATTTTCAGTAGCCGGCCGCCTTCTTTTTGCTGGACGCCGACCGCCTCTTCGAGCTGCGCGGGCAAGAGAAGCCCGTCCTCGATCAGGACATCGGCGATGCGTTCCGCGAATGATTTGCTTCTCATACGCGGTTAGACCCGGGACTCGAGCCGGTAAACATCTTGCAGCGCTTTGATGATCGCGCCCGGCCGCGCCAGGTACCATGTCACCGTGTAGTCGAGTGATTGCTGAACCGCGTCGCGTCCCGCTGCGTCAAACGGGTTGCAGCAGGCGATCATGATCGTGCGGCTGATCAAATCGAACGGCAAAAAGAGCCGGCCCAGAGTCAGGTGATCTGGCAACATCCGTGGGATCTGGCGATCCACGTCGTAGTATTCGATCGGGACATACGCGAACTTCGTTCGATCAATCAATCCCGACATCGCCGCATCAAGCTTGTCTGTGTCCTGGTGGCAAAGTTTATCCAACAACGACGCCGCCATCGCCTGGCCGGCCAGGTTCTTGTTCAATTGCTTCACCGTTTCCATCGAGGCAGCGACGGCTTCCTCCGGGAACAGCTGCTGCATCACTAAAAATTTCGCCAGATGCTCGTCCCCACGGTCCTGCAAATTCGCCGGATGCCGGTTTGTCTGGAGATCGACAAGAGACCCGTCGTGCGCGCCATGGGTTAGTCCGTTTGTCCCGTTTACTCCTCCGGGTGCGATCAAACCCGTCTTCGAACCGCCGGCCACAATCTGTGCTCCCGCTTTTTGGAGGCGCGATTCGATATCGCCGAGCATGGCCAGAATCTCCGGGGCATTGGGTTCCTGAATAAGGATCGCTTCGCATTCCTGCATCGCGAGCGTGTAAGAGCCGGTGTTGAAATATGCCTCTGCCAGCCGCCGCGAGGTCTTTAGGGAATCGGTTGTGCGCCCGACTTTACGATACGCTTCCTTCAGGATTTCGAGCGACTGATAATCATCCGGCTGCGTCTGAAGGATGACTTCAAACATCTCGATCGTCTGAACGATCTGACTATGCTCCTCCTCGGATAGGGTGTGTTCCAGCACAACGCCCCGTAGAAAAGCTAGAACTATGCCCCCATTTGCGGCCCGAGATTGCAAATCCTTTCACACTCGCAGATTTCTCCGCCCGCAGTTTTAGGCTCGTCGGGGAGGGCGCCCTCCCTTATCATTTTGCTGTGAAACGAGTTCCCCCTCGGACGCAATTTTCTTTGTCTGGCCGCAAGCATCCTCGCGTTCCGTCATCGAGGACAAGCACCCGTTTCGGCTTCACGCTCATCGAACTGCTTGTCGTGATGGGGATCGTTGCAGCGTTAATGGTCTTCGTAGTGCCTTCATTCACGAATTTGAAAGGGGCAAGCGATGTCACAACCGCCGCTGAAACAATTGCCGGAACATTGGCTCAAGCGCGAACGCACGCGATGGCCAACGGCACCTACACCTGGGTCGGATTTTACGAGGAGGCCGCGGGCGCCAAGGTGCCCACAACCGCATCGCCGCCTTATCCGGGAAAAGGACGTTTGGTCCTGGCCGTCGTCCGCTCGCTCGATGGTACGTCGGTATTTGACAACGGCGACCCGGCCGCCGTGTTGCCCGCAAGTAGAATCGCGCAGCTCGGCAAAATCACGAAAATCGAAGGCGTGCATCTTACGGACATTGGCGCTCCCCCGTCGCCTACTCCTAACCCAACACCTTTGCCGAACGCCCTCGGGGCGCGATCCGATTTGCCCTATACGTATGCCGCCGGCATTAACGCGGATCATTTCAATCGCATCAGCAGTGACAGCGCTGACGCGACCCAGTTCTGGTTCGTTGCCCAAGGCTACACGTTTTACAAGACGATTAGATTTACGCCACGTGGCGAAGCGAACCTAAACAGCACTTACTCACTTAAGGTCGTCGCCGAACTCGGAATCGTCCCGACTCATGGAGACGTCGCACCCACGCCGCCCGCCTCAGGCACCCGCTATAGCGGCAACGTGGCGGCGATTCAATTCAGCGGGGCCGCCAGCAACTTTAGGGTCTTCCGGCAATGAACTTATCTAGGCGGAGACCAAACGCTTTTTCCCTGGTTGAAGTAACCCTGGCGCTTGGTATCGCCGCTGTCTCGCTCCTGGCGATTTTTGCGTTGCTGCCCGTCGGCGTAAAAACCAATCAGCTCGCGATCGAACAATCCGCGTCGACGGACGTGTTGTCCGCTGTCGCCGCCGATCTCCGGGCGACGCCGGTAACAATTCCGCGGGGCGGCGCGGCAACATCGCCGCAGTTCAGTATCGCGATTCCGGCAAACCCAGTCGGTGCAAAGACAACAACGATTCTTTACTTTACGAGCGAGGGGCAATTCACAACGACACTCGCGCCGGCTTCCCGCTATCGCGTGTCGGTAACGTTCTTACCGAATGGTGCCGGAATGCGCACCGCCACCTTCGCGCATTTGAGTGCGTCATGGCCAGCGGCAGCCGCTGCGGCCGATACTGGAGGAACGGCGGAAGTGTTTGTCGCGCTGGACCGCAATTAAGGGCGATGAAAGGTCGCACCGCCTTTACCCTCGTGGAACTCCTTGTCTCCGTTGCCGTCCTCGTTGCGCTCGTGCTGCTCTTCGGGCGACTGTTCGTGAGCGCGACTGCGATCACAGCGTCGGGCAACAAGCGCATCGAGACGGATCGCCCAGTTAGACTGGTCTTCGAACGTCTGGCTGCCGACTTCGCGCAGATGGCCAAACGTCCGGACCTCGACTTCTTCGGTAAAGGAACAGCGGCACCCAATTCCATCGGAGGAGCAATGCCCGGCAACGACCGGTTCGCATTCTATAGCGCAGTTCCAGGTTACCACGCGTCCAGCAGTTCTCCGGGTCCGATCTCACTAATCGCCTATCGCATAAATACAAACACCCTTGAAAGAATGGCCAAAGGGCTCTCGTGGAACGGCACCTCAAGCACGGATGCGCCAGTTGTGTTCTTGCCACTCACCATTTCGAGTACTTGGGCGTCTGCGACAAATTCATCGGCGGACTCGGATTACGAATTGATCGGTCCGCATGTTTTCCGGTTTGAGTATCACTACGTTCTGAAGAGCGGCGTGGTCGCGACTATACCATGGGACACCGGAACAGGTCACGTAACCACAGACGGACTGCAGGACGTCGTCGCCATTTCGATTTGCCTGGCGGCCCTGGACTCAAAAAGCCGGCTCCTTACATCAGACAGCGATCTGAACGCGCTCGCGCTGGCCATGAACGATTTCTCGCCATCGCTGAGCCCCGGCGAACTGCTCAACCAATGGCAAAGCGCATTGTCTTCGGCAACCGGAATTCCTCGACGAGCCCTCTCGGCCATTCGCCTGTATGAGCGCACTTTCGCTTTATCGCCGAAGCCATGACCAAGATTCGCCGCGACACTGCAGGAGCCGCGATCGTGATTGTCTTGGCATTCGTTGTCTTGCTCGCAGCCATGGTGATCGCCTACCTATCGCGCAGCAGTAGCGCCCGGCAGATCGCGCACGGAGCTTTCAACAACGCCAAGTCCGACGAACTCGCTCGAAGCGCGCTTGATATCGTAGTAGCAGATTTCAAGGAGGAAATTGTTACCGGCACCCCAGTGACTAGTGCCAACATCCTACCTCAACGAAATTCCATGCCGGTCGCGGGAACAATCCCGGCTATCCCAAACCTTATCCGACGCAGCGTCCGATCCGATAGTATCGGAGCGCCTGCGGTGCCGAGCCGCGCCTCCGCCATAAACTCGTGTAACGACCCTTCGTCCGATGGCCGCTTTGTCAGCCTGGCACGTTGGAATAGTCACTACCTCATCCCGAAGACAAATACTGGAGACGATAAGTCCGATCCGATCGCAGCGTTTCCGGCACCGGATTGGGTATTGGTCTCGCGAAATGGACCGACCCTTCCGACAGAAATCAGCACTCCACCCGGCGCGATTAACGATTCATCGAATACTAATCCTAACTATGTCATTGGGCGCTATGCTTATGCCGTCTATGACGAAGGCGGCCTGCTGGACTTTAATGTGGCAGGCTATCCGTACCCATCACCGTCGCCCGTTTCCACTCCATTAAACCTTGTCACCGCTGTCGGCAGAAAGGGATCGATCGCGCTCGCGGACCTGACAGCAATGAAGCTGACGGCTGCTGGCACAACGGCGAGCCAGCCAAGTCTTACAAAAATGATTGCCTGGAGAAATTACGCGACGGTTCAACCCTCGGGCGTCTTTCCAAACCTGATCCCCTCCGACCAAACAGAAGCCCCTTACTTCAACTACGTGCTGGGAACCCCAGCGACCGGAATCTCTGAAGGGTTCTTAACAGGAGCCGGCACACTATTTAATGGACGAACAAACCAGGCATTCCTAAACCGCAGGCAACTGATAGAGCTTTTTCGCTCCCTGAACGGCAGCATTAACATGCTCCAATATCTGGGAACCTTTTCCCGCGAGCGAAATGTCCCGACCTGGAGTTCCGGCACCGCTGTTCTTAACCAGTGCTTTTACATCGGAAACCTGACAACTGCCGTTCCAAATCCTGCTCCCGCTCAGACTGCAAGTATTCAAAGAAACTTCGGACTGCGATGGGTCGCCGGTTCGCCAGGCTCAGCGGGCCCGCCCGTTACGCCGGCGACTCCCGGTCATTGGCAATACGTGGGCAGTTCCGGAACAATCATGAGAGATCGTATTCCTGGATTCACCACTTCACCGGAGTTCTTTCAACTTCTGAATTATGCGATGAACGGCACTAACGTTGATGACAGCGCCCATGTGTTTACAACGCTATCGATCGGTGCCGCTTTGATCGATCAATACGACGACGCAGTCTTAGCTGACCCACAAACCGGGACGACGACTACCATGATCGAATACAATGGTGGGTGGGCCCTTGGTCTTGAAAATGTCGATCCGGCCAGGCCGAGTCCATCTCCTCAGCCGTCGCCCTTTCCCGGTCCGTTCGGCATATCACCGACTCCACCGCCTTACCTGGCGAACTACGCCATGCTCAATCGACCTTTCCGGAATGCCGGAGAGTTTGGCTATGCCTTTCGAACGTCTGCTAACCCCACCGCGACGCCGGCAAGCCCGAGAACAATAGACTTTGCGAACGCGACAAGCACCGATGCTCCGATCCTGGATCTCTTTACTTACAACAGCGCCAGCCTGCGCGCCGGCACTGTTAACCTGAACACCCAAAACATTGCGGTTATAGCTGCGATCTTAAGGTCGGCGATTACTAACGAATCAACTTCAACTGTCGTGGGTTTAGCCGCTTCCAACAATGCCGCTGCCAGCCCGATCCCGTCGCCCACCTTGGGCGTGGTAACGGATCCGGTTATTGGAACGATGACGAGACCCGCGATCGGTCGCCAGGACATTGCGCGACTCGTCGCGGCCACCGGCAATACGATCGGATCGACAGAGGAAGCGAAAGAAACAGTAGCACGCGCTTTGTCTGAGGTCAGTCAAACCCGTACTTGGGTGTTGATGATCGACCTGATCGCCCAGAGTGGGCGGTATCCGCCAAACGCAACGACCCTTGCGAATTTCGTTGTGGAAGGCGAACGGCGGTATTGGCTTCACATCGCCATCGATCGATTCACCGGCGAAGTGATCGATCGACAGCTCGAAGCGGTTTACGAGTAGCCTCGGGACGGCTTACGCCCTCCGCTTTAACGTTGCCTCCCTTCCAGAAACGGCAGTATGAAGGTCAAATGAATCCGATCAATAACTCTGCGCAGCTCACTACGTTGCTCTCCTTGTTCGCGGGGCAATTACCCATTCTCATCGTTAGTGTTTTGGGTTGCCTCATTGTCGGAGTAAGGAGGACCGAGCTGTCAGGTGCAGCTTCGTGGGCGATCTTGGGCTTTGGATTGTCGATCCTGCTTTGCGTCGTGATCCCGGTGGCGCAAATGCTTGTTCAAAATTGGGTGATGGAAAGTGGCCAAAACATGGCGCAACGCGCCTCTATTTTTACGATCCTGGCAGTTGTTTGGTCGCTTCTGCGCGCGGCAAGCTACGCCTTGCTGCTGATGGCGATAATTGCCGGACGAACCACGACGCGGAGTGCGTGATCGCCCGGCACGGGATGAAGCTATTCCTCGCCTCACGCTCGCTTTTGTTCCTCATTCTCATCCCGGGCACGGTGGCCGGCTACATTCCGTCGAGGATACTTCGGTCGTCGAAACAACTCGCGATTCCTGCGCTATCAATCAGCTCGACTGGTGAAGCAGCCCCACCGGCTGCCACCCTTACTTCGTCTGGGTTTGCAGTAGCTTGATCGCGTCGCGAAGCTCGGCGGCGCGCTCGTAGAGCTCGCTGGCGATGGCAACTTCCATTTCACGTTGCATGACTTCAAGCTTGGTAAGCGGACGCTTGGAGCTGACTTCCTCCAGCCATTCCTCGAGAAACGCGAGCTCGGAACTTTTCGAAGCAAGCTCAGGGAAGCTGGATTGATTAAAGAAATCCTGAATGGCGTCGCGCCCTGCTTCGATCTCGCGCATGGCTTCGGCGAATTTACCTTCACCGAGGAGGATCGACGCTTTCGCGCGTGTGTTCATCATCAGCACGTAGGGGCGAAATTGTTGGAAGCTCCAGATCATTTCCTCGCGGTCGGCGTGCTCGGCGACAAAAGCGAAGAGGTCGAGATTGCGCTGCGTGTCGCGGATGACGCCAGGGAAATCGTTGATCTGAAACAAGCTGAGATAACGATGGTAATACTGGATGCCTTCCTGTTGAAGATCGTTGCATTGCTCGGCGGTAAGCTCGTAGCTCTCGCCCCGCGCTTCGGCCCGCTCGGCGCGGCGTTGATGGTAAACCAGGAGCGATTCGCAGTTGTGAGGCCGCTGGCCATCGGGACGGCCGGCGATTTCCATCTGGAGCACGCCAAGGTCGATCCGCAGCTGCAATTTCTCCCGCCCGTCGAGGCCGATGATCTTGCGGACTTTGATGGCGCCCGGTTCATGCGGCCAATCCCTGAGCAACGAATTGAGATCAAGACTCATGTTGTGAATAACGTTCGGAACGCGTCGGGTTGTTGTCAATAATTGCACATCGGAAAACTCACCGATACGGAAATCGGAAAAGTGACGACAGATGTGACGTGTGAGTTTCAGACGCACTGAGTCAAGGAGGTATTCAGGAATGAGCAGATTTCACTTGTCACTTGTCGCTCGTCACTCGTCACTTCCCAATCGTGGAACAGGAGATCGACTCGTTCATTCGGTTTCTCGCGACGGAACGCGGTCTCTCGGACAATTACCAGCTTTCGACCCGGCGCTCGCTGACTGACTTTGCTAAGTGGTGCGCGTCAGCGAAGAAAAAGGATTCTGTCCGCGAGATTACACAGCCGGTGGTCAGTGAATACCTGGCGGGGTGCAAGCGAGACGGCCTGGCGGCATCTTCGATTAAGTTGATCGTCGTTGCCTTGAAGATTTTTTTCCGGTTTCTGGCCGGCAAAGGCGCGGTCGTGCGCGATCCGACAGAGACACTGACGCTGCCGCGGATCGAGCGCTATCTCCCGGAGACGCTGAACGAACTTCAGGTCGAACGACTGATTGAAAGCGTCGACACGAAACTGCCGCTTGGTTTGCGCGACCGTGCGATAATCGAATTGCTGTACGCAAGCGGCCTTCGCATTTCCGAGCTGGCAAATGCGCGATTGGAGAATTTCAACTCGGAGGAGCGGATTCTCCGAGTGACCGGCAAAGGAAACAAGATGCGGCTGGTGCCAGTCGGAACGAAAGCATGCGAGGCGTTGGCGGCCTATCTTTCGACAGAACGGCCGAGGCTGGTGAAGCCAAAGACAAGCAGCGAAATTTTTCTCTCGACCCTCGGAACGAAACTAACGACGACGCGCATCTGGCAAATCGTGAAGGCACGTGCAAAGCATTCGGGTTTGGAAGCGAATATTTATCCGCACCTCTTGCGACACAGTTTCGCCACCCACCTCCTGAGTAACGGGGCGGATCTGCGCATTATTCAGGAAATGCTCGGGCACGCTGATATTTCGACGACGCAGGTTTACACGCATGTCGATCAGCAGCGGCTAAAGGCTGTCCACCGGAAGTTTCACCCAAGGGCGTAGCCCGGCCGCCGATTGGCGCGAAGAAGCGACTACCGCTACAGTTCGGGACTCGGGATGAGAAAGTTTCAGTTGCTGATCCTCGCGGCGGCCGTGGCGGCGGGAATAATTTGGTGGGGATTTTACCGGACACACCACACGTCGAGTCTCGGGGTGGCCTCCCTTCTGCCGAAGGAGACACTCGCGCTGATCCATTTGCCGGATTTTAACCAATCGCGCGATGAGTGGCACCGAACGGACTTGTATCAGCTCTGGAAAGAGCCCGCCGTGCAGGATTTTCTGACAAAACCGCGGGCAAACGTTCCTGCGCAGGGACAAATCGGCCAAACCGTGGACGAGATATCCACGCTCCAAATGAAGGACGCGTTCTTTGCGGTCGTCGCGATCGAATCGAGCGCGTGGGAATGGGACGGCGGCTTCCGTTGCGCCGGCGACACCGATAAAGCCTCGAAGCTGGTGGAAGAATGGAGAGCCAGAATCCTCGGCGGCGCTCCCGACGTGAAACATGAAACGATCAGTTATCAGGGGCGGCAGATTCACAATGACAGCGCCGGGATCGTCCAGATTTGGACGGTTTGGGCTGGCCCGTGGTTCTTCTTCGCGAATGATCTGGAGAACTTGAAGGCGCTTCTCGACCGTGCCGACGGGCGGGTAAAGGATGCGCGCACCGCACTGTCGTCCGACGAAACTTTCCTCGCGGCCTCCAAACAGATGCCCTCAAGTTATGCGGCGATGGTGTTCGGACGAGTTGCCCAACTGACTGAGAAGCTTGAGCCAGCGGGCGAGGAACGCGAGGGACCGGACAAATTAGCGGCGGTCCGCTCAATCCGCAGCTTCGGCGCCACGATGGCGTTCGATGGCGGCCGGATGCGCGAAACCGTTTTTGTGGGCATGCCAAAAACGGCAGAATTGGGAAACCTGACGCGGGCGACGTTACCAATCGCGAGCAAGGACACATTTTTCTACGCCGCGAGCCTCTTGGATTTGCGGAAAGCGATGGAACCGGGCTTGCCAACGTCGCCCAGCGGGTGGCCGAGCGGTTTGCAAAACATGATGGCGTCCCTTTCTGCGAATGGAATCACGCTCGACGAATGGAGCAGTGCGTTTGGATCGGAAGTGGGACTGATCGGGAGCTGGAGTGCGAATTCGCAATGGCCCTCGATCGTCGCAGCGATGCGGGTTAAGGATTCTACGAAGGCCAACAAGATCGTGACGACGATCACGGCGTCTGACTCGGGAGACATCCACTGGACTCATCGGGAAAAGGAAAATGCACATTATTATTCCAGCGGCGGGGGCCTCGCGCTTTTTTCGTTTTCGCCCACGATCGGATTATCCGACCGAATGCTGGTTCTCGGACCGGAAAGCGGATCCGTGGAGGCTGCAATAAAGCACGGCGCGACGGGCTCCTCGGAACTGGCGGCAACGAGAAATTTCCAAAATGCAGAACGCGCGGTGCCGACGGCGCAGCAGGCTTTCGTTTACCTGGATCCGGCGCTCATTTACGCGCGCTTCGATACCTCACTGCGGCCACTCCTCGCGATGGGCGCCGCTTTCCTGCCCGCACTTTCGGACACTATCGATGTCAGCAAACTGCCGCCAGCAGAGATCGTTGCCCGGCATCTCGGTCCAACGGTGATGTCTCAAAGTTATCGCGGCGACGGATATGTTGCGGAATCGGTCGGTTCGGTTCCGCTGTATCAAACGGTCCTCGGCGGAATTACGGCTGGCGTGATGATGACGGCGTTTCGCTTTACGCAGGAACACGACACTGCCCCGCCCAATTCGGTCATCACGCTTACTGTTCCGACACCATCTCCAACCACGAGCCCCGGCGGGAGCGGCCGGGGCATCAAACTCCCAACGCCTTCTCCATCCCCCGCCCCAGCTGTCACACCGTAACCGTTTTGAACATAAAACTGCAGCCTAGCGAGGGATAGGAAGCCACTTAACGCATTCGACGCAAAGCACTAAAGTCGGTTCCGAGAAATCTGCTGCGAAACGGGCGAGATGTGGTATCATTGCGGCCCTATGGCTATTCTCAAGAAAAACGCATTCTCCCGTCGAGTTCCCGATCTTGTGACCGAAGAACTGGTTGCGGTGCTCTCCCGCCGTGCATCTTTCGAGTTCAAGCAACTCTTTGATATTGTGCACGAAAATCTGCGGGCCCGGAATGCCGCCAGCGGTGGCGAAGAAATGCTGCGCCTCCGTGCCTACGAAAAACTCCAGAATTTGGTGGCCCGCGGAGCCGTGCGTAAGACCGGCAAGAAATACAAAGGCCTGCCCTCCGCGCTCGCCCAGGCGATCGCGCCGCAGAACGGACACATTTCCGCCGCCGCCGCCGCCGCTGCCAGCGCACGTAACGCCGCGATCGCGCGGGCGACTGCTGCCGCCGCTGCTGCCAAATAACGTCCCGCCGCCGCTTACGATCCGATAAGGATCTGTATGCTTCGCGATTATCTTCCGCTTCTCCTCCACATTGGAGTAGCGATCGGTTTCGCCGTGTCGGCATTGCTCGTGAGCGTCCTGCTCGGTAAAACGGGCCGTCGCACCCGCGTCAAAGATACTGCCTACGAGTGCGGCATGGTGCCGCAGGGCGAAGTCCAGCCGCGCTTCAGCGTGAAGTTCTACCTGGTCGCGATGCTTTTCATCCTGTTCGACCTCGAGATTGTGTTCATGTATCCGTGGGCGGTCGTTTACAAGGAGATGATTGCGGAGAGCAAACTCGTCCTCTGGAGCATGCTCAGCTTTATCACGATCCTGATGGTGGGATATGTTTACGCGCTTAAAAAAGGCGCGCTCGATTGGAAAAAATAGCCTGAGAAATCTCGCCCGAATACAGCTTGCGCGAGACCGGTTCTCCGCCTAATCCTAACCCCCCATGGTTCATCACATCACCCTGTTTAAGCTCAAACCCGAGGTGACCCCGGCGCGCATCGAAGAGATGATGATGAACACCCGGATGATGCTGTTAAAAATCCCGGAAGTGCTCAGCATCAAATGCGGAAAACGAATTGATCCGGACCTGCCGTGGCCTTTCTTTATTGCGATCGATTTCGAGTCGATGGACAAATACGGCATCTTTAAGGAAGACCCGATCCACGTGAAGTTCATGGAGGAAGTGATTAAGCCGAATACGGCCGACTCACTCTCGCTGGATTTCGAGATGGACCCGGGCAAAGACGTTCGGTTCTCGTAAGACCGGAAAGCGGATACCGGATCGCGGAAGGTCCGGATGATCAACGAATAAGGGTCAATGTTTTACTTTCCGGCATCCGGTTTCCGGTTTCCGGTATCGTAGTATGCGGCTCGGCTACCTTTACTCGCGCTACCCGGTTCTCTCGCAAACGTTTTGCGACATGGAGATGCTCGAGCTGGAGCGACGCGGATTCGAGCTGGTCGTCGGATCGATTTATCCGCCCCTCACGAGTATCCGGCATCCCCACACGAAACAGCTCAAGGCATCCGTCCGTTACGCGCCACCGACACCCATCATGCGGCTATGGGAGGAACATGCGCGAAGGGAAGATCGTTGGCCGCAGGAGCTGATCGATACGCATGGACGAAAATATGGGCCGGCAGTGAAGGCGCCGACCCGAGCCCGCAACGCGGCCTATTTCGCGGAGCTATTCCGCCGCGAAGGCGTCGACCATTTCCATGTCCATTTCGCGAACCGTGCCTCGCACACAGCGTTGTTCCTGAAGGCGATATCAGGAATTCCATTCAGCGTTACCGCGCACGGACAGGATTTCATGGCCGATCTCGGAAATGACGCGTTGCTCTGCGAGATCTGCGACGCGGCGGAGTTTGTGGCGGTGGAAACGGAATACAGCCGCGGGCTAATGCAAGCGCGTTGCCCGAACGCCGCGCAGAAGATTCATCGCGTTTACAACGGGATGGACCTGACGAATTTTTTGGGCGCCAGCGGCAAAGCTGAAACAAGTGCGCCGCTCGAAATCCTGAGCGTTGGGCGACTGGTCGCTTTTAAAGGGTTCGAGTATCTGATCGAGGCCTGCCACCAACTGCGTCAGCGCAGCATCCAATTCCATTGTGAGATCATCGGCGACGGTCCTTTGCGGGAGAAACTGCAACAGCTCGTCGCGGAATTGCGATTGGGCGACCGCGTCACGCTCGCCGGCGCGCTGCCGCAGGATTACGTCCTGGAGAGATTGCGCCGCTGCGACATCTTCGCGCTCGCTTCAACGACGGACGATAACGGCGCGAGCGACATTTTCCCGACCGTGATCCTCGAGGCGATGGCGTCCGCGCGGCCGGTGGTTTCGACCACGATTGCCGGCATTCCGGAGTCCGTGGTCGATAAGGAGACGGGATTGCTGGTCCCGGCAGGTGAAACCGGACTCTTGGCCGATGCGCTGGAAACTCTTTGTCGTCATCCCGACGTGCGAACCCGCTACGGCGTAGCTGGCCGAGCTCGCGTCGAGGAACATTTTCAGGTGGAGACAACAGTCCAACCGCTTGTCGGCTTGTTCCCGAGTAGAAAGGCCGGAACGCCGTCGATTAAGTCCGAGGCGCGCATTGCTTATCTTATCGACCAATGGCCGGACGAATCGTTGTCGGCTTTAGAGGCCGAGTTGTCCGAAGTGACGAAGCGGACCAACCAAGTCCAAGCTTTCGTTTGCGAATTCCGCGGTGAGGAACGTCTGATCGCCGAACAAAAACGGCTCGCGCTCGAACTCGAGTTTTTGCCGGACGCGATGGCAATCGAAGCCGAATGGCAGGCCAACCGCGAGCTCGTCCTCGCCTTGGAAGACGATCGCGCGAATGAGAAGCAGCGCGTCCCGGTGGATCTGTTCTTGCGACAGGCCCGTTTCGCCGTCACCCTGCGACGTCTGTTTGCGCAGAAAAAAATTTGCCACGTTCACGCTACCAGTTCACGAGCCCTGATCTGCGGGCTACTCCTAAAAAAAATCCTCGGCGTAAGTTTGAGCGCTTCTATTGAACCAAAGCCGGCTCTGTCCCACGAAGCCCTCGAGAGCGCGCTCCAACACGCCGTTGGTGGACGGATTGCTGATCGCAAACTGAGCGAACGAATTGGCCCACCCTTTTTCTTCGATCGCCCGGCATCGAACGGCGCACTGGTTCGCGGTCTGCGTTGGCTCAAGCCGGTGAGCAGGATCGATTTGACGCGGCCGTCCAGTTTCTGGCAGGAATGGGTCAATCGGCTCAACCACTGGGGCGCGGGCGCATGACGCTTCTTCTCTCATGAACAAAAAAGCGATTCTTCTCGCCGGCGGAGCGGGCACGCGACTTTATCCGCTCACCAAGATCGTCTGCAAACAGCTCCTGCCGGTTTATGACAAGCCGATGATTTGTTATCCGCTGGCGACCTTGATGCTCGGCGGTTTGCGCGAAGTGCTGATCATCTCCACTCCGAAAGATCTGCCGATGCTTCAAGATTATCTCGCCGATGGCTCGCGGCTCGGGATTCGCATCGAGTACGCGACCCAGCCGAAACCGGAAGGAATCGCGCAGGCATTTTTGATCGGCGCGGATTTTCTCGGCGGTTCGGGCGCCTCGCTGATTTTGGGCGATAACATTTTCTATGGGAACCTCGATTTCTATCGCGAAGCGTTGGCGATCGAAAAAGGCGCCTGCATTTTCGGATATCAGGTACGCGATCCGCAGCGCTATGGCGTAGTCGAGTTTGGTCCGGACGGACGCGCGCTTAGCCTCGAGGAAAAACCGAAACAGCCGAAGAGCAATTTCGCCATCCCCGGCCTTTACGTTTACGACGAACACGTCGTCGAATTCTGCCGGCAGCTCAAACCGTCAGACCGAGGCGAACTCGAGATCACCGATTTGAACCTGGTCTATCTTCGCCGGAACGAACTGCACGTGAAACCGCTCGGCCGCGGAATGGCATGGCTGGACACGGGGACGCAAACCAGTTTGCTCGAAGCCGGAAATTACATTGCGACAATCGAGCATCGCCAGGGACTCAAGATCGCGTGCCTCGAAGAAGTGGCTTTTCGAATGAACTTCATCGATCAAGGGCAACTGGAGCGCATTGTGAATGGGTTACCCAAAGGCGAGTACCGCGAATATCTGCGAATGGTTTGCGCCGAAGGCCCAGCCGCGCAGCATCCGGAGCCGAGGCGGTAATTATTTCGGCTGCTCGCGCAGGAGATGGTTTGTATCGGCGAGTAATTTGGTGACGCCGTCGGGCGCCAGGGCATCGTAGTAGCCGCGAATCGTCCCCCGGCGATCGACCAGGGCAAAACGCGTACTATGAACGGGACCGCTTCCCGGCTCTTCGCCTTCAGAAATGCCGAGTTTGAAACCATCCCGGGAAATGGACGCGATTGAATCGCGTGAGCCAGTCAGAAAATCCCAGCGGAACGGTTCTTTCCGCAATTTGTCTGCATAGACGCGCAAGACTTCTGGCGTGTCCGTTTCTGGGTCGACGCTGAACGAAATGAAATGGACGTCGCTTTTTTCCAGCGGCTTTTGCAGTTCGCTCATCCGCGTGCTGATGATTGGGCAGGGACCGCGACAAGTCGTGAAGATGAAATCCGCGATCCAGATTTTGCCGGCCAATTGCTGTGACCCGAATGGCTGTGCATCCTGATTGACTAACTCAAAACTCGGAACGGTCCCATACGAAGGGAGTGGCCGGTTCGAGAGCGCGCTTACCTGCATTTGCCGCAGCCAAAAGAGGAACCCGACGGTCACCAACGGGATCAGAACAAGCGTGAGCTTCCAAGCCGTGCCGCTTTTCGCCGGCGGAGTCCGCACGGCAACTGACGCGATTTCTGTTTTCATACTTTCGTCAGGACCAGCGCTCCGAGAAGCAGCGGGAGATACGCGATTGAAGTGAGGAAAAGGCGCCGGGCGTCGACCGCTTGTTGGGTTCGGAGGAAACGCATCGCGACGAAAATAAACAGCCCGTTAAGGACCAGCTCGATTGCGAGATAGACGGCGTTGACGAGGCCGAGGAATTGCGGCGTCCCCGAGATGAAGAGGAGTAGAAAACAAAAGAGCACGCTCTGGCTCGCACTGCGGGCGCCGGTGTCGTCGCCCTTCGAAATCATTTCGAATCCAGCGCGCGCGTAATCTTCGCGATACATCCAGGCGATGGCGAAGAAGTGCGGCATTTGCCAAAAGAACAGGATCGCGAACAGACTCCAGGCCCCGATCTCGGCGCGGCCGGTCGCAGCGGCCCATCCGACTACAGGCGGCAACGCACCCGGGATCGCGCCGATGAGAGTGTTGAAAGTGCTGACGCGTTTAAGTGGCGTGTAGGCAAAAATGTAAATAACGATCGTGGCCGCGGCGAGAAGGGCGCTCAATGCATTGCAGCTAAGACTAAGATAAACGATGCCGGCTACAGAAAGCACGCAGCCGAGAATCAAGGCATCGCGCGGCGACATCCGGCCGGCCGGGATCGGGCGTGTTCGGGTGCGATGCATGAGCGCGTCGAGCCGGCGTTCCCACCATTGATTTAACGCGGCGGCGCCGGCTGCAGCGAGCGCGGCGCCGAAGACGGCGTGAAAGAGCCGCGCGAAATTTATTGGGCCGGGCGCGCCAAGGTAATAACCAACCGCGGTCGTCAGCAGGACAAGGAGCGTCAAGCGAGCTTTGACGAGCTCCGCAAAGTCCGAGAGAAACCGTCTCTGAACCGCCGGCTCCATCTCGGCTGCCATCGTAACGCTTTTCATGACAGAGGAATTTCCACCGAAACGGCAGATTGGCGAGGCAATGTCGCTGCGTCGCGTTGATGGAGTAGCCGTAAGCAAACTGCCGTAAGAGCAACGCCTAGCGCAAACATCGTCGCGCCCACGGCAACATGGGTTGTCGCAACATCGGCTGCCTTATTGCTCCAAATCACCCAGGCGCCGAGCGTGATCTGACAGGCAAGGAGGAGGAACCAGGCATCGGAGAAACGCGAAAGGCGGCCAGCTTCGCGGCCTGTCTTCCGCGCCAGAATCAGCGCCGTAATTACACCCGCTGCAATGAGCACCGCCACAAAACGGTGTGTAAGCTGCAACCAAATCTGAAAGGCGGTCACGTCGGACAAGGCACGCGCATCCCGCCAGGCGTTGATCTCGGCCAGTCGGGCGTCGGCCGTGTCCGGAATAATCGCGCCGTAAGCGAGCGGAAAATCCAGGATCGACAAATCACGGTGCTGATGCCGCATCGTCGCGCCCAAACCAAGCTGAACGTAAATCAAAATCGTCGTGCACATCACAACGCGAAAGAGGGTTCGCGTGGTGGAAGCAACGAAATCCGCGTCGCGAACACGTTCCCAAAGCCGCGATGTGGCGAGCGTGACGACGATCAGTATTCCCAGAAAAGCCTGAGCGAGAAGGGCGTGGAAGATTCCGATTTCGTTTTTCATCATCGTTACGCGCAAACCACCGAGGACGCCCTGCAAAATCACGGCGCCGAGCGCGGCCCAACCGAGATTTCGCAGCCACCGCCGTCGATCGACGCGCCAGATCCAGATCGCGAGGATGATTGTCAGGAAGCCGACCGTCGAAGCGATCAGGCGATGCGTGTGCTCAAAGAAAATACCGCCAACCCATTTTGAGACCGGAAACAAAAACATGTTGTAGCCGAAGGTGGTCGGCCAATCAGGGACGGCCAGGCCAACGCCTTTGCTCGTGACCATGCCTCCGCTGCAGATCAGAAAAAGCGTAGCAATCGACGTGAACCACGCGAAGCGATGCAGCCAGCTGTAGCGGCGGTCTATGACCGCCGGGATTTCATCCGACGACTCGTTAGGCGACATTGAACGAAGGCGGGCGGTCATAGGCCGCCGCTACAACTCAATGCGGGGTCGCCGCTGGGCTCGGCGCTTGCGGTGGTTCGCCGGGCTTTCCATCGGGGGCGCCGCTCGGATTCGCCGTCTTCGGCGCGCCCGGTGGCGGGATTGTTCCAGGCGTCGGACCGACCGGAGGTTCGCCGGGCGGACGTTCCGCCGCTGGCGGCGCACTGGCCGACGCGGCCAGCGAGGCCTGTTCTTTCAACCAATCCTGATAGGCCGCAGGTTCATCGACGACCAACTGCCCCTTCATGCTGTAATGACCGAGGCCGCAAAGCTGGCCGCACACCACTTCGAATTCGCCAGTCTTGATCGGCTTAAACCACATCGGAATGACCGAGCCCGGAATGGCGTCCTGCGCGATCCGCATGCTGGGCAGGGCGAAATTGTGGATCACGTCCTTCGACGACAATTCAATAATGACCGCGCGATCTTTCGGAACGTGCAGCGTTCCGGTCACAATGAGATCGTCCTTGGCCGCCGGATCGTTATGATCGAGCCCGAGCGAATTCGAGTTTGAAACAAGCTCGATGGAGCGGCGGCCAAAAACACCGTCGGGTCCCGGTAAATGGAAGTTCCAGTTAAACTGCTGGCCGATGGCGTGGACGATGATCGCGTCCTTGTCCTCGGGAAATGAATTGACCCGTTTCGCCCAGAGCGGAATAGCGAAGCCAATCAGGAGGACTGCTTCGATTAAAACGACGGCGAACTCGAGGTGGGTCAAGATCGCGCTCTTCACGCCTTCATGATCGGCGACCGGATGTTTACTCCGGCGGAAACGGAGGAGCACATAAATGAAGAATGCCGACCAGCCCACAAAAAGCACGCCCATGAACCAGTGGCTGAACTCGATGATGGCATCGATCTGGTAGCCATGTTCGGAGGCATTCGGGGGCATTCCGATCAGCTCGTTGATCAGAGCGAGGCTACTCATAGGGTTTCAAGTCCTCGTCGGTGAGCTGTTGGTGCGGTTCGAGCGGCGTGTGAGCGTGTTTCCAAAGATGAAAACTGAAAGCGCCCACTCCGCCCATGACCGACATAATGAGACCCATCATCACCCAGATCGCCGCCGCCATGTGCTCGGTGGTCTTTGAACCTGGCGCGGTAAAACATTGCGAACAGGCCAGAGCCTGGCCCATCGGGGTGCCGAGAAACAGAGCGATCGCGATTACGATTCGCGCCTTCATGTGATGATCCTGAGCCGTTTCATTTTTCGCCAAAACCAAATGCCGTAGGTGACCAAAGCCAAAGCGGCAACGAACGCGCAGATCGCGCCGATACGAAACGCGGGCGCGCCATGGATGGAATCGACCCACAGGCACCAGGCGGCGGACCCGAGCGCGAGCAGGGTCGAGAACGTGATGAAGACGATATGGAAACCTTTGAGTGACATTAGCGGGTGACGGGATCGTACCAGGCGAGATACGTGAGGAAGAAAAGTCCGAGAACGAAAAAGGCGGTGAAGACGAGGATGCGATAAATCAGCCGCTTCTCGTTCGAAAGATGCATGAAGATCGTGGCGACGAGCGCGGCTTTGAAGGTCGCGACCAGCATGGCGACCGCGACGTTCGCCTTCATCGTCCCGAAATTCACGTACGAGAGAAAGACGGTGATGGCGGTAAACGTGATCAGGGTGGCGCCGACCAGCAGATATTTGCGGACGTGCTTCGCAACGTTGTGCGCTGCGTGGTCGTCGGGAACGGCGTGTCCGTCGGCGGGCATCATCTCTTCAGTCTCGTTCATGGTTTAGAGCAGATAAAAAAGTGGGAAGACGAAAATCCAGACGAGATCGACGAAGTGCCAGAACAAGCCTGCAACTTCGACGCGATTCGCAAGGTGCTCGGGATTCTGTCGGTAGAGTCGCTTGCTGACCGGCAGCCACATATAAATAAAAATCAGGACGCCACCGAGCACGTGGGCGCCATGCAATCCGGTGATGGTGAAATAGCTGGCAAAATACGCGCTGTGCCACGGTCCAAACGAAGAGATGCGTTCGACGTCTTCCTTTTCGATAGCGGCGAGCTTATCCGTCGGCGGAACGTAGAGAAAATGCGGACGATCCATGTTCGGATTGGCTGGATCGGCGTTCACCGGATCGAGCGCGATTTCGTATTCCTTCGCGTTCGGATCGTTCAACGCTTCCTTGTTGTGCAAGTGCCCGCTGATTTCTGAGCGCGGCGGCAATCCGCGTTCCGCGAGATGGTGATTCCCGAGATACTGCTCGTACTTCTCCAGTTTGTCCGGCTTAATGAACGCGCCGAAGTGATCGAATTTCTGCGGCCACTCGTAAGCCAGCTTAACGACCAGGAAGATCACGCCACACAGAATCGTGATCAACATGTACCACCAATAAGCACGATAGCGTCGCATCTTCAGCGCGGCCCACGCGAGCACAACGGTCACCGAGGAAGCGATCAGGATCGCGGTATTCATGGTGCCGACTGGGACGTTGAGCAGGCCATGCGGCCACAACCCCGGATCGGCGTCGAGGCGAAGGAAAACGTATGCGGAGAAAAGCCCGCCGAAGAGCATCACTTCCGAGGCGAGGAACAACCAAATGCCCACCTTCGCGTTCCAAAGGCCGGTGTCGGGCCGCGCTGTGACTGTGTAAGGAATTTCCATGACGAGTTAGTGAACGCCAGCAGCGGCGGCAGCTTCGTAGGCTTTGCGATCGCTGTCCGTCAGCGGCTCGCTTTGCATCGTGAAATCAGTTTCGCGGCCCGGGAGGCTGTATTCGTAAGGCCCGCGATAAACCGTCGGTGTGACGTCGAAGTTTCCATGCGGCGGTGGCGATGGCGCGGTCCATTCCAAAGTCGTCGCCTGCCACGGATTGATCCCGACTTTCTCTCCGTGTTTGATGCTCCAGAAGAAATTAATGATGAACGGTATTTGGGCGAGCCCCATCGTCCAGGCGGCGATCGAGATCGGCGTGTTCCATTCAAACCCGCTCAGGCCCCAGACTTTTTCGCCCGCCAGATTCCAGCCGTGGCCGCCATCGTACCAGCGGCGATGCATGCCGAGCATACCTTGAAGAAACATCGGTAAAAAGATGACGTTCATGCAAATCAACGACGGCCAGAAGTGCACGCGCCCCCAGAACTCGCTCATTCGACGGCCGGTCGCTTTCGGGAACCAGAAATAGACTCCCGCAAAGACGGCGAAGATCGTTCCGGGCGCGACGATGTAGTGGAAATGCGCGATGACGTAATAGGTATCGTGCAGATAAAGATCCGCCGAATTAAAGGCGAGCGGAATGCCGGTCAGCCCGCCGATTCCGAACATTGGGAGGAATGCGGTCGCGAAAAGCATCGGGGTGTTAAAGCGAATCGAGCCGCCCCAAAGCGAGATAAAGAACGCGCTCAGGATGATGACCGAGGGAATCGAGATGATCATCGTGGTCGTCTGGAAAAACGCGGAAACGACCGAGCCCATGCCGGTGAGCCACATGTGGTGGGCCCAGACGATGAAGGAAAGGAAACCAAGGACGAGCGCGGCAAAGACCAGCGACTTGTAACCCCAAAGCGGCTTGCGGGTGTTGTTCGCGATCACCTCCGCAACGATGCCCATGCCGGGAAGAATGAGCACGTAAACCTCCGGATGCCCGAGGAACCAGAACAGGTGCTGCCAGAGGAGCGGACTGCCGCCGCCGCTCACATGCAGGGGTGCGCCGTTCACGACCAGCCCGCTCGGCAGAAAGAAGCTTGTGCCAGCAACGCGATCCATCAACTGCATTACGACCGCCGATTCCAGCGGTGGGAACGCGAGGAGAAGAAGAAATGCAGTCACGAATTGCGCCCAGACGAAGAACGGCAGGCGCATCCAGGTCATGCCCTTGGCCCGCAATTGAATTATGGTCGCAATGAAGTTTACAGCCCCGAGAAGTGACGACGTGATCAGGAAAATGAACCCGACCAGCCAGAGCGTCTGGCCGTTCCAGAATGGATCGTACGTCGGCCCCTTATCGGAAATCACAGCGAGCGGGGTGTAGGAAGTCCAGCCTCCCTTCGCCGCGCCACCTGGAACGAAAAAGCTGATCAACATGATGACGCCGCCGACGAAAAACGCCTGGTAGCTCGCCATGTTGATCTTCGGATATGTCATGTCGGGCGCGCCGATCTGGAGCGGGACAACGAAATTGCCGAATGCGGCGAACGCGATCGGAACGATGCCGAGGAAGATCATGATTGTGCCGTGCATCGCGCCTAACGAGTTGTAGAACTCCGGCGACATTACGCCTTTGTCGACGGCGCCGGAACCGAACATGCGCTCCAGCAGATTTCCGATCACGGGAATTGTCTGGCCGGGATACGCCAGCTGCCAGCGCATCAACATCATGAGGGAAAAGCCGAAGAAGAGGAAAATCAGGCCGCTGATTCCGTACTGGATGCCGATCACTTTGTGGTCGGTCGAGATGATGTATTTCCGCCAGAACGGGAGCTCGTGATGGTCGTGCCCGTGATCGTCGTGGTGCGGATCGCCTGTCGCGCCCGAGCGCGGCGTAGGCGGATGTTCAGGCTGCGTGGCGAGGCCAGAGGATGCGTCCATAAGCGGAGATTGAAACTGAATATCAGGGCAAAGTTTTCAAGTGAAAAGCGCCTTTTTCCAGAGAATGCACGGCCTCACGTAATCTTCGCGCGGCCAGGGAATTTTGCGCGTCTCCGTTTCAGGGAAATCCCTCGCGGGGACGGGCACGTTTCTCGCTAAATTAAAAGCGGCTTCTCCGGCTTTTTGTGAATAAAGAACTCATAGATGCTCTGCTTTCCGCGATGATCAGTTCCAGCGCGGGCGTGTCCGACCTGCTGTTCGCCGTCGGCAAACCGCCGATTGTGGAGGAGCACGGCACGCTGGAGGAATTCCCGATCGATACTCCGACGGGCGTTCTCGACGCGCCGCAGATCGACCAGATCGCGGAGCGGGTGATGGGCGACGACGCGCGGTTGAAGGCCGATCTCAAGGACAACGGCTCCTGCGATTGCAGCTACGCTCTCGCCGATATCGCCCGGCTCCGCGTGAACATTTTCAAACAGAATGG
>DATBCW010000049.1:0-8277 GCA_036270255.1 Chthoniobacterales bacterium
CGCACGCCATTATCCATCGCTTTACGAGGCGGAAGCGCGGCTCGACGAAGCCCATCTTAATGCCAACGGGGCCGATAGTTCAGCCGGCTGCTTGCCGCCCGTCTTCTTGAAACGGAGGGCGCGGCCGGAAAAAATTAATGAGCGCGCAATCGTTGGCCGGACCGCATGTTTAAGTTTAGTTCCGCGATCGCACGGATTGCTTACTGGATTTTGGTCGTCGCTCTCTTCGCATGGGCGGCGTGGCGGCGATTCTCGATTCCGCTTGAGCCCGTCGCGGACCTGGACACATGGGGATACCTTTCGCCCGCCTTACTTAAACTTACCGGCGGCGAATTCATTCATGTTTGTGGGCGGAACTTTGTTTACCCAGGTTTTCTTCTGTTGGTGCTGCAAATGTTCGGCGATTTCCGTTCCGTTGTGGTCGTCCAACATCTGCTCGGGCTCGCTGGTGGCGGATTGCTCCTCCTGACCTGGCAGCGTGTTCGAGTCTTCGTCGCGCCGTCGGCCGTGGGTGAGCGTGCCCACCTCGCACTGGGATTGTTTCTCATCGCAGTTTTCCTTCTCGCCGGTGAGCCGATTCGCGCTGAAATGGGAATTCGACCCGAGGCAGTTTGCGGATTCCTTCTCGCATCGAGTTTCTTTTGCCTCGTCGAATTTCTGGCGCGGACGTTTGTCCTTCGAAAAGCGGCGGTGACATGGGGCATCGCGGTCGCCATCACCGCCCTGCTTCTCGCGTCCGTAAAGCCGAGCTTCGTTTTCCTAGGCCTCGTTCCGCTTCTTCCGGTCGGAATTTTCCTGCTTACGCGAAATCCGCTCCGGCAAAAGGTGGGACTCGCACTCGGGATCCTGATCGCGGCGGCGACGATCATGTTGCCGGAATATTTTCTCAGTCGCAAAGACGAGCTAGGCCGCCTCTTCCTGCCGACAACGCTTTTCGTCATTCATGCCGACCTGATTCGCGACCAGATGGCGGACGACGTCGCAAAGCGAGCGGTTCTTCCGTATCAAATCGATTGGCTCCAGCGCGTGCAGAAGGAGCTCGCCGCTGAGATCATGAAATCCGGTCCGCGCGAGGGATACCGGTTCCCGTCGCTCGGATTTTCGCCCGATGATCTGATGTACGGGACGAATTCGATCGCGGAGCAGCTCGACATCGAGTTCAACGACGACGTCGCGGCGCTGACGTCATTTTATCGCTTCTATTACTGGCGAACGTGGCAACAGCGCCCGCTCGAAATGGCGAAAAAAATCGGGCGTCAGGTGGCGCTCTTTTACCAAACGCCTTCGCCGGTTTTCGATCGACGAAAAGTCATCCCGCTAGCAGAGGTCTATAAAATGGGAGCTGCCAGTTTCGATCTCGATTCGTATCGGGAACACTTGAACGCGTACCCGCCAGCCCGCCAATGGTTGGAGCGCAGCGCTCCCCTTGCCGAGGCGACGGCGCCGATCGAACAGGGTCGCGTGATTCGTCTCCCCATCGTTTTCCTGGCCGTCGCCTATCTGCCCTTGTTGGGAATTACTTTGATGAGTGCGGTTGTCTGTCTTCGATCCGATTTCCGAAAACGGTTGGGCTGGCTCACCACGCTGACCTTGCTGGCGTTTGCCTATAACGCGGCCGCCTGTCTCGAGGTCGCAATCGTTGCAACTTTCGACGGTCCCCGTTATTCAACGGTCCAGTTTTGCTGCACGGTTTTCGCCGAATTTCTAGCGCTCTGGCTCCTGGTGGAATTGAGGTCTGCCGTCTATTCGCTGCGTCGCGGTCGCTGATCGGACGCCCGCGGTGTGTTATGTAGGGCGATGTCGGAGCCTATTCCAAACGCCATCGCGAGTGCCACCGAACTCGTTGTGCGCTTCGGCAATCAGGCGGTGCTCGATCGGGCGACGGTCACGATTCTCGAAGGAGAACGCGTAGGCCTGGTGGGCCGCAACGGCTCGGGCAAATCCACGTTTCTGCAAATCGCCGCCGGAGTGGCGAAACCCGATGCGGGTGAGTTGAATCAGCGGCGCGACCTCGTGGTTGGCTATATGCCGCAGCTGTTCGAGCTGGAAGAGGGGGCGACGGTCCACGCCAACATTCTCTCGGGCGCGCAGCGAATTCTTGATTTGATCGCGGAGTACGAAGCGGCGCCCGCCGAAAGCGCGCGGAGCGGATTCTTGCTCGATCAAATTTCGCATTTCGATGGCTGGAATCTGGAACATCGAATCAAAAGTTTGATCACAAACCTGCATGCGCCGGAGCCGGACCGCGTCGTGAACACCCTTTCCGGTGGCGAGAAGCGTCGCGTCGCCCTTTGCCGCGCGCTCTTGGCCCGGCCCGACTTCCTGATCCTGGACGAACCGACCAATCATCTCGACACCGGTTCAATCGAGTGGCTCGAGGATTTTCTCGCGCGTTATTCTGGCACGTGCCTCTTCGTTACCCACGATCGGTATTTTCTTGATCGCGTCGCGACGCGCATCCTCGAGCTGGCGCGCGGAAAATTCAGCAGCTTCGAAGGCAATTACACGGATTACCTGATCGCGCGCGCCGAACGTCAGGCGGTGGAAGAAATGCAGGAGCGGAAGCGGCAAAAGTTTTTGAAACGCGAGCTGGCCTGGGTGCGCAAGGCGCCGAGGGCACGCCGGACGAAATCAGTGGATCGAGTAGAACGCTATTTCGAGATGGCCGCCGAAGCAGCGCCTGAGGCGGAGCTCGACGTCGATCTAATTATTCCGCCGGCGCCGAAGCTGGCGAACCGCGTGATCGACTTGCGAGACGTGGGCATGGAACTCGGAGATCGCAGTTTGTTCCGCGACGTTTCGCTTAAGCTCGCGGCGGGCGAGAGGCTCGGGGTTGTCGGACGGAATGGTCTCGGAAAGTCGACCTTGCTGAAGATCATTCTTCAAGAGATCGAGCCGACCTATGGCACGGTGGAGATCGGGTCACGGACCGAGATCAATTATGTCGATCAAAACCGGCTGTTGCTCGATGACTCGAAGACGGTCTGGGAAGAAGTGGGCGAGGGAAGCGAACATGTGCGGCTCGGCGAAGAAAACATCACCCTCCGCGGATATCTCCGGCGCTTTCTCTTCACGGAGGAGCGTATCAACACGAAGATCTATCAGCTCAGTGGCGGAGAACGCAGCCGGGTCTTGCTTGCGAAAATTCTCAAACGAGGCGGAAACGTCTTGATCCTGGACGAACCGACAAATGATCTTGACCTGGGAACGTTGAGGTTATTGGAAGAAGCGCTGGTTGCGTTCGGCGGCAGCGTGATCGTCGTCAGTCACGACCGCTATTTTCTTAATCGTGTTTGCACCTCGATTCTCGCTTTCGAGGGCGAAGGGGTGGTGGCGTACCACGTCGGGAACTACGATTATTATTTAGAGAAGAATGAAAATTGTAGGGCAAGCGCTCCGCTTGCCGATCGCAAGCCGGCAGGCGATGCGCCTGTCCCACAAGTTAAGAGCCCGAAGCCGCGGAAACTGAAATACAAGGAAGAGCGCGAGCTTGCAGGGATGGAAGCAGCCATCCTCGCGGCCGAAGCCGAAGTATCGCGAATCGAAGCGCTCTTTGCCGAGCCCGACTTCTACATCAAGCACGCGGCCGATTTTCCCCGCCTCGAAACGGATTTGCGTCAGGCCCGCGAAGAAGTCGCGCGGCTCTATTCGCGCTGGGCCGAATTGGGCGAGCTCGCCGGTTCGGTCTAATCACGCATCCGGTGAGGCCGGCCCATCCAGACCTCGGCGCCGGGCGAATAATTTGCACTGATAAATTCGGCTGTGTTCCACCAGGCGCCGGTGCTCGCAATTAAACTTGTTTCGCCGACGTCGCAGCTCGCGGGCGCTTGCGGCCACGGCGAATGCCAGATGCGAAAAAGCCGTCGTCGTTTTCCTCGTTGAGTAAAGGCCGTGTAACGCTCGAGCATGAACTCGTCGACCGATCCCGGCGCGCAGCGATCAAATCCGGACTCGGCAACTTCGCCCGCGTAGGTCAATCGTCCTTCGGGTCCGCTGACCGAACCGCGGAAGGAGTCGCGATGTTTATAGTGCAGTTGGCCAAAGCGGTACGGTAAGCCAAACGTCCGCGGCCCGAGCAACACGCTGATCCGGTTCGAGAGCCATTCCGCGAGAAAGAAAATGCCGGGCTCGCCGTTATGCCGGACGTAAGTGCGGATGTTCAGGAACTCGTGCGTTGCGATCGGCTTCAAAATCCATTCGGTCCACGCGCCACCGATTCGCGGCCGCATTCGGACCAGCGTGAACGCGACTACGCTGACGAATGACTGCCCGTCGCGGAGATCCAGCTGAAATGGAACTTGTTGCTGCAAAACGTCGGGGTCGGCTGAGTAATTGATAAAAACCGCGCGGTCCCAGCGCGCCAGGAAGAGCGGCTCGCCGAATTTCGAAAGCAGTCGGCGTCGGCCGGCTTCGCTGAGGCTCAGCGGTTCAGCGGTAGAGATCGGCGAGTGCACCGCGGAGCTCGGGAAATTCGAAATGGAATCCGCTTTCCAGAAATCTCTTTGGCCGGCAGCGCCGCCCGGTCAGGGCGAGGCTCGGCTCGGTGCGCATGAAGAACGCGCCGATTCGCGTGGCCCATGCGGGAACTGGCGGGCTCCACGGCCTGTGCAAGACGCGTCGCAGCTCCCGCATAAACTTGGCATTGGTCACGGGGTTCGGGCCGGTGACGTTAAAGATTCCCGCGATGTCCGGACGCTCGATCGCTTCGACGAACATACGCGTCAGGTCGGCAACGTGGATCCAGCTTACGTATTGTTTTCCGGAACCGGCGCGGCCGCCCAGAAACAAGCGCGTCAATCCTGCGAGAACGGGCAGTGCGCCTGCGCCCGTATCCAACACGATGCCAATTCGCATAACGACTTTTCGCATTCCGGCCGCTTCGACTTTCCCGAATTCGCCTTCCCAGCGTTTGCAAACTTCTTCCGAGAAACCGTCGGCATGCGGCGCTTCTTCGTCGCACCAGCGATCGCCGGGATCGCCATAGATCGCGAGCGAGCTGGCTTGCACCCAAACCTCTGGCGGGTGTTGGCAGTGCCGGACAGCTTCACCGAGAACGCGGACGGAATTCACACGCGATTCCATGATCTCGCGGCGATGCTCAGGTGTGTGCCGGCAATTCACGCTGCGCCCGGTAAGATTTATCAACGCTTTCGCGCCGTCGATCGATCGCGACCAGTCGCCGAGGGTGTTGCCATCCCAATGCAGAGAACGGATCGCGGTCCCTTCGCGATGCGCGCCACGAGTCAGGACGACGACCTCATAACCTTTGCCGAGCAAAACTTTCGCGAGCGCCTGCCCGAGAAACCCGCTCCCTCCCGCCAGAACGACGCGCGATTTCATGTCCGCACCTCCGGCAAAAAACAAGCGCCATTGTCGCACGAGCGACGACATGCGATCTCGCGGTAGATCCGGCGCAGCAATCTTTTTGCGCCCGGGATTTTTGCGAACCAGCGGAGCGGGCGACCCCACCAGACAAACCCAGCGAGGAAGAGAACCGCGTCAGCGCCGCCGGAATCGCGACCGTCGACGGTGCGGACGCGCATCTCGCTCGGTCGTTCGCCGGGCTGCAATTCCAACTGGAGCGGCGCGAAAACGAATCCGCGGGACGTAAATGTTTTCTCAAAGCGCCGCACCATGTCGCGACACATCCGGCATTCCGCGTCGAATAGAATCCAACCGTTCATTATTTCACTCCGAGAAGCTTGAACGCCTTGTCGCCGAGCTTCGCCAGTTTCAGCACGGCGGGAGTCGGCAGCTTTTCGAGTTGTTCGTAGGCGTTAGTCGCCACCTCGAAAAAATTCATCAGGTCACCGAGCCGCTCGCGCGTGTAAGCGTCGGCGGCCTTCGGCTTCCCCGATTCCTCGATGCAATCGCGCAGGACTCGTAACGTCGGCTCGATCTCTCGCTTTTTTCGTTCGCGAGCAATGATGCGGAACATGGCGAAAACATCCTTGAGCGACTCGAAATGATCGCGCCGATCGCCAATGACGTGGACCACGCGGACGATCCCCCAATTCTGGAGCTCGCGGAGGCTGGTGCTGATGTTCGAGCGGGCGACGCCGAGCGTTTTCGCGATCTCGTCGGCGGGCAGCGGTTTTTCGGAAAGGAAGAGAAGAGCGTGGACCTGGGCGACGGTGCGGTTGATGCCCCAGCGAGTCCCCATTTCGCCCCAGTGAAGGATGAATTTTTGGGCGATGAGCGGCAGGTCTTTCATATATTCAGTCCTTTCTGTCTAGACAGAAATTAGAGAAAGACTTGCAGAGATCAATCGAAAAAGTGTTTCCGCGTTTCCGGGTGAAAATCTGCCGAAAATAATGTTGCGGGCTCCGGATTCGTTCCTATATTGCCCGCTCTCCGCATCAGGCGCGTAGCATGTGCGTGGGATAACAGACGCGCCGGCCTGTGCGGTTTTTTTGTCGCCCGGATTTGAAGATCGGGCGGCTTTTAATTTAAGGAAATGCCAACAATCAATCAGCTTATTCGCAAGGGACGAAAGAAGGTTTCGGTGAAATCCAAATCACCGGCCCTGAAAAATTGTCCCCAGCGCCGCGGCGTTTGCACGCAGGTCATGACCCGCACGCCGAAGAAGCCCAATTCCGCGCTGCGGAAAGTGGCGAAAGTGCGGTTGACGAATGGCCAGGAAGTGATTGCCTACATTCCCGGCGAAGGCCACAACCTCCAGGAGCACTCGATCGTGCTCGTGCGGGGCGGACGGGTGAAGGATTTGCCGGGCGTGCGTTACCACATTGTGCGGGGAACGCTCGACAGCCTCGGGGTGGACGGCCGCCGCCGGAGCCGATCGAAATATGGCGCCAAACGTCCGAAAGCCGGCGGTGACGCTGCCAAGGAAAAGGGCAAGAAGTAAATTTTTAGAACTGAAAACCGGATCACATGTCTCGCAGGCGGAAAGTTTACAAAAAGGAGGAGAAGCTCGACTCGCGTTACGGCAGTCCTGCGGTCGCCCGCCTTATTTCCACCGTCATGAAGCGAGGCAAGAAATCGCTCGCGGAACGGATCGTTTACACCGCGATCGATAAATCGCGCGAAGGTTCGGACGCAGTCGATCCGCTCGAGATCGTCAACAAAGCGCTGGAGAATGTCCGGCCGCGTCTCGAAGTAAAATCACGGCGGGTTGGTGGCGCCACTTATCAGGTGCCGATGGAAGTCACCCCGGCCCGCCAAGTTTCTCTGGCGATGCGCTGGATCGTCCAATACGCCGATAACCGCCGCGGGATGCCGATGGCGGAAGCGCTTGCCGCTGAATTAAAAGACGCTGCGTCTGGCCAGGGCAACGCGATAAAGAAACGCGACGACACTCATAAGATGGCGCAGGCGAACCGCGCCTTTGCTCATTTCCGCTGGTAAACGATTATGGCCACTGCAACGCTCGAACAAAAATCCGCCGGCGCGAAGAATCCCAATTCGCCCAATCGGAAGTTCCCGCTCGAGCGGACGCGGAACATCGGCATTGCCGCGCACATTGACGCCGGCAAAACGACGCTGACCGAGCGCATTCTTTTTTATACCGGCATGATCCACAAGATCGGTGAAGTGCATGAAGGCACGACCGTGACGGACTGGATGGAGCAGGAACGCGAACGCGGCATCACCATTACTTCGGCGGCGACGACCTGCGCCTGGATGCAGAAGAAAGAAGAGGGCGTCTACAAGGCTTTTGAAGGCATCAAGATGCGGGTGAACATCATCGACACGCCGGGCCACGTCGATTTTACCGCGGAAGTGGAGCGTTCGCTTCGCGTGCTCGACGGTGCGATCGCCGTGTTCGACGCGGTCGCAGGTGTGCAGCCGCAGTCTGAAACGGTCTGGCGCCAGGCTAACAAGTACGGCGTGCCGAGGATTGCGTTTATCAATAAGATGGATCGCGTTGGCGCGGACTTCGACGCGTCGATTGACTCAATGCACAAGAAACTCGCGGCGAACGCGTGGCCGATTTTGATCCCGCTCGGCAAAGAAGATTACCTGAAGGGGCAGCTGGACGTCGTGAACCGCAAAGCCGTCTTCTATCTGGATGACGACTCGATGGGATCGACCTACGAAGTGCGCGACATTCCTGAGGAAAACAAGGAGCAGGTCGAAAAGGCCTACGCGACTTTGGTGGAACAGATTTCGAATATCGACGACGAAATCGCCGAAGCGGTGCTCGAAGAGAAAGAAGTCACGCCGGAAATGCTCAAGGCGGGTATTCGTCGTCAGACGATCGCGAATAAATTTGTGCCGGTCGTGGGTGGATCGGCTTTCAAGAATAAAGGCGTTCAG
>DATBCW010000050.1:0-21044 GCA_036270255.1 Chthoniobacterales bacterium
CAACTGCTTCATCGAATCGTCGATGATGATCTTCGGTCCCATCGCGGGCAGAACTTCCTGCATCGTCTCGAGGTAAAGGCGGGTGCGGGTGATCTCGGGCGCTTTGATGTACTGGCCGAGCATGGCGTTGAACGACGCGACGTCGCCTTCCGCTTCGTTCACGCGCTTGAAACGATAACCTTCAGCGCCGCGCACGGTCTGGTCCGCTTGACCGCGGGCGCGCGGCACCGCTTCGTTGTAATCACCGTTAGCGACGTTGATCGCGTTCTCGCGATCTTGTTGCGCGCGGTTCACTTCGTTGAATGAGGCCTGCACTTCGCGCGGGGGATTGACGTTCTTCAACTGCACCTGATCGACCCGAACGCCGAGCTTGTAGTGCGTTGCCAATTCCTGCATCCGCGCCAGCGCCGCAACTTCGATATCCTGCCGGCCGATTGTTATCACTTCGTCGACGGTCCGGTCGCCGATGACTTCACGCATGGACGCCTCTGATAAATCGCGCAGGGTCTGGTTCGGATTGCGAACGTCAAAGAGATATTCCTTCGGATCGGAGATGCGATATTGGACGACCCACTCGACGAGGGCGGCATTGAGGTCGCCGGTGACCATCGATTTTTCTTCGATCTGTTCGCGGGACGGCTGATCGGGGTTGGTGTAACCGGAAGTGTAAAAGCCGAACTCGAGTTTCTCCTGTCGGCGGGTCCGCACCAGGGTGTACTCATCCACGCCCAGCGGGATTTTGAAATTGAGTCCCGGCTCGGCGATCTTCAGGAATCGGCCGAAGCGCAGGACCACGGCTTCCGATTCCGCCGGCACAGTATAGAAGCAACCCCAGACCACGATCAGCACCAGGATCGCCAGTATCACTCCGGCGATCAGCCGCAGGGGCGGCTTCGGGAGATTCATGTTGATGACAGCAGGCGGCTGATTGTTCATGCTGCGACGAACAGCTAGCTAGAGCAAAAGCCGAGACCTACTGAAAGCATAAAGTGATGAACGATCTCCTTGTCCGCCAAGCGCAGCTCGCCGATGCGAATCGCGTGGCCGAGCTGAGTGGCACGCTCGGGTATCCGGTCAGCGAGGACGCGATGGAGGAGCGGTTGAAGCGTATCCTGAAGATGGAAACGCATTCCGTCTTCGTCGCGGAACGAAACGGCGAGGTTGTCGGGTGGACGCACGGAGCCGAACAGGAAATGCTCGAATTGGACTGGCGCGGCGAAATCCGGGGACTCGTTGTGGCAGAGAGTGAACGCGGACGCGGCGTCGGCCGGCGGTTGGTTGAAGCCGTCGAAAATTGGGCTCGCGAGCGCGGTTTGAAAGACATGTCGGTCCGCAGCAACGTCATCCGTCCGGAATCCCATCCGTTCTATGAGCGGATCGGCTACACCCGTTACAAAACCCAGCACGCCTACCAAAAACATCTCGGCTCGGATTGAACGGCACGTCACTCGTCACATGTCACACGTCACTTCCCCCTGCCTTTCACCTTGCCCCATCGGAAACCGAGGCGTACCTTGCCAAGACCTATGAAAAGGACACCCGAACAAGTCGCGAAAGCCATCGACGATTTCGTCAGTGGGGGCCAGAACCAGTGGGAGTGGGACGGTTTTATCTCGATTCGCATCGACGATCCGGAATTGGAAAAAATCCGGCAGCGCTGCATCGCCATTCGCGATGAGTTTCCGCCCGAAAAGGTAACCGATTACTGCAGCCCGGCCGGGATGGAAGAAATGCGCAAGCTGGCAGAAAGCCTGCGCGCCCGCGCGGTCTAAGCGGCGCTCCCGCTTTTTCGATTAACGCGAGAAGCGCTTTCTCGCGAATGGCAAATAGCGTCCAAAAAGCTCCAAATCCCAATCTCCAAGCTCCAGACAAATTCCAAATTCCAAGCTCCAAATCGGACGGTACGCTCAACTCGAATTTGAGATTTGGTGTTTGAAGCTTTTTTGGAGCTTGGATGTTGGAGCTTGGAGCTTTAGGGCTTTAGCCCGTGCAATATCTCGATGAGAACGACGTTCGCCGGCTGCTTCCGCTCGAGAAGTTGATTCCGGCGATGCGACAGGCACTCGCTGAATTTTCTGCCGGAAAATGGCAGCAACCGGTGCGCGGTGTCCTGGCGCAACAGGGCGGTTTCTTCGGCGTCATGCCGGCGTCTGGCGAGTCGATGGGAATCAAGCTGGTTACGTTCTACCCTCAGAATGCTGGAACAAATCTGCCGACGCATATGGCGGTGATTGCGCTCTTCGACCCAAAGAGCGGCGAACCGCTCGCCTTGATGGACGGCCGTTACATTACCGAGATGCGGACAGCTGCCGTGTCAGCTGTGGCCACCGATGCGTTAGCGTCGCGGGAGGCGAAAGTTCTGACCCTGCTCGGAGCCGGAGTGCAGGCGCAGGCGCATCTGGAAATGTTGCCACGGGTCCGGCGCTTCGAGGAGATCCGCATCTGGAATCATCATCCGGACAAAGCGCAACGCTTTGCCGAGAAACACCGCATCAAAGCGATGGAACTGGAAGCCGCCATCCACGGCGCCGATGTGATCGTCACGGTCACCAGCACGCGCGAACCGATCTTGAAAGGCGAATGGCTCAAGCCCGGCGCCCACGTGAACGCCGTCGGCGCTTCGCGTCCCGATTGGCGTGAATTGGACGACGCAGCGATGCGGAACGTCGTCATCGTCGATTCCTATGAAGGCGCGCGAACGGAATCGGGCGACGTGATTCTTTCCGGCGCGACTCCCTTCGCCGAGCTCGGCGAAATTCTTAATGGAACGAAGCGCGTCGAGCCCGGCGCGACGACGATCTTCAAGTCGCTCGGCATGGCGGTGGAAGATGTCGCAGCAGCGAAATTAGTTTTGGAGGGACGGGCGCTGTCCCGTCCCTGACGCGGCTGGGACGACACAGCGGTCCCTCCAAACGCACGGCAATTTCAAATCGCCGCTCCTTGATGCCGCTCCTCGCTTGGGCGTAAGATTAGCGAATGACCGCAGTCCGACCGATTGAGCTTTCTGAAATTCGTGCGGCGAAAGATCGCATTGCCGGGACGATCGTTCGCACGCCATTGCTGCGGCTCGAGCTCGGTCCTGGTTTTGCTGATGTGCGGTTGAAACTCGAAAACCTCCAACCGATCAACGCCTACAAACTCCGCGGGGCAGCGAACGCGGTCGCAATGTTATCCGACGAGGAACGCAAACGCGGCGTCTGGACGATCAGCGCGGGCAATGCCGGACAAGGCGTCGCCTATGCCGCGAGAAAAGCCGGCGTTCCCAGCACCGTCGTCGCGATCGAAACCGCGCCCGCGGCGAAACTCGATCGGATGCGGGCGCTCGGCGCGAAGCTCATCACCGTTCCCTACGAAGTGGCGTGGCGCACTCTGGAAGACCGCGCTTATCCTGGCGCAGAAGGAACGTTCATTCATCCCTTCGACGACGACAATTTCATCGCGGGTCACGCAACGATGGGTCTCGAGATTCTCGAAGACGCGCCGGACACAACCGCGGTCATCGGTGCAATCGGCGGCGGCGGTTTGATCACCGGCGTCGGCAGCGCAATCAAAGCGCTCAAACCCGAGATCAAAGTTTGGGGCGCAGAACCGGAGACGGCTGCACCGGCAGCGTTGTCTTTCGAGAAAGGTTCGCCGCAAGTTTTTGAAAATTGGGAGGCGTCATTTGTCGATGGCGCCGGCGGCCAAAGTATGTTTCCCCGAATGTGGGAACGGATGAAACCAGTGGTGGACGGTTTTATCGTCGTGACCCTGGAAGAAACAAAAGCCGCGATGCGAATGATGGCTGAGAAAGCCCGCGTGATCGCCGAAGGCGCGGGCGCGTTGCCGCTGGCGGCGGCGTTGACGGGCAAAGCGGGTAACGGTCCAATCGTCGCAATTGTTTCCGGCGGAAATATTGACTTGAAGAAGTTCTCTGAGCTAATCGGATCGAAGACATGAGAGCGATCGCGTTACTCATTGCTGCGCTAATGGTGTTGCTCGGGCTGACCGGCGTGCTTTGGCCGGAAGGGCTGATGCCGTTGCTGACTTATTCATTCACCGGCACCGGGATCTACGCCGCTGCCGCGATCCGCGTCGTTCTGGGGGCGCTTCTTTTCATCGCCGCTCGCGCCACGCGAACGCCGAAGACGGTGCGGGTCATCGGTCTCATTATTTTATTGGCGGGAATCGCCACGGCGTTGATTCCAGTCGAACGCGCGCAAATGATGAAGGATTGGTGGATCGAGCGGGGCCCGGACACGCTTCGGATCGTGGCCTGTTTGCCACTGCTGGCCGGCATTATCGTTGGGATATCCGCGTTGACCGCGGACCGGAAAGCATGAGCGGAATGAATGACATGACCCAAGGGTCGGTGACGCGACACCTGCTCCACATGGCATCGTTCATGGCGGTCAGCATGGTGGTCCAGACGTTGTATCTCCTCGCAGACCTTTATTGGGTGGGATCGCTGGGCAAAGAGGCGATTGCCGCCGTCGGTCTCTCGGGAAATTTCATGATGATTGTGCTCGCCCTCACCCAGATGCTCGGCGTCGGGACGACGACCGTGATTTCGCATGCGGCCGGCCGCAAAGATCAACCGCACGCCGAGCTCGGGTTCAATCAATCAATCGTTCTCTCGCTCGTGGCCGCGGCTTTGGTCGGAGTCTGCGCGTTTCCTCTCCGGACTCAATACAGCGCGGCGCTGAGCGCGGACGCAGTAACGGCAAAGCTCGCCTACGCTTATCTCGGCTGGTTCATCCCGGCGTTGATGCTCCAGTTTCCGCTGGTGTCGTTAGGCTCAGCTCTCCGCGCAACCGGAATCATTAAACCCGCCGTCGGTCTCCAGGTTCTCAGCGTCATCATGAACATCATCTTCGCGCCCCTGCTGATTTTCGGCGTCGGACCTTTTCCGAAAATGGGGGTGAGCGGAGCGGCCCTGGCGACATTCATCTCAATCCTGATCGCGAATGTTCTGACGATTATTTATTTCGAACGCAGTTATCGGTATCTGCGGGTGCGCGTCTCGCAGTGGAAACCGCAATTCAAGATTTGGTGGTCGATGTTGAAAATTGGCCTTCCGGCCGGCGCCGAATTCGGGCTCATGGCGGTTTACATCGTCGTGGTTTACGCAATCATTCGCCCATTCGGCGCCGCGGCCCAGGCCGGTTTCGGGGTCGGCGCCCGCGTCATGCAGGCGATGTTTTTGCCGGTGATCGCAGTTGCCTTCTCGGTCTCGCCGGTGGTCGGTCAGAATTTCGGGGGCCGTCGCGCCGATCGCGTCCGCCAGACATTTTATTCCGCCGTCCTGATTACGTCAGGGATCATGGTGTTGCTGACCATCTTCGCGCAATTTTACGGAGCCTTCTTTATTCGCGGATTCACCAAAGACCCGAGCGTGATCGCGTTCGGTAGCGAATATCTTCAAATCATTTCGCTAAACTTCGTGGCGATGGGAGTGGTCTTCACGTCCTCCAGTGTTTTCCAGGGGATCGGAAACACCTGGCCGCCATTGATCAGCTCGGCGACGCGTTTGTTACTCTTTGTTTTGCCCGCATCCATTCTCGCGTCGCGTCCCGACTTTCATATTCGCCAGGTCTGGTATTCGTCCGTGGTCTCGATCCTCTTCCAGGCTGGGGTGAACCTGCTTCTTCTGCGGCGCGAGTTTAAGAGGAAGCTCGTTTTTCCCGAGCCCGAGATGACCACGGTGACCGGCTCGCCTACTCCTGCTTGAGCGCATGAGTTTCCAAAGCCGGATCGGCTGCTGGTGGGTCCGGTTTTACGTGAAACGCAAACCGCCCGGCGAATCGGCGCTCGTCGATTTCACGCGCCGCCGATTCCGGACTCCGGATTGGCTCGTCTGGCTCCACTCGTTAGGCGCGAAGATCGAGCGCGTCGAAGGCCGCGTGAAAGGCGAATGGGTTTCGCCGCGGAAATTTTCGAACAGCGAGCCGGTCGTCTACTATCTGCACGGAGGCGGTTACATTTCCGGCTCCGCGAAATCGTGCCGGCCGATCACGGCGACGCTCGCGCGGCACTTACGAGCACGCGTGTTCGGTCTCGATTATCGGCTCGCGCCGGAACACCGTTTCCCCGCCGGGCTCGACGACGCGGTGGCTGGTTATCGGTGGCTGCTCGGGAACGGAGCCGATCCGAAATCGATCGCGGTTGTAGGCGATTCGGCCGGCGGCGGAATGACGCTGGCCCTCGCTCTGCGTTTGCGCGACGCGGGCGAGCCGCTGCCCGCCTGCCTCGTCTGTCTGTCACCGTGGACGGACATGACCGGCAACAGTGAATCCCTCACCACAAACTCGGAACGCGATTCGATGTTTGTCGGCGCCGACATCGCACGCTACGCGCGCGTTTATCTCGGCGATGAATCCCGACAGAATCCCCTCGCCTCTCCGCTTCTGACAGATCTCCACGGATTCCCGCCGGTGCTGATCCAGGTCGGGCGCGACGAAGTCTTGCTCGATGACGCCCGCAACTTGCACTGGAAGCTTCAAGCCGCCCGCGGTTCGAGCACCCTCCACATTTACGAAAACGTCCCGCACGGCTGGCACTACGGCGCGCCGTTCGTGCCGGAAACCGGGCAAGCTTTGCGCGAAGTGGCCGAGTTTATTGGCGAGCATTGTCGATCGCCGGCGTCGCCCGCAGGGCGACGGCTACAAAAGAATCGCTGAGTCGTTGCTCTTCTGTAGCCGCTTCGCTGTGCGAAGCGCGAGAGCGGCGTTGCGCTCTATTTCGGCGGCGCGGTTGGTGCCGGAGCTTCGGCCGGCGGAGCTTTCGTTAGGCCGCGGCGTTTCAAGAGCGGAGTAACATCCGGATCGCCGCCGGTGAAATTGCGGAACAACTTCAAGGCGTCGTCGCTGCCGCCGCGCGAAAGAAGTGTCTCGCGGAAATGGTCGCCATTCTCGCGCTTCAAACCGCCGTGCTGTTTCATCCACTCGACGCTGTCCGCATCGAGCACTTCGCTCCATAGGTACGAGTAATAGCCCGCTGAATATCCGCCGGCGAAAGCGTGCGAAAAATAAGTCGAACGATAGCGCGGCGGGACGGGCGGATAATCCACCCCGGCTTTTTTCAGCGCCTCCGCTTCGAACGCCAGCGTGTCGGTCGGCACCTGATCCGGGGTCAACTGATGCCAGGCCTGATCGAGCAACGACGCGGCCAAATATTCCGTCGTCTTGAATCCCTGGTTGAATTGTTCCGCCGCCAGAACTTTATCGAGCAACTCCTGCGGCATCGGGGCGCCGGTCTTATAATGCTTCGCGTAGTTCTTCAGAATCTCCGGCCAGGTCGCCCACATCTCGTTGACCTGTGATGGATACTCGACAAAATCGCGCGGGACGGCCGTTCCGCTGAAACGCGGATACTTCACATTGGAAAACATCCCGTGAAGCGCGTGGCCGAACTCGTGAAACGCAGTCCGCACTTCGTCAAACGTCAACAGCGTCGGCTCGCCCGCGGGCGGCTTCGGAATATTGAGATGGTTCGCGACGACCGGCTTGGTTCCGAGCAAACCGTTTTGGCCCACGTATTGATTCATCCAGGCGCCGCCGCGTTTCGAAGGCCGCGCGTAATAGTCGCCGATGAAAAGCGCCAACGGCTTGCCGTCTTTGTCGGTTACCTCCCAGATGCGGACCTCGGGCAAATAGGTCGGCAAATCTTTCCGTTCCTTGAACGTGATTCCGTAAAGTTTCGTGGCCGCGTAAAACACGCCGTCGGTGATGACGTGGTTTAGCTCGTAGTAAG
Organism: Chthoniobacterales bacterium; assembly: GCA_036270255.1. Taxonomy (GTDB): domain Bacteria; phylum Verrucomicrobiota; class Verrucomicrobiia; order Chthoniobacterales; family UBA10450; genus AV80. The sequence continues at coordinate 7,732 of DATBCW010000050.1, forward strand.
GTTTGAGCTGCGATTCGTCGAAGGCGTAGCGCGCTTTGCGGACTTTCTCCGAATAAAAATCCCAATCGCAGGCAGCGAGATCGAACCCGCCTTTTTCCTCGTCGATGATCTTCTGCATGTCCGCGCCTTCTTTCTTCGCGTTCGCGACCGCAGCGGGCGCCAGGTCGGCCAGCAGTTTGTTCACGGTCGGAACGTCATGCGCGGTTTGGTCGTCGAGCTGATAGGCGGCGTGGTTTGCATAACCAAGCATGACCGCTCGTTCCGCGCGCAGCTTCGCGGTCCGGCTCACGACTTCTTTGTTGTCCCATTCGCCGCCGTGACTGTTTCGCGCCAGCGAAGTCGCCATGATTTTTTCGCGGAGCGCCCGATTCTGGAGCGATCCCAGCGACGGCTGGCCAGTCGTGTTCAACAAACGAATCTCGAACTTGCCTTCCTTGCCGTCCGCTTTCGCGGCGGAAGCCGCCGCCGCGATTTCGTTGTCGGGCATGCCGGCCAGGTCTTCGCGTTTATCAACCACGATCGATGACGCATTTTTTTCCTTGAGCACGTTCTGCTCGAAATCGGTCTGGAGCTTCGCCAGCTCCGCGTTGATTTCTTTCAGGTGCGTCTTCTGTTCGTCATTCAGCTTCGCGCCAGCCCGAACGAAATCCTTGTAGTAACGCTCGAGGAGCCACTTCGATTCCGCGTCGAGATTGCTCGATTCCCGGGCGTCGTAGAGCGCTTCGACGCGAGCGAAAAGGGCGCTGTTGAGATGGATCGCGTCCGCGTGCGCAGCAAACTTTGGCGCCAATTCTTTTTCCAGCTTCTGGATTGTCGGGTTCGTATTGCACGCGCCGAAATTCGAGAAGACGCGGCGAGCCCGCGCCAGCAATTGACCGGATTTTTCCAGCGCGACGATCGTGTTTTCGAAGGTGGGTTTCTCCGTTTGTTTCGCGATCGCGTCCACTTCCTTCAGCTCCTCGGCCATTCCTTGTTCGAGGGCCGGTTGGAAATGCTCGTCCTTGATCTTGTCGAAGGGCGGCAGGTTGTAAGGCAGCGTGCTCTCGGTCAGGAAAGGGTTGGCGGTCACGTCTGGTTTTTTTGTTGCGGAATCTGGCGATGACGATGGCGAGGGCTTGGCCGCCCGACAAGGCGTTATGAACGCGCAGCCCAGAAGAAGAACGGTGAAACCAGAGAAGCGAACGAGACCCGAAGCGGCAGACAAAATTGATTGATGCATAGATTTAGAACGACGGTTGAAACAAACGCCTCGGGGCCGCGAAGCGAAGAGTCCATTAAAGCGCGGCAACCGTTGTAGGGCAAGCGCACCGCTTGCCGGCACCGCCACCAGGCACGCAGCGGGCGCCGTCTGGAGCGCCTTGGAACGCAGCCTGCTAAGCAAACATGTGCGAACCCACACGTGCTGCATTTCTCCTTTTCTGCTTTGCATGAACCAGTCTCAGCTTCCGCCGCCCCTTCCCGATTGTAGCGACGCCGCCGGCCTCGCGCCGGGAGACACGATTTTCCGCGAGCTCTTCGAGGGCGCGCCGATCGGCATGGCGATCCTCGCCCTCGACGAACGTTTCCTCCGGGTAAACACAGCGTTCTGCGAGATGGTCGGATATTCGAATGAAGACCTGCGGAAGCGCACCGCGGAGGACATCACTTTCGCCGATGACATCGAGACCGGGCGACAGCTTGCCCGTAGTTTGCTCGACGGCACCACGCGCTACACCGGCGACAAGCGTTACGTCCACAAGAACGGCGACGTGCTTTGGGTTAGCCGCACCGCCAGCGTCATTCGCAACGACCAGGGCGTGCCGCAGCATTTCCTGTTGATGGTCGAAGACATTTCCGAGCGGAAAGCAGCCGAAGCAGCGCTCGAAAACAGCCGGCGCGAGCTGGAGGCGGCGCTCCACAAGAATCAGCTGATCATGGACAACTCCCAGGACGTGATCTGTACCATCAGCGAGGACGGCCGGTTCCTCAGCGCGAATCCCGCCTGCAAAAATCTCTGGGGTTACACCTCGGACGAATTGATCGGCCGCAAGTATATCGATCTGGTTCATCCCGACGATCGCGTCAAAAGCACGGCCGCCGATGAGCGCATGCGCGAGACGGGAAAGATCAACGATTTCGTGAACCGTTACATTCGGAAAGACGGGAGCGTTGTCGACGTGCTTTGGTCTGCCACCTGGTCGGAGAAGGATCGGATCATTTTTTGTGTTGCGCACGACGTCACCGACCGCGCTCGAATCGAGAAAGCTTTGCGGGAAGCGAAAGAAGAAGCCGATCGCGCGAATCATGCGAAGAGCGATTTCCTCTCCCGGATGAGCCACGAATTGCGCACGCCGCTCAATTCGATTCTCGGCTTTGGCCAATTACTCGATCGCCAATCGCCGACCGAAACTCAGCGGCCGCGCATTCGCTATATTTTGAGCGCCGGCCGCCATCTGCTCAATCTCATCAACGAAGTGCTCGACATCAGCCGGATCGAAGCGGGAACGCTGCAACTTTCCGTCGAACCGGTGTGCGTCGAAGAAGCAATCGGCGAAGCGCTGGATTTGATGCGGCCCCTGGCGGCAGAACGTTCCATCTCGCTCTCGACTGATGCCTCGCTGGAGAACACGACTTACGTTCTGGCCGATCGCCAGCGGCTCAAACAAGTGTTGCTGAATCTGCTCTCGAACGCGGTCAAATATTCCGCGATCGAAGGCAGCGTGACCGTCTCGTTTGGCGAATCCGGAAGCCGTTTCACTCGCCTGTCCGTGCAAGACACCGGCGCGGGAATTCCCGTCGACAAACTAGCGCGGCTCTTCACTCCGTTTGATCGACTGGGTGCTGAACAATCCACCGTGGAAGGCACGGGCCTCGGCCTCGCTCTTTGCCAGCGCCTTGTCCAGGCGATGCACGGAACGATTGGCGTTACGAGCACGCTCGGAAACGGCAGCATGTTCTGGCTCGACCTGCCCCGGGCGCAATCGCCGCTCAAGAGGCTTCCGGCTGGACTGACTGGCTCGGCTCCCGCAGAACCCGCAAACGAAGACCTCCGCCGCATTCTCTATATAGAAGACAACTTCTCGAACGTGACCCTGGTCGACCAAATGCTGGCCGAACGGCCCACGCTCGAATTGATGACGGCGATGCAGGGCCGCGTCGGTCTCGAGCTGGCGCGCCAACATTCGCCCGACTTGATCCTGCTCGACTTGCATCTGCCCGACCTGCCGGGCTGGCAAGTGCTCGCCCAACTCAAAGCGGATCATCTCACTCGCGAAATTCCAGTCGTCGTGATCAGCGCCGACGCCACTCCGCCCCAGATCAAGCGCCTGCTCTCCGCCGGCGCCCGCGCTTATCTGACCAAGCCGCTCGACATTCCGGAATTTTTCCGGGTCATCGACGAAGCGTTGTCGCCCGCCGAAGTGGCGGCTTGATGTAGCGCCGGCTGTTAGCAGCCGAAAATCAGTCCGATTAGTTCGAGGGAATTCTCCTATTCTGTCCGGAGTCCGGTTGTGTACAATCGGCCATCGTCCGATGCACCTGACCAAAGCTTTCGCGCAACAGTCGCGCACCTGGATCCTCGTTGAAGTCGTCCTGGCTTTGCTCGTGATCGGCTTCCTCGATTTCATTACGAGTTACGAGTTCCGGCTTCTGCCGCTCTATGCCGGCCCGATCTTTATCGCGGGCTGGTTTTTCGAATACAGGATTGGAATCGCCACCGCCTTGGTCTCCGCGGTGATCTGGTGGTTGGCGAACTGGTTCAACGGTGAACCGTCGCTCCACAGTTGGGTTCGGGCGTGGGAAATCACCCGCCATGTGAGTTTTTTCATCGTGGTCGGATGGACGGGAGCAGCCCTGCGCGCGAAGAGCGACATGGCGGCAGCGCGAATCGCGCTCCTGGAACGTTCGCGGCAGCTCGAGCACGAGATCGTCAACATCAGTGAATCGGAGCAGCGCCGGATCGGGCAGGATTTGCACGACGGCCTCTGCCAGTTCCTGGCGGCCTTAAGTTGTTCGGCGACGACCCTCCGCGGCCAGCTCGAAAAGCAGCACCTGTTGGAGGAAGCCAACCACGCCGCTGAGCTGGCCAAGTTGCTCCAAAGCGCCGTAATCGAAACGCGAGACCTCGCGCGCAGCCTCGTGCCGGCGCACGTGAGCGACGTGGGCCTGGTGGTCGCGCTCGAAGCGCTCGCGCAATCAGTCAGTCGATTGCACGGGGTAAATTGCAGTTTTCGCCTTGAAGGAGACGCGGTGGGCGAAAACGAAATCGTGGCGGCGCATCTTTATCGGATCGCGCAGGAAGCGATCAGCAATGCGATCAATCATGGAAAAGCCAAGAACATCGCCCTTTCCCTGACGGCCGATGGCGGCCAGCTCACGCTCCAGATTATCGACGACGGAATAGGGATGCCGGACGTTCCCGCAAAAACCGGGATGGGCCTGGCGGTCATGCGGTATCGGGCGCGGCTCAGCGGCGGCGAGCTTCGAATCGAGCGGCTGGAGGAAGGCGGGACGCGGATTTTGTGCACGACCGAGATCAATCAACCGGAGCGTGAGAATGTCGCAGCCTAAGCAATCCAGCGTCGTGCTCGTCGAAGACCATCGGATGTTCCGGGAACAGCTCGCCCATCTCATCAACCAAGCCGAGGACATGAAAGTCTGCGGCGAAGCTGACAACGTGCAGGAAGGTTTTGAGCTGATCCGGCGGCTCCGCCCAAACATCGCAATCATCGATATTTCGCTGAAGGGCGCGAGCGGTCTGGAGTTGCTGAAGGAATTGCGCGCCCACGAGATCGATGTCCCGGCCCTCGTGCTTTCGATGCACGAGGAAACGCTTTACGCCGAGCGCGCCATGCGTGCCGGGGCGAGCGGTTACATCACGAAACATGAAGCATCGGCGGATGTGATGGTGGCCGTGCGCCGCATCATCGGGGGGGAAATTTATCTCAATCCGAAATTCATGGGACAAATGATGAGCAAGATCATGCGGGGCGCCGAGGGCAGCTCCGGCGAACCGACGGCCCGGCTCGCGGACCGCGAGCTGGAAGTGTTCCGCCTCATCGGACGCGGCCTGACTACCCGCGAAATCGGAGAAAAACTCGGGCTCGGGACGGCGACCGTCGACACCTACCGGGCGCGGATCAAAGAGAAATTGAAACTGGAAAACATGGCGCGGCTGCGACTTGAGGCGAGCCGGTGGGTGCAGGAACACGGATAGCCGAGCGACGCGCATTTCCGGCTTGCGCGTGGAATTGCGGCCTGATTGAATCTGCAGACGGCGGACGAACGCAGCCCTTGGAACCGGCCACCGGATTTTCCACGCACGATGACGAAGTCAGGCCGCCACTCTTCACCGCCCGGCAAGAAGCGCGTTTTCGTTATCGACGATCAACCGATCGTCCGGGAACGCGTCATTGAGTTGATCAATCGCGAGTCCGACCTGTCCATCTGTGGCGAAGCGGACGAAATCCGAACCGCGATGGAATTAATTGCGCGCGCGCAGCCGGACCTCGTCATCACCGGGCTCTCGTTCAAGAACTCGCACGGTCTCAGCCTGGTCAAGGATCTTCGGGCAAGGTTCTCCGGGATGCATGTACTGATCTTCTCAATTTACGACGAGCTGCTTTACGGCGAGCGCGCCATCCGCGCCGGCGCGCGCGGATTTATCGAGAAACGTGCGTCCACCAGCGAATTGCTCCGGGCCGTCCGGCAGGTTCTCCGCGGCGAAATTTACCTTAGCGACAAAGCGTCCGCGACGACGGTGGGGCGCTTCTTCCGCCGGCCGTCGCCCAAGGCGGGCTCGCCGCTCGAGCAGTTAAGCGACCGCGAGCTCGAAGTTTTCCAGCTCATCGGACGCGGCCAAAGCACCAGGCAAATCGCCGCGGCGTTGCGGGTCGACGTGAAAACCATCGAGACCTACCGGGGCCGAATCAAAGTGAAGCTCAATCTGGTGGACGCGGCCGACCTTCGCGCGCAGGCGAAAAGCTATTTGGAAAAGATGTATTCCGCCCGCGTGTAAGGGGTTCAGCCTTACAAAGTCGGGCGCGTTGTAGTGGATTCCTGACGCGGCCGTGTTTGGAATCGGCTACAAAAAAATCATCAGCCTGCCCTGACAGACACGCCGCGGGCGAGTCTCTAGTCTGGCCGCCGTGACCAGCGTTCTAGCGCGCACCTATTTCATTTTCCGTTATGCCCAAGCACGCCTGTGGACGCTTTGCGGCGGCAGGCCCGGCACCTGTGCTCGCTCGAACTGCTCATTCGATTACCCGGCTGGACCAACCATGTCAGGGTTTTTGAACGAGCCGACGCGATCAAGGACCGGCCTGCCGTCGCGCTGCATCAACCTTTGTTAGTTTCGCAACTCCGTTAGGAAAATCACATGAAAAAGAAATCACCAAAACACTCCGCCTTTTTTGAGCCACGCGTTTTTCTCAGTTTTCTCCTGATCTTCGGAGCGATCCTATTGGCTTTTGGCGGAGCGGGTATCTCTCCCACGCCTGTAGCCCAGGCCCAAAGTCAAACGAGCAGCTCTCCCGGCCAGGCCCTCAAGGTCCCATTCCTCACGATGGGGACCGCCCCGGACGTCGTGCAGTGTCGCGGCATTTTGAGACAGGAGATCATCGATCTCGTGAATGCGGCTACGGAAGATCCGGCCGTCACCTTTGAGAAGAATCGGATGGCGCACCCTCACATGATCATGATTCCGCCCCCGTTGGATTGCGCCGGAAGTTTGTGGCGCGCGATCCGGGCAACCGGCCCGACTACTTCGGTGGACGTGGAGGCGATTAATTCTAGGCAGTATGCGGCTTATACCGTTTTCAATTCCGGCCCGCTCGCTGCCTTGGTCGGCGCAAACATCAACCCGGCAAACGGCGTCGAGGGGTACCAGGGCGAAACGAACATCGCGATCGACCCTAATAACCCGCTCCACATCGTCGCCCACTCCAACACATTTTTTAAGGACACGACCGCGCAATGTCAGTCTCCTACCGGTGGAACCGCGAACACCTTCGGCACGATGGCTCTCTTTGGGTCCTCCGATGGCGGTCAGACCTGGACTTATAACTGTGCGCCGTGGCCGGCCTCGGTCACGGGCGGCGTCACCGGAGCGACCTTTTGGTTTGGGAGCGACCCCGCCCTGGCATGGGACAACCAGGGGCGCGCCTACGCCACCTACATGTTGATCTCCCAAAGCTCGACTGCCTCCGGCGCGTCCATCGTGACCGCCCGCTCCACGGATAATGGCACGAGCTGGCAGAGCCTCGGAACCGTGACCTCCGGCATTACCTCGACGACGATCGGCAACGACAAGGAAATGATGGCGATCGATAACTCGTCGGGTCAGGCTTTCTCGCACCCGGGCCGCATCTTCGTAATCTGGGACGCCGCGAACGTCGAGAAGATCGCGTTTTCCGATGACGGCGTCACTTGGACGCCGGTGGCCTTCGCTTCCGCAACCGGGGCGATCGGCGGCAACGTCGTCGTCGGAGCCGATGGCACGGTTTACGTGATCTGGAACCGCTTCAACGTCGAGACGATCGTCTTCTCGAAATCAACCGATGGCGGCGCGACCTGGACTGCGCCTGCGGTGATTTCCACGATGGCGCTTCAGTCCTTCGGCACAAACAACAAACCGCCGGCCCAGGATACACGCGGCATCAACGCCTTTGGCTCGATCGACATCGACCGCAATCCTAGCTCGCCGTTCTTCGGCACTCTTTACGTCGCGTTTCCAGATTTTCCGACCGGGACCACCTCGGGAGCCGACATTAACACTTACGTTATTCGTTCGACCAACGGAGGAACCTCGTGGTCGACCCGCGTGAAAGTGAACGACGATAACTTTGGCGCGACTCAGTTCTTCCCCTGGCTTTCCGTCGATCAATCCGACGGCACAGTTAACGTGGCATGGCTCGATAGCCGTATCGATCCGATCAATCGCAAGACCCAGGCGGTTTATGCGCGTTCGATCGACGGCGGCGTAACTTTCGAGCCGAACGTTCTGGTCGAAGACAACGGCGCCGGTTTCCGGAACAATGTCAATTACTCGGACGAGAACACCGCCGATAATACCGCGTTCAACGGGAACCAGTATGGCGACTACACCGGAATCGCCGCGCTAAATCGCCAGGTCCACCCTCTCTGGACAGACTCGCGTTCATTCTTCCCAACCGCTGACACGCAATCGCCTACCCGCCGCGAAGACAATGCTACTTCAACGATTACCAATTGTTCGGCGCCTTCAGCGGTTGCTACTCCCACAGTTAATTCGTCAACAGCTCCGAGCGTCGCCGTGAACTGGAGCGTGCCCGCCGGTTGGGGAACCAATGCAACCAATGGAACTTACTCGGTCTATCGCAATACGACCCCGGTTTTCCCAGGCGGCTCGCCTCTGGCTTCCGGCCTGACCTCGACCAGCTATGTCGACACGACCGGTGTCGCTAGCACCACCTACTATTACTTTGTTCGCGCGACGAACAACTGCCCCGGCACCACCCTTACGCCGATGACAAGCGACTCAGGCGCATCCGCCGCGGTCGTTTATGGCACAGCCGGAACGGCCTTCGGAACCCTCCAGGGAACCGTCATGTCCGGGACTAGCCCGGTCAGCAACATCGTTGTTTTTGCCGGAAGCTTGTCTGCTACAACCAACGGCAGCGGCTTCTATCAAATACCGGGTATTAACGCGGGCAGCTACACCGTCTCGACAAGTCCGGCAGGTTACAGTGCGGCATCAGTAAACGGAGTGGCGGTTAGCGGTAGCATGACAACAGTCCAGGACCTGGCGCTCGTTGCCAATGGTTCCAGCAGCTGCTTTACCGACACGAACTTCGGCGACTACTCGACAGGGTCGGGAACCAACTCGGATATCGCCTCGAGCCCAGGAGACGTGAAACTCGCGAGCTCAGGTGGTGAAGGTGTTGACCAGAACCAGGCCGCGTTTACCTCGATTAACACTACCCCGACAACGACCACCTGGGCTGGACAGACCTTCACAGCCGGTAAGACCGGCAACCTAACAAAAATTTCGGTTGGTCTCGGCCTTAACTCCGGCACGACCGGCACGGTCACGGTGGAAATTCACAACGCCGCTTCGAACTTGCCGGGTACTACCGTTCTGTCGTCGGTTGCCACGCTCGGGCCGGTGACGAACGCGAGCGGCACTGTCGCGACCTACACCGCGACCTTCTCAACCCCGGCGCCGGTGGTAAGCGGCACTCAGTACTCCATCGTTATAAAGGGCGGCACCGGCAGTGTCTATGTCGTTACGTCGACCGGGAACCCGTACTCGGGTGGTCGATACGTCAGCTCGACAAATAGCGGTGGGACGTGGACCACCAGCACTTCCGACCTGGACTTTACTACCTACGTCACCACGCCGATCGTCTACCCGGCATCCGGCACCTTCGTTTCGTCGGTTAAAGATAGCGGGGCCGTAGCCGGCTCTATTCCCGCTTGGACAACTCTTTCCTGGACGAACGCGGCTCTGCCGGCCGGAACAAATATTCAGTTCCAGGCGGCTGGCAGCAATAGCCCCGGTGGCCCTTTCAACTTCGTCGGCCCGGATGGCACCGCTCTGACCTTCTTTAGCAACGGCGGATCCTTGTCCCAGTTCAATGGCAATCGATATCTGAAGTACCAAGCCCTGTTCAGTACGACTAACACCTCCAACACGCCAACATTGAATGACGTCACGGCCTGCTACACAGTTACAGCAGCTCCCGCCCCATCACCGACTCCGACAGCTACAGCTACAGCTACAGCTACAGCTACAGCCACGGCTAGCGCCACTGCTACCTCAACAGCCACGGCGACTGCTACCGCAACTCCGGAAGACCCAACCCCAAGCCCAACCCCTACGGCAACCTTCACTCCGACTGCTACTGCAACCGCGACCTTCACCCCGACGCCAAGCGCGACTTCTACAGCTACCGCCACCGCCACGGCAACTCCGGAAGACCCAACTCCAAGCCCGACGCCGACTGCGACATTCACACCGACCGCGACCGCCACGTCCACAGCTACCGCAACGGCAACCGCAACCGCCACCGCCACCGCTACAGCGACGCCGACTGCGACACCCGGGCCGTGCGTTACCAATGGAGGATCAGGGTTGAATCCGGATTACCCGTCGCTCGCCCAGTGCATCAGCGCCCTCAATGCCGCCACGATTACCAGCCCGGTCGTCATTACCCTTAACGGAAATGAAACGGCGCCGGCCGGCGGTTACTCGATTACTCAGCAAGGCGGGAGCTCGACGAATACTATTATTATCCAGGGCAGCAGTAGCACGATCACGGCATCGGCGGCTTTGACAGCGGGCGCGCTAAACGATGCGATCTTCAAGCTCATCGGCGCGAACTGGATCACGCTCCAGAACTTCACCATGCAGGAAAATCCTGCGAATACCGTTACTACGGCGGGTAGCAACAACATGACGGAGTGGGGTGTCGCCTTGCTCTATGCGTCAACGACCGCGGGTTCGCAAAACAATACGATCCAGAACAACACGATCTCGTTGAACCGCACTTATCAAAATACGTTTGGCGTCTATAGTAACACGCGGCACAGCCCAACGTCGGTTACTACGAGCGCCGAATCCACCACCGCGCCCGGGGCCAACAGCAACAACAAGGTTTACAACAACGCCATCAGCAATGTGAACTACGGCGTGGTGTTCGTCGGGAGCAGCGTCACCGCCGCCATGGGCACCGGCAACGATATCGGTGGTGGATCTGCTGCCACTGGAAACACAATCACAAACTGGGGTAATGGCGTTGCGCCCTCTGGATACGTTTCAGTCACGAGCAGTAACTTCTGTGTCTACTTTAACGAACAGCTCAACGACAACGTTTCCTTTAATACGATCACAAGTGCAGCGGGACTGGCTACTGGGGCCGTCCAGCACGGTGGCATTTTAAAGACTTATAGCGTTGCCAGTCCCGCGGCCGGAACGGTGACCACCAGTAACCTCAATAACAACACGGTTACGATTAACAACTCGCCGACAACAGGTCAGATGACTGGCATAACGGCCCAGGGCCTGACCGCGCTCAGCACGGCGACCATCAACATGAACAATAACCTGGTGAGCGGTTCCGTTGGCAGCGGAGCCACCACGGCTACGATTCTCGGAATTTTCGACACCTCGGCGCCCGGAACGCTGAACATCAACGGAAACACCGTGAGAGGGGTGACCACCGCGGCAACGACAGGCGGATTTGTCGGCATTCAGCAACAAACGGGTGCCGTCGCTAATGCGATTAACATTAACAACAACCACATTGGCGACGCGACGGCTGGCGCGGTGACCTTTACGGGGACAGGTCAGTCAGGAACCGCTATCGGAATCACGGTTACGGCTTCGGGCGGAGCTGCTACCGCTGCATTATCCATGCAAAACAACGACCTCCGAGGTATTGTGCACACGTCGGTCGGTTCCGGAGCAGAAACCTATCTGGCAAATTCCGCCGCCACCTTGTCGCAAAATATCAGCAACAACACCTTCACTAACCTGGTTTCGAATACGACCGGCAGTGTGATCTTCATTAGTGACAGTGTTTCGCTGACCGCGAGCGGCACTAAGAACATCAACGGCAACCAGATCTTGACCGCCTTCAACAGGCCGACCGCGAGCGGGCAGGTTACTTTCTACAACGATGGTGGATTGAGTTCGCCCACCGGCGCGATTTCCAACGCCAACAATAACAACTTCTCCAACATCACCGTCACCGGGGCGACGGTGATTGCTGGTTGGCTCAACTCCGACGGTTTATCGAGCACGTCCGCTCCGGCAAAAACCTTTACGGGAAATACGTTCAATAACATCACCGGCGGCACCGGTCTGGTCCAGATTGCTAACTTCGGTTTCTCCGGATCGACCGCGAACCTGAGCAGTAACACGATCAGCAATATCAGCGGCGCGGGATTCGTTACCGGCCTCGTCTTGGGTGGAAGTAACAACAGCGTGACCGTGTCCCAGAACTCGATCTTTACCTTGTCGACCACGGGTGCGGCGGCCATCAATCCGATTCTCGTTAGCGCTGCCGGCGCTACGACCAGTAACATCTTCAAGAATAGGATTTACGATTTGCAGGCGACTAACGCGGGAGGCTCGGTCAACGGCATTCAGCTCGCCGGCGGAACTACGGTCAACGTCTATAACAACCTGATCGGCGACCTGAGAGCTCCCATAGCGACCGGTGCAACAGATGCGATTCGAGGAATCAATATCGTTTCGACGGACGTGTCGTCGACCTTGAATGTTTCCTTCAACAGCATCTACATAAATGCTACTTCCACGGGAACAGACTTCAACACATCGGGCGTCTTCCATACCACCAACGCAACTGCAACGACGGCGACGTTAAATCTGCGCAACAACGTTATTGTTAACACGTCGACACCGAATGGCACGGGTAAGACAGCTGCCTATCGCAGGTCGGATACGGTCCTGGCAAATTACGGGGCGGCTTCGAATAACAACGACTTCTTCGCCCCTGTTATCTTCACAGACGGAACGAATACGTTCGTTGATATGGCGACCTACAAGCCGTTCGTCGCACCGCGTGACAGTGCTTCCTTCAGCGAGAATCCGCCCTTCCTCAGCACGACCGGCTCGAGCGCAAGCTTCCTCCACATCAATCCGACGGTTGCCACGCAGCTGGAAAGCGGCGGCGTCAATGTTGCCGGCATCACCGATGACTTTGACGGTGAGATCCGCCAAGGGAATCCGGGCTATTCCGGAACGGGGACAGCGCCCGATGTCGGCGCGGATGAATTCGACCAGGCGCCAGCTTCTCCGACACCAACCGCTACTGCCACAGCCACCGCCACTGCGACGGCCACCGCCACTGCAACCGCGACGGCCACACCTGTGGAATCACCTACTCCTTCGCCGACACCTACGTCGACCGCGACGGCGACCGCCACTGCGACGGCTACTGCTACCCCGGTGACCTCACCAACCCCGACCGCTACTGCTACTGCGACCGCGACACCGGTGACCTCACCTACCTCGACTGCTACCGCAACAGCGACAGCTAGCGCCACTGCTACCGCAACGGCAACAGCGACCGCTACGGCTACAGCAACAGCCACCGCCGCACCCAGCGCAACCGCGACGGCAACGGCAACAGCTACAGCGACCCCTGTCGTCCTGCTCGACACCTTCACGTCTTCTAACACCAAGACCACGACCGGCAGCACACCTCGCACTTATATGGGCGATGGCTGGACTAACAACACGATCCCGGCCAATACGACCTCCATCCAGATCACTTCCCTCACCATGTACATGGCGGCCGCGACCACCACTTCGTACACCAATGTGCGGG
>DATBCW010000051.1:0-16684 GCA_036270255.1 Chthoniobacterales bacterium
GTGGGGCCAGTTCACCGAAGGCGAAGCGATCGCACTCATGCACAAGGCGTTTGATCTCGGGGTCACGCTGTTCGATGCAGCCGATACTTACGGCAACGGGTTAAGTGAAGAGCTGATCGCAAAGGCCTTTCCGAAGCAGCGCGATGAAATCGTGATCGCCACAAAGGTCGGCTACGATTTTGTCACGCATGGCGAATCCCGTGGCCGCGGCCAGCGGGAAATTCCCCAGGATTTTTCTCCGGACGCGATCGTGCGCGCGACCGACGCCGCACTGAAGCGACTGAAGACAGACCGGATCGACTTGCTCCAACTCCACAATATTCGAATGGAGCAGATTTATGACGACGCCCTTTGGACGACGTTGGAGCGCTTAAAAGCGAACGGAAAAATCCGCTATTCGGGCATCGCGCTCGGGCCGGCAATCGGCTGGCTCTACGAAGGGGTCAATTGCATCCGCGAACGCGAGATCACCAGCGTTCAGCACATCTACAACATACTGGAGCAACATCCGGGACGTGCGATGGAGGATGCTGCAACTGAAGCCGGAAAAGACACGATGTTTCTCATCCGCGTGACCCATTCATCCGGAATGCTCGAGGGCAGATACACGGCCGAGACGGTTTTCCCGCCGGGAGATCACCGCGGTCATCGGCCGCGCAGTTGGCTCCTCAACGGCGTGAAAAAAATCGATCGCCTGCGATTCCTGGAAAACTCTGAGCGCACCCTCGGCCAGGCTGCGTTGCAATGGCTCCTCGCTGACGATCGCGTCGCCTCGACCCTGCCGAACATCTACGAAGAAGCGCAGCTCATCGAATTCGCCAAAGCGCCCGACTGCCCTGCGCTGACGAGCGACGAAATGGAAAAGATCGCCGAACTGTACGACGACAATTTCGGCGTCGAACGCGAAGAACCGAAGTTCAAAGGCACGATGGAATTGCCGCAGGCCGCCGAAGCCGCCGCAGTTTAATCTCCTTCGTCTTCCTCGACCGGCTCCGCTTTTCTCACGCGGGTATCGCTGGTATCCGGGCGCCGCTTTTTGTTCCCGTTCTCCTTGTAAACGTCTTTCAGGATCATCGCGATCATCGGCGCGGCGGCGGTCCCGCCGTGGGCTTTGCTGCCGACTTCGCCTTCGTACACCGCCGCAAACGCATACTGCGGTTTTTCCGCCGGGACGAAGCCGGCGAACCACGCGGCGGTCCGCTCCTTGTTTTTCGGTCCCCATTGCGCAGTCCCCGTCTTGCCGGCGACCTCGACGTTCTCCAGGCTCGCCTGATGCGCGGTCCCGCCGGGGCCATTCACCACGTCCACCAATGCGGTTCGCAATTGGGCCATCGTATCGGCGGACGCGCCGAGCGTTTTCTTGTCGCGGACCTGGAACGCCGTCACAATTTCGTTATCGACCGTCTGCACCTGTTGGACGAGACGCGTCTGGTAAAACGTCCCACCATTCCCGATGATCCCCATCGCCTGCGCCATCTGCAGCGGCGTTACCTGCGTGTCGCCCTGGCCGATGGAAATATTGGCGATATCGCCATTCAATAATTTCCGACCGTGGGTCGCCTTCATGAACTGGTCGTTAGGCACGCGCCCGTCCACTTCGCCTCGTAAAGGAATGCCTGTCTTGCTGCCGAACCCAAGCCGCTGAGCCCATTCGATGATCGGATCCGCGCCCGTCTTGATCCCGACTTGGTAGAACCACGTGTCGCAGGATTCCGTCATCGCTTCGACGAAATTCAACGCGCCGCGGTCGGTCTTCTTCCAATTGTGAAAGACCACATTCCCGACCGTGATCGATGGAACGCAGTTGTATTCTTCATCGGAGCGAACCGTGCCGCTCTCGAGCGCGGCGATGCCCACCGCCACTTTGAAGGTCGACCCCGGCGGATACGAGGAGCGAAACGCGCGGGGCAACAATGGGATATCGGGATCGTCCTGAAGCGCCTTGAATTTTTCGGCGGAGATCGCCGGGACGAATGCGTTCGGATTGTAGGTCGGCCACGAGGCCATCGCCAAAATATCACCGGTGTTCGGGTCCACGATCACGATCGCGCCGCGTTTCGCTTTCGCTTCGAGCGCCTTTTCGGCGAGTTCCTGCAAATGGACATCGAGCGTCGTCACCACCGTATGTCCCGGCACTGGTGGCGTAGTGATTTTCTCCGAAGTTTTGCGGCCGTCTTTGTCGAACGTGATTTTATATTCGCCGTGCTTCCCGGTGAGCACTTGGTTGAACGTCTGTTCGAGGCCTTCGCGTCCCTCGGTTTCTGGCCAAAGCACCTCGTGGTTATCGATGATCCCATCGGGATTCCGTCCGGTCTTGCCGCTATAGCCGACAATTTGTCCCGCCACCTTGCCCTGCGGATAAATGCGGACGTAGTAGGGCCGCAACGTCATCCCGGTCGATAAACGCGGCTTCAGATCGTCGGCTTCTTTTTCACTGAGGTTCTGCGCGATCTCGAGCGGGAGAATGCCGCGGTTGTGATAATGCCGTTTGATCAGGTCGTCGGAGATTTTTAGCGATCGGCCGACCAGTTTCTCCGCGGCCTGAATTTTTTCATGCGCGTAGGAGAGCAGCTGCGAATCCGAAAAATCGAGCGGCGTCGGGAAGTTGATCGCGAGATTAAAGCTGAGCCGATTCTGGGCGAGCGGCGTTCCGTTTCGGTCCGTGATCAGGCCGCGCGGCGCCGGAATATCAAGCACGTAGGTGCGAGCCAATCTTTGGGTCTCGAAGGTTGGGACAATTGTGTCTTCTTCGGCTGGAGGGTTTGCACTCGCCGTAGGAGAAACCGTCTGGGCGCCTGCAATCAGCGGAATCAAGAAAAGGGTCGTCCACAGATTACGCAGATTTACACAGATTAGGGACGGACTCATTTCAACTTAATCTGCGCCAATCGATGTAATCTGTGGACAAATCAATGCCTTTGCAAAAACCGGTGAACTTCCTGCGCCAGTTTCGGCCCGATTCCTTCCGTCGCCGCGATCTGCTCCACGGTCGCTTTCCGGAGCCGATTCACGGAACCAAATTTTCGGAGGAGCAAATTTTTCCGGTTCTGGCTGACGCCGGGACAATCATCCAGAATACTTTCGCCGATCCGCTTCTTCATCAGCAACTGGTGATACGTATTCGCGAAACGGTGCGCTTCATCGCGGATGCGCTGAAGCAAACGTAACGCGCCAGAATCAGGCGGAAGAACCAACGGGAGCGCGCGACCCGGCCGATAAATCTCCTCGTATTCTTTGGCCAGACCGATGATCGGCAGGTCGTGCAAGCCAAGCCGCTGCAACTCACGGCAGGCAGATGAGAGTTGTCCTTTGCCGCCATCGACGATGATCAGGTCGGGTAACCGGACGGCGACAAAATTTTGAGGAGCGCGCTCCAGTGCTTCGCTCGGATTCTCCTGTGAAAACTCCGCGGCATCGGGATTTGCAGCGCGCGCTTCAAGCAGCACCCGCGAATAGCGCCGCCTCACGACTTCCGCCATGCTAGCGAAATCGTCCTGACCTTCGACGGTGCGAATTCTATACCGGCGATAGTTGTCCTTGTCCGGAACCCCGTTCCGAAAACAAACCATCGAAGCGACGACGTGGGTCGTAGAGATGTTAGAAATGTCGAAGCACTCCATTACGACAGGTAACCGCGGCAGTTGGAGCGCGTCGCCTAGCGCCTGCACGTCGCTCACCGGATCGATGGCGCTCGGCAAACTGTGGCGCGTGAAGCGTCGTGTCGGTTTCGTTGTCCGGCGCAAATCCTCCAGCATATTCCGCAAGTCGGCCGCCTTTTCGAAATCGAGTTTCTCGGCGGCTTTTTGCATCTCTTCTTCAACCGCCGCGATCATTTCCCGCGAATGCCCTTCCAGAAAGTCGCAGGCCTGCGCGACGCGCTCGCGATACAGCTCGGCGCTGATCTCGCTCAACCTCGTCGGCACCTGGTAGGTCGCCGATTTTAGTTCGCGCTCTGTTGGCGAACCGCGCCCGAACGTCAGTACCCCAAATTTCTTGCGCATGAAGTTCAGGGTCTGCCGCAACGCCCCAGCGTGCGCGTACGGGCCGAAGTAACGGGCGCCGTCGTCTTTCTTGAACCGCGCCAGCCGAAACCGCGGCCATTCTTCTGTCGGATCGACCTTCACGACGAGGAAGCGCTTGTCGTCGCGAAACGAAATGTTGTAGCGCGGCCGAAATTCCTTGATGAGCTTGCCCTCGAGGAGCAGCGACTCCGGTTCGCTCTGGACCGTGTGTGTCTCGAAATCCCAAACCGCGTCAAGCAACGCGCGCGTCTTGATGTCGGCCTGCGCGAGCTTTGACGGCATGAAATACGAGCCAACGCGCTTCCGCAGATCGCGCGCTTTGCCGACGTAGATGACGCGGTTAAACCGGTCGCGCATCAAGTACACGCCGGGCTTATGCGGCACCTCGTGTACCTTCTTCGTCAGGTCCGGTCGTTCCTTAGCCGTAGCTGGCATCCGGTTATTTTAGGTCAGAACCCGCCTGCGAAAAAGCCGGCGCTGGCAGATAGTCCGGAATGTTCGACGTCGCGATCGTGGGCGGTGGACCAGCCGGCTCCAGCTGCGCGGCTTTTTGCGCGGCGGCGGGTTTGCGAACCGCGCTCTTCGAGCGTGAAACATTTCCGCGGGAAAAAGTCTGCGGCGATTGCATCAACCCGGCGTGCTGGCCGATCCTGCGGAGGCTTGGTGTCGCGGAGGGAATGCGCGACCTTCCTCACGGGAAACTGGCTCGGGTCGATTTCATCGGCATCACGGGACAACGGATAAGCGTCGCGCTCCCCGAAGACGACAACGCCGAGATCGCAATCAAGCGCAGTCTGTTTGATAGCGCGCTCCTTGAACGCGCCCGCGAGTTGGGGGCAACCGTTTTTGAATCCGCGACGGTAACCGCGCTGACTTCGCCGGATCCGCGCAACGAGTATTGGAAGATTTCCGTTGGCAACGAGATCGTGAAAACTCGAACGCTCGTCGCGGCGGATGGCCGCAATTCTACGGTTGCTCGGCTGTGTGGATTGCTTCCGCGTGCGACGAAGGAACGCGTCGCCCTCCAAACCCACCTGCCGCTGCCAGACGATTTCGGTGACCGCGTAGTCCTCGAATTTCGACCCGAAGGTTATTCGGGACAGGCACCCGTCGGAGACGGCCAGCTCAATGTTTGTCTTGTCAGTGTCCCGAAACAGATCGCCTCGCTGCGCGCATGGGCTGAGAAGCGTTTCGGCATTTCGTCGGATCATTCATGGCGAACCATCACGCCGCTTACGCGCGAACCGATTTCGCCTGCGCAACCATCGCTCTTTTTTGTGGGCGATGCGGCGCGAGTGGTGGAGCCATTCACCGGCGAGGGGATTTATTACGCCCTCGCGTCCGGCGAACTCGCTGCAAAGGCGATCGCTTTGCACGGCAACGGTGGCAACGCCGTCGACGTTGCCATCGCTTACGCCGCGGCACACGCGCAACTGTATCGCGGCCGGCTCTGGATAAACCGTCTGGCGCGCGCCGCGGTCTTGTCGCCGCGATTCGGCTCTGCGTTTTTGCGCGTCGCCCGGTTTCAACCGACTCTGCTTCGCGTGCTTACCCGGAAGATTGTCGGCAAGCCCTGACCGTATTCGCCATCAACATCGCGATCGTCATCGGCCCGACGCCGCCGGGCACCGGCGTAATCGCGGAAGCTTTTTCCGATACCTCGGCAAAGGCGACATCGCCGACAAGCCGGTAACCGCGTTCCATTGTCGCGTCGTCGACGCGATTGATTCCGACGTCGATCACCACCGCGCCTTCCCGGACATGTTCGCTGCGGACAAATTCCGGCTGTCCGATCGCGGCGATCAGGATATCTGCGGAGCGCGTGATCTCCGCGAGGCGTTTACTGCGCGAATGCACAACGGTCACTGTCGCATCGCCGCCCTTGCCTTTTCGCATGAGCAGGAGCGCAAGAGGCTTTCCAACGATCATGCTCCGTCCGAGCACGACAACGTGTGCGCCGGCAATTTCACTTCCGCTTTCGATCAGCAACCGCTGACACCCGAGCGGTGTGCACGGAACAAATCCGCTCTCATCGCCGAGCGCTAGCTTCGCGACGTTCGCCGGGTGAAAGCCGTCCACGTCTTTCGCAGGGTCGATCGCCCGCACGATCACCGCTTCGTCGATGTGCTTCGGCGGCGGTGATTGAACGAGAATACCGTGAATCGCCGGATCGCGATTCAATTCTTCGACCCGAGCGAGTAACGCCTGCTCGGTCGTATCGGCCGGGAGTTCGAGTTTCACGGAGTGCAGCCCGAGGTCGCGGCACATCTTGTCCTTCGAACGCACGTAAGCGCGCGACGCGGGATTGTCGCCAACGAGAACAACCGCGAGGCCGGGTGTTCGGCCGCTCTTTTTCAGCTTGGCGATTTCGCCGCGCAGTTGCGCGTAAACTTTTTCGGCGACGACGCGGCCTTCGATGAGTTGCGACATGAAACAGAAATTCTACGAAGGACTCACGGTTGTTCCACCAGGCTCATCATGGCGTTTTGGAGACGGAGCCGTTCCGCTTCGAATTGTTCCGGATCCGAAAGGGACGGAATGGGGATCGGTGCGCCGAAGATCGCGCGCAGCGTCGCGAATGGTCGCGGCACGATGAAGCGGTCCCAGCTCTTCATTCGCCAGCAGCTCGAGTATTCCATGTGAATCGGCACAATGGGCGCGCCGCTTTTTTGGGCGAGAAAAATCACGCCCTGGCTGGCTTCATAGAGCGGCCCGCGAGGACCGTCCGGGGTGAATAAAACGTTGCCGTTCGCGGCGAGCGTGTCCATGAGCTGGCGCAAGGCGATCACGCCTTTCCGCGAGCTGGAGCCCCGGATCGTGCCGTAGCCGGACCGCTCAATGAAGGTCGCAATCAGATCACCGTCGCGACTGGCGCTGATCAGGCCGTAGCTTTGGCGCGTGGGAAACGAGGGATCGAAGACGCGCGGCAACATCAGCAGGCGATTGTGCCAGATTGCGAAGATGACCGGCTGATTCCGGACGAATCCGATGACGTCGTGGGGATCTTCGACGTGTAAACGAATGGTGCGCGCCCAGAGTCGGTAAATTCCGAAGCCCAGCGCGATCATTAGCCGCGCAGGCCAGCTCTCCAATTTCACTTTTATTTGGCCGGCCCCTTGTCGTCACGCCAGCGGTACGCGGCAGGATTCGGCAGCCCGAGTTGATCCAAAATCCGCCAGACAACCGTGTCCGCCACGGCTTCGACGGATCCAGGCCGGCTGTAGAACGACGGGATCGCCGGAAGGAGGATTGCGCCCGCTTCCAGCAGCGTCACGACGTTGCGCGCATGAACGAGGCTCCACGGAGTCTCGCGTGGAACTAGAACAAGTTTTCGACGTTCCTTCAAAAAAACGTCTGCCGCTCGCAGGAGCGCGGTGTCGCTGCATCCGGACGCGATTCGGCCCAGAGTCGCCATCGAACAAGGAACGATCACCATCGCATCGAAGCGAGCCGAGCCACTGACGAATGGGACGTTCAAATCGTTCTCGCCGTGTTCCAAAATGCCTGGCGGTACCGTCAACCGCTCCACCTCCTGCGCCGCCACTTGTTTCGCATGGCCGCTCATCACGAGATGAATCTCGTTCGCCGCGCAATCGATCTGGGTGAGGAGCCGCTGCAAATAAATTGTGCCGCTCGCCCCGGTGGCCGCAATCACCAGCTTCATAGGCTTAACCAACCACATTGAAATTCAATTCACACGCGCAATTAGTAAGGAATGGTTAAAAAGCTTCTGCACACTCGGTATCGCGTCATCGACCTGGACAAAACGGTGGCCTTTTACCGGGACATCCTTGGATTGGAAGAGACGCGCCGGCACACCTCCGGGCGGGGCTCGCAACTGGTTTTCTTCAAGGCTCCGGGCAGCGATGAGGAAATCGAGATCTGCAAGTTCGACAAGAGCGGTCCGGTGGTGGTAGGGCCGGACCTGACCCATCTCGCTTTCGAGGTGGACGACCTTGAAGCGTTCGCGCGTGAATCGGCGAAGAAGGGTTATCCGCTCTCGGATGGTCCGCATCCGCACGGAAAAGGTGGCGCGATCGCTTTCATCGACGCTCCGGAAGGTTACGAGATCGAATTAATTCAGCGTGGCTCGGATGAGTAATACGGTCGTCCCTTGCGCTGACAAAACTTCTGCCTCTAAGTTCTGCCCGTGAAACGCCGACCGGAAAAGCTCGTTTATTTTTGCACGATCGCGCTGGCGCTTTTTTCCGTCGCCGCGAAAAAGCACAGTTACAAGACCGTCCGGCCGATGGAAATCCCGGACGGCATTTCCGATGTGCAAAAAGCGGAACCGGTCGCGCCGCCACCGGGATCGGTGTCGAAGATCGCGCCGACGACGCGGGCTGCGTCAGTGATGGTGATCGATGCGCGGAGCGGCGAGATTTTTTATGAGAAGAACGCAGACGCGCCGCGGGCGGCGGCCAGCACGCAAAAATTGCTGACGGCTTTAATCGTGGCTGAGCGCGGCTATCTCGACCGGCCGGTCACGGTGCAACAGGTGGACACGATGGCTGAGCCGGTGCGATTGAATATCCGGCCGGGTGAAACTTATACGCGGATCGAGTTGCTCCGGGCGCTCCTCGTGAAAAGCCCCAACGATGTCGCCCGGTGTCTCGCGCGGGATGTGGGCGGCAGCATTGAAGCCTTCGCCGATTTGATGAATCAAAAAGCGCGGGAGCTGGGCGCGACTCATTCTCATTTTGTGAACCCGAATGGTTTGCCGATCCCGGGCCAATATTCTTCGGCCCGCGATCTGTCGATCATCGCGAAAGCGGCTTACGCGAACAGCACTATCCGCTCAATCGTTTGCCTGCCGAACCTCGCGTTTCGCTACGCAAACGGCCGCGTTCGCGAACTGGAGAACACGAACAAGGTTTTGAAGCGGCTGGCCTACTGTAATGGAATGAAGACCGGTTACACCGAAGCAGCTGGCCATTGCCTGATCGCCAGCGGTGCCAGGCCGGGGCGCGACATCATCGTGGTCGTGCTCGGCGACAGCAAATCCGGCGTTTGGCAGGATGCCTCGGCCCTTCTTTCCTGGGGCCTTTGGATGTAGCTGCCGGTTAGGGGCGGCTGGCGGCGTTGTCGCGAAGGAGTGGCGACGGGACGAGCGCGGGATTCCGAGCCGGATCTCGCGGGCCTTCGGCCGGAACGTCTTCAGGGCCTTCAGCCGGAGGAGCGGGCTCGTTCAAATTCGTCGAAGTCGTATCGGCGCTGGCGAGCCGGGCGGCATTCATCTCGCGAAGCGTGGTGCGCTGGGTGGTCTTGGTCGTCTCGCACGCGGCAAGGAGAGTGACGGCGAGCAGAGCGGCGGTAATTTTGGTGATCATTTTTCTTTGGAACTCCGTTGTGCTTAAGGCGGGAATCTCCCGACGGTCTTTATAATTACTATATTTCCGCTTCGGTTGGCAAGAAGGATTTTTGAGAATCGCGACGCATTCTTGAGAAAGGCCGTTTCCCCTAGGTAAATCGGCCTAAAATGGCCTCTAATTTGGCCCTCGTTGCGGCCGGCCAGAGCTTGCGGTCTGTGACCAGAGCCACGTCCAGCGCCCAATGCTCAGGCCAGCTGGGTTCGGTCGGAACCCTTGGGATCGCCTCGGATAATACTTTTTTCGCGGTCTCCGCATTCGCGACGAGATGTTCGAAAACCGTCTGGGCGGAGACTGGCTCTTCTTCGACCTTCCAGCAATCGTAGTCGGTGATCATCGCCATGGTCGCGAGCGCGATCTCGGCTTCGCGCGCCAGTTTCGCCTCCGGCAGATTCGTCATGCCGATGACGTCGAATCCATGGCGGCGATTCAGCTCGGACTCGGCGCGCGTGGAAAAAGCCGGTCCGTCCATGTTCACGTAGGTGCCGCCGTTATGGATCTGAACGCCAAGGCCGCGGGCCGATTCCGCCAGAATATTTCGAAGACCGGTTGAGATGGGATCGGCGAAGCCGACGTGGGCCGCAATGCCTTCACCGAAGAAAGTGTGCCCAAGGCGCTGGCTGGTGCGATCGTAAAACTGCGACGGCAGCAGGATGTCGCGCGGCGCGTATTTCTCCTGCAGGCTTCCCACGGCTGTCACGCAGATGATCCAGCGAACGTTCAGCGACCGCAGCGCGTAGATGTTCGCGCGATGATTCAGCTCGTGCGGTAGAATTCGGTGTCCTCGGCCGTGCCGCGGAAGAAAATAAACCTGCCGGCCGTGCATCCGGCCGCCAATGATCGCATCGGAGGGATCACCGAAAGGCGTCTGGATTCGTTGCTCGGTGGGATTCTCTACGCCTTCCATCTGATAAAGGCCGCTTCCGCCGATGATCCCGATGGCTGGTGCGTTCTCACTCATAGCGGGGCGATTAAATTGGAACCTCGCCGCCAGCGCAAGCCTCCACCGCCTTGCGCTCGGCGCCACGTTAGCGCAGGCGCCGGGTTTGTGTCACAATCCGCTCTCCGCATGCCGAAATTTTTCATCAAGACTTACGGCTGCCAGATGAACGAGCGCGACTCCGAACAGGTCGCCCACTCGCTTCTTCAGCGTGGTTACGAGCGCGCCGAGCGCGAGGCCGACGCGGATGTGGTTCTGCTCAATACCTGCAGCGTCCGCGACATGGCGGAGCAGAAGGCACTGGGAAAAATGGGAATGCTGGGCCAGATGGCGAAGCGACGTCCAGAGACCGTCTTCGGTTTTCTCGGTTGCATGGCGCAGGCCCGCGGCGATTCGCTCTTCGCGGCGGTCCCACATTTGGACCTGGTTGTAGGCACCCAAAAATTTCATCGCGTGGCGGACTACGTCGAAGAGGCGCTCGAGAAAAAACGGACGCGTCGGATGGATGATCCGCGGTTTTCAATTTGCGACACCGAGGAGGAACTCGGCTCCGCCGAAACGATTCGCGACCATGAATTGAAGAACCGGCAGGCGACCGCGTTCGTGTCGATCATGCAGGGCTGCAACATGCATTGCACCTTTTGCATCGTGCCGCGCACCCGTGGCGACGAGCGCAGCCGGTCGATCAATGAAATCGTGCGCGAGGTTCGTGGCCTGGTCGCAACCGGTGTGAAGGAAGTGACGTTGCTCGGTCAAATCGTGAATCTCTATGGCAGACACGAGTTCCCGACGATCCGCGGCAAGAGTCCGTTTGTTCAATTGCTCGACGCCGTCCATGCGATCGATGGCTTGGAGCGACTGCGTTTCACTTCACCGCACCCGATCGGTTTCCGCGACGATCTCCTTCGCGCTCTGGCTGAATTGCCGAAACTTGCAGAGCACGTGCATCTCCCTCTTCAATCCGGCTCGGATCGAATTTTGAAAGCGATGCATCGGCCTTACACGGCGGACAAATATCGTTCGCTCGTTCAACGCATCCGCGAAACGCGAACTGAAATTGCGATCACGACTGACGTCATCGTCGGTTTTCCCGGCGAAGAAGACGACGATTACCGCCAGACCCGCAATCTCGTCGAAGAAATTCAGTTCGATAACGCCTTCGTCTTCCGCTACTCAACCCGGCAGGAAACCCCCGCGGCGTCGATGCCGCAAATTGATGAAGGCCTGAAAGAAGAGCGCAACCAGGATCTGCTCACAGTGGTCGACGCTTCCGCGCAGCGGATCAATGCGGGCCTCGTCGGGCGCGACCTCGAGATTCTTTGCGAAGGCCCGAGCCGAACGAACAGAGCCCGGATGATGGGCAGGACGCGGACGAACAAGATCGTCGTCTTCGAGACCGAACAAAAGTGTGCCGGCCAGCTTCTCGACATTCACGTAGAGGAGGCGACCGGATTCAGCTTGTATGGGACGCCTGTCATGCAACCGTCCTGTCCGGTTTTCGCATGATTTATCATCTCTCACTTCAGACCGCCGGTTACATTGCCGGCGTTTTCCTTTTGCTTTTCGGCCTTTGGGGACTGGCCCAACCAACCTCTTCCCAAACCGCGGCTCGCGGCTTTCCTCGCTCTCGCGTCGCTGGATTCGTTCTGCTGACGATTGCGTTTTTTTGGACCTTCTGGCTCCTCGCTACGATGGAAATGGGGGAATTTTCCGGCTTTCGGACCCCGCTCCTCGTTATTTTGCCGATTGGTTTTCTGCTCGTGCTTCGATTCGTGGATGAGTTCCTGGCGGCACGCGCCCTCGGCATTTTGTTTTTGCTCGCGGCCGAGCCGCTTCTCGACGCGGCGTTTTTCCGGAATGAAACGAGCCGTCTGCTCGTGACGGTGTTTGCCTATATCCTGATCGTTGCCGGGCTTTTTTGGGTAACAATGCCGTACCTCTTGCGCGATCAGATTAGCTGGAGCGCGCGGAGCAACGGCCGATGGCGCGTTACTCATGGCCTTTTTTTCCTTTACGGTGCGGCCATTCTGGCGTGCGCCGTGACGCGTTACTGACCTGAACCGCATCCTGGTCATTCGCGGCGGCGCCATCGGCGATTTCGTCCTCACCTTGCCCGCGATAAAACTTCTGCGAGATCGTTTCCCCGCCGCCCATCTCGAAATCCTCGGCGCCAGACACATCGCAGCACTCGCCGAAAAAAGGTTTTACGCCGACGCGGTTCGCTCGCTCGATTCGGCGTCGCTCGTTCAATTTTTTGCTCGAGACTCTCAGCTTCCCGCGGACTTGACCGATTACTTCGCGGGTTTCGATCTGATTCTGAGTTATCTCTTCGACCCGGACAATATTTTCGAAACGAATGTGCGACGGTGCGGCAGCGCGACTTTCCTCGCCGGACCGTCGAAACTCGATAACAGCGAACAGGCTGCTTTTCAGTTGGCGCGCCCCCTTCAGCAAATTGGCCTTTGGCTGAGTGATGCGTCAGCCCGTCTATTCCCGAATGAGGACGATCGAAGCGCCGTCCGACGTTATCACGATTGCGCTGTCGCGTTGCATCCCGGCAGTGGCAGCGAAACGAAGAACTGGCCGATCGAACACTGGATCAAGCTCGGCGACGTTCTCTTGGCGAAGGGCTCGCGGCTGTTAGTTGTCGCTGGCGAGGCCGACGTTTCTCGCACCCAGAAGCTGCGGTTAGCGTGGAGCGAAAAACCAGTTCAGTTCGCTGAAAGCCTCCCGCTTCCGCATCTGGCCGCGTTGCTCGAACACTCCTCGTTTATCGGCCACGACAGCGGAATTTCGCACATGGCTGCGGCGTCCGGTGCGCGCTGCTTGTTGCTTTTCGGCTGGACCGATCCCGCGATCTGGGCGCCTGCTAATTCGAACGTGACGGTCCTGCGTGCGCCGAACGGCAAAATGGCCGACCTGAATGTCGACGCGGTGGTTGCCGCTTACGAACTGATGCGCATCGGCATCAGGACGTAGAGGAAGGGCGTCTGGATTTTCAGAACGCCGGGGCTCATCTCGTCGATCAGATCGAGGAAAACTTCGTCCTCGGTGAGAGCCCGGAGCGGCGCCATGAAAAATTCCGGGTTGAACGCGATGGAAAAATCGCGGCCTTTGTAAGCGACAGGAAGCGATTCTTTCGCTTCGCCGACTTCCGGCGTGTTCGCGGTGATGTCGATGTTGTTCTTGCTGAAGTTCAGTTTGATCGAGTTCGATTTATCGCTGGCCAGCAACGACACGCGGCGCAACGAATTCAAGAACGTCTCGCGCTCCAGGGTCACGCGTTCTTTCGTCTCGGTGGGAATCACCTGTTTGTAGTTAGGATAATTTCCTTCGATCAACTTCGAGACCAGCAGGGTGTTGTTGAGCTCGAACGCGATCTGCCCACTGCCGACGCTGACCTTTACTTCGCCGTCTTCCGTCAGTAACCGCCCCAACTCAGTCACCGCTTTCGTCGGCACGATAATGTCCGCCTCGTGACTCTTCGGAAATTCCAGCTCGATATCGACCATCGCGAGACGCCGTCCGTCGGTCGCAACGAGCGTCAGCTTGTTTTCCTTGAAGCTGAAGAGAAGCCCGTTCAGCACGTAACGCGTTTCATCCGTCGAGATCGCGTACGACGTTTTGCGCAATCCGTCGCGCAACGCTTTCTGCGAAATCGTGACGTTCTTTGCGTTCTCAAACTTCGGCAGGGGCGGGAATTCTTCCTCCGGCAAACCGAGGATTTTGAAAAAACTCTGACCGCTCCGGATCGACGCCGCGTTCTTTCCATCTACCTCGATCGAAACTTCGCTCGACGGCAGCTCGCGGATGATCGTGAAGAGGCGCCGCGCCGGCAACGTAGTCGCGCCTTCCTTTTCGACGCTCGCTTCGAACGCACCGCGCACGCCGACATCGAGGTCGGTCGTCGTCAGGAGCACTTCGCTCCCTTTCGCTTGCAGTAAAACGTTCGAAAGAATCGGAAGAGTCGTGCGAGTGCTGACGACGTTTTGCACCTGTTGCAGACCTTCGAGCAGCTTTTCTTTGGTGGCGCTGAATTTCATGTCGGAGACGGAAACTAAGATGTAAGGCTTACGATTTTATTCGGCAACCGCAATCTCGCTCAGGCGCGCGGGGCTTCAGGCCGTCGTTATCGCTGGAGCGCGCTGTCGATGAACGAGATGGTTTGCCGGATGTTGTCCTGTTCCTGCATCCGCCGCTTCACGAGCTTGCAGGCGTGCAGGACGGTGCCGTGATCGCGGCCGCCAAACGCGTCGCCGATTTCGTTCAGCGATGCCTTCGTCAATTCGCGCGCGAGATACATCGCGATCTGGCGCGGGAACGCGATGTTCGCCGGGCGGCGTTTGCTCGTCATATCGGCCAGCCGCACGTCGAAATGTTCCGCCACCCGCCGCTGGATTTGCTCGATCGTCACCGAATGCCGCGCTTCCTCCTGAAGAATGTCCTTCAGCAAATGCTCCACGACTTCGTTCGTGAGCGCCTTGCCGCTGAGCGACGCGAACGAGGCCACTCGCATGAGCGCGCCTTCGAGCCGACGGACGTTCGTGCGAATCCGGTTCGCCAGGAAATCGAAAATCTCGTCGCGTAATTTGATCTGCAGCGTGTGCGCTTTCTTGCGCAAGATCGCCATTCGCGTTTCCACGTCAGGCGGCTGCAGCTCCGCAGTCAGGCCCCATTCAAACCGCGAGACGAGCCGATGTTCGAGGTTCGCGATCTCCGACGGTGGCCGATCGCTCGAAAGCACGATCTGTTTATGTCCGTCGAACAGCGTGTTGAACGTGTGGAAAA
The DNA here is from genome assembly GCA_036270255.1 of Chthoniobacterales bacterium. GTDB lineage: Bacteria > Verrucomicrobiota > Verrucomicrobiia > Chthoniobacterales > UBA10450 > AV80. The sequence goes on from DATBCW010000051.1 coordinate 15,120, forward strand.
ATTCTTCCTGCGAACGTTCCTTGCCTCCGAGGAACTGAATATCGTCGATCAGGAGCAGATCGGCCTGGCGATAACGCTTCCGGAACTTAACCAGGTTGTTGTGCTGGATCGCGTCGATGAATTCGTTGATGAAGACCTCGCTCGAGAGATACATCACCTTTGCGCCCTTCTTCGTTCCGACGTACTGGCCGATCGCCTGCATCAGGTGCGTCTTGCCGAGCCCGACTCCGCCGTAAATGAAGAGCGGGTTGTAAGTGCGCGCCGGTGTTTTTGCCACCGCGAGACTCGCGGCGTGCGCGATCTCGTTATTCGGCCCGACCACGAACGATTCGAAATTATTCCGCGGATTCAAGCCGAGCGCGCTGGTCGATTGCTTGCTGTCGCGCGCGTTTTCGCGGACAAATTCCTTCGCCGAAATTTGCGGCAGCTCTTCCGGCTCAATTTTCATCGCGCCGTCATCCGCCGTGGCGAATTTCACGTCGCGCGGAGAACCAAAAGCTGTGACGATTGCCGCCTGAAGCGCGGCCATGTGGTTACTCTCAATCCAAAATTGGTAGATGTTGTTCGGAACGCGAAACGTAAACGCTTCATCGTTCGCCTCGACGAGTTTCACGGCCGAAAACCAGCGCTTGAAAGTGTCGGGACTGACCTGCGGCTTGAGCGCTGCCGACAGTTTCTGCCATAGCTGGGAATGCTTCTCGTCCATGCCGACTTGTTAACAGGGTTAAATACCCCGCGAAGCGCTCTGTCCGAGCGTGATCCGTGGGCTGAGGGATTTTACTGCCGCGTAGTTTCTCCTGGACCGGCGCGACGACATTCGGGGGGAAAACTGCGTTAAGGTCTGAAAATACGAGGGAAAAACGGAAAATGTGCTCGCGGGTGACAAGCTGCACGCGAGCGAGAAATTATTTTTCTGCGAGGCGTCGTTCAGTGTGGCGGGTGTTATACTCATTCTAGCTCTTTGCGATCTTCGAAAACTGTTCACATCTTATTAACACCAGCGCTCTTTGCTCCCGGCCAGCGGGCTTGAGATTAGAAACCGCTCTCGGAATCGACAAGGAAAAATCTGAATTTTATTTTCGTTCGCGAACCAGAAAATTCTTGACGAAAAATCGCGTTCGGAATTGTCGAAAGTGCGTTACGAGGGAACAGAGAGCGACCCAGTTGACCCGCTCCGCGTAAACGGCAACGTTGCGGCGGACTCAGCCTTCGCTGGTTCCGCGCAATGACCAATTGGCGACCTCAAGGAACGGCGGTTTGCAACCGTCGACTGGTAAAAGCGACGGATGCAAAACGCCGTTCCGTGGCTTATTGCACGGTTCTCGTCATTTTCATCGCGCTCGCAATTTCCAGTCGCGCCGCCGAGGAAATTCCGCCGCCATTCGGATTCAAGTGGAACGATGATACGAGGAAAATTGAAACAACCCTCAACGGCGCGAAAGCGAAGATCGTCAGCCGCGACAAAAAAGAGAAAAAGGAGGTCTGGACGGTCGAAGGTCTCGTTCAACCTGGTCTTCGCCGCACGCTTTTCATATTCCGCGACAACTTTCTGGTCGAAGTCGAGC
>DATBCW010000052.1:0-5178 GCA_036270255.1 Chthoniobacterales bacterium
GGCTAGAATGGCCGCCCGTTCCTCCAAATCCGATTCTTAAGAGAAGCCATGCGTAAACATAATCGTGTCGTCGTCACCGGGATGGGCATCCTTGCTCCGAACGGAATCGGCCTCGAAGCGTTCTGGGATTCGCTCGTGGCCGGACGCAGCGGAGTGGGACCGATCACGCATTTTGACGCGAGCGCATTCAAGAGCCGGATCGCCGGCGAAGTGAAAGGCTTCGAGCCCCTGGATTACATCGATCCGAAATTCAAACCGAAGCGGATGGCCCGGCATACGCAGTTTGCGTTCGCCGCCATGAAAATGGCGTTGAGGGACGCGGACTTCGATCCGGCAAAGCATGCAGTTGATCATCCGATCCCGGTGATGCTCGGCGTGAGCACTACGGCGATGGATATCCTCGAAGATTGCTGGGGCGATCTTTCTCGCCGCGGGCCGCGAGGCGTAACGGCCGGGGTGGTGGATTGCCAACCTCAAGCTGCAACCCAAATGCTCACAATGGCTTTGGGAATATCGGCACGCGCTACCACCATCGCATCTGCGTGTCCCTCGGGCTTGGATGCGATTGCGTCCGCCGCTGCAATGATTCGACAGGGAGAAGCCGACATCGCAGTGGCTGGAGGAACAGATGCGACGATCACTCCGCTATCGATGGCAAGCTTCGCCGCCGCCGGACTGAGCTCCACCAGAAATACGGAACCGACCCGAGCCAGCCGGCCTTTCGATCTTCTGAGAGATTCCGGCATTATTTCCGAAGGGGCCGGAATGCTGATTCTCGAGAATTACGAGACGGCGATAGCGCGCGGGGCTTCGCCTTACCTCGAGATCATCGGCTATGGCACACAAGGTGATAATTACACCAGCGATGAACTTTTCGGGTTGGCTTCAACCATGCGAATGGCCCTCAATAGCGCAGGAAAAACCCCTGAGGACATCGACTATATTTGCGCTTACGGACCGGGCCATCCTGCTCTGGACGTGGTTGAGACAGACATGATCAAACGGGTGTTCGGACGCCGGGCATACGGAGTTCCCATCAGTTCGATCAAAGGCGTGACCGGCAACGCTCTCTCCGCCGCCGGCCCGCACCAGCTCATCACGTGCGCTTTATGCTTTAAGCACAACATCATCCCGCCAACGGCCAACTACGAAGTATCCGATCCACGTTGCGACCTCGACTTTGTCCCGGGGCGCTTCCGCAGTCGTCGAATCAACACAGCGCTCATCAACGTGCGTGGACTGGGCGGCGGCAATAGCAGCATGGTGGTCGAGCGCGCATCCGAATGAACGCTGCCACCATTTCCTTATGGGTGGCCCTTCTCATTCAGATTGGGCTCGGTGTCGCCGTTTTTCGGGCGAATTCACGAAACCACGCGAACCAGAGTTTTTTCATCGTTTCGTTTTTCATCTCGGCGTGGCTCCTCTCCCTGCAATTGGCCTTCGGCGCGACCGATCCCGCGCAAGCCGAACTCTGGATCCGCAACGCGTGGGCGAGCGGCGTGGTCATGGTCAATGGCTTCAATTTGCTGCGGCTTGGGATTCTGTGCCGCGATAGCGGGTGGAAACAGATCGGGCGGCGATCCGCCCTGCTGGCGATACCAAGTGCCGTCGCCATTGCCGGCTGCTATACAAAATATTTTCTGCGCGGCGCGTCGATTCCGGTGGGAGACACCGGCCACGAGCTAATCCCGGTTCCTGATTACGGCCCGCTCTTTCCAATTTTTGCCGGCTTCCTCATTTGCGCGGTGCTCACCGTGATTGTCTTCTGCGTTCGAGATCTCCGACAGAGTTCTGGCGTCCAGAAAGTCGAGTTCCAATTTATCATAGCGGGCGAGATCGCACTCGCGGTTCTGGTCGCATTCAGCCCTTTCGTAGAGCGGGCCATAGCAGTCCAGTTCGCCCCGTTCCGGATTGTCGTTTTCAGCCTGATCATTGCCTACGGGATCTCGACCCGAAAAATCATGGACGTCGGATTCTTCTTCCGACGGGTTACGTCCTACGCGGTGTTGACTGCCTATCTGCTGGTGCTCTACGCGCTGGTTTGGTGGCTCGTGACAACCGCCGCAAAGCCAATCCTTATGACCGAAAGCCGGACAGCGGGGCATTTGGCGGCCGCGTTAGTTGTAGCGTTCGCGATGGCGCCGGCCCGCGGGATTTCGCAGCGCTTCGCGAACCGCCTCTTCATCGGTTCGCGCGGCATGGATTTCCAATCCACGATGAGAGAAGCGGCCAGCATTTTGAAATCGGTCACGACCTTGCAGGATCTGCTGGACCGGTTTGCCAAGACGATTGGCGAAGCCGTCGGGACGGATCGCGTCTTCATCCTGTTGCCGGAGAAGGAATCCTATGCCCAGCATTATCCGGCGGTCTCATCGGATACTGATGACGGCGAAGTCCGATTGAGCCGGAGCGATCCGATGATTTCCTACCTCCAGACAAATCAGGAAGTGCTCGTGCTCGATGAACTCCATCGGATTCGCAAGACACCCGAGCTCGAGGAGGCGGCCGAGGAAATGTGGCGGCTCAAGACCGCGGTCGCGCTGGGAATTTTTTCGCGGCAACACCTTGCCGGCGTGATGCTACTTGGGCCGCGTATGTCGGGGCGGATTTACGGGGCGGTCGAACAAAATGCGTTGCAGGTTTTGTGCGGACAGCTCGCCGTGGCGATCGATAACGCGCAGCTCTTCACTGAAGTGGAGAACGCACGCATCTATAATGAGACGCTCCTGGAGAACCTAACCACCGGTGTAATAGCCGCCGGTTCGAACGAGCGGGTAACCGTATTCAATAATGAAGCCGGCCAGATCACCGGTTTGAACCCAGATCAAATCATCGATCATTCTCTCGACCGGTTGCCTGCCGGTTTACGCGAGATTCTGTGCGAGACGTTGCGCAGCGGCGATCGCCAGGAAAATAGCGAACTGGTGTTGCCGCGCGGCGATCACAACGCCGTGGTTCGCGCGAGCAGCTCGATCTTTCACGGTCAGCAGGGTGAAATGCTCGGCGCGCTGGTTGTGCTCACCGACATCACCGCGCTCAAGCGTCTGGAACTGCAAATCCGCCGGAGCGACCGGCTCGCCAGTTTGGGAACGCTCTCCGCCGGCATGGCCCACGAAATCAAGAACCCGCTCGTTTCCATCAAGACGTTCGCTCAGCTCCTGCCTGAGCGTTACCAGGACTCCGATTTTCGCGATACGTTTTCGAACCTTATCGGGCACGAGATCGATCGCATCGATTCGCTGGTCAATCAGCTCCTTCGTTTCGCGCGGCCGGCGAAACCGGTCCTGAAACCGATGCACGTCCACGACGTGCTCGAGAAATCCCTCCAGCTCGTCGGCCACCGGCTCTACCAGAAAGAAATCAAATTAACTCGTTGCTGGGAGGCCGATGTAGATACTATCCGCGCCGATGCGGACCAACTCGAACAGGTCTTTCTCAACTTTTTCCTTAACGCGATGGACGCGATGAAGCGAGGCGGCGAGCTGAGCGTGGGCACGGAAATCCACGACGCCACCGAATGGGTCGCGGCGATCTCGGGCTCGAACGGCGATTCGCACGAGGTCCTGCGCATTACGATTCGCGACGACGGCGAAGGCATTCGAAAAGAAGACATCGCGCACGTGTTCGATCCATTCTTTACGACGAAGGATTACGGGACTGGCCTCGGATTGTCGGTCGTGCACGGAATCATCCAAGAACACGGCGGACAGATTGAAGTCGAAAGTGAACTGAAGAAAGGAACGGCGTTTCATATTCTCCTGCCGCTGGTGCGGTTCGCGCAGGAGGTGGCCGCGGCATGATTCCGTCACCCCCCATTTGCATCCTCTACTCGCAGGATGCCGACCTCGTCCGCCGCGTGAAGGCTTTCCTAAGCGCGCTGGCCCAGGTTCGCCACGTCGCTTCGCCCGATCGGCTTGATGCTGTCCTTCAGCAGAACAGCCCGGCCATTCTCGTGCTGGACTTGCGGGCCAAGGAAGCGCGCGATCTCCTCGAGCAAATTCAGGCCGCGCTTCCGGAGATTGTGGTGATCGCGCTGGGGACACTGCGCTCGGAGCCATTGCGCGAAGTGGAAAATTCCGGGGTGTATGCGGCGGATGATTTGCAAATCGATCGACGCCGGCTGCAAGGCCTGGTGACACGTGGCTTCGATCACCTGCGGATCGTCCAGGAAAATCGCGATCTGCGTGAGCATGCGATCATGCCATATGCCGCTCCGGAACCGGCGCGCCGCTCGGACTCATCTTTGGAACGTCGCGATCCGGCTCTGCCGCTTCTGCGGTTTCCTCGGGTGTTTCGCCGTTTTGACAACGTCGAAGCGTTGCTGACGAACCTCGTGGAAAGCGTGGCCGATGCGACTGGCATTGGGCGCGTTGGCATCTTCTCGAAGATTCGACAGAGCGATCGTTATCGGCTGCGGGCCGGCTTGCGCTGCCTGCCGGAAACGTACGAGGTGGAATACGGCGAGCGAGATGCGCTCGTTCGCTGGTTCGAGCTCCACGCCCACCTGATCTCCCGCGCGAACCTGCCGCAGGTCGATCCGGCGCAACGCACGCTCATGCGCCGGGCGCTCGACACCTTCGCGGCAGAGGTGATCGTCCCACTCCACGCCGGCGGCAGAATCATCGGCTGGCTCTTTTTCGGCCACCGCGTGACGGGCGAGCGCTTCGAATCAAGCGACCTCGAGGGATTGATGGGTTTGGCAGAACACGTCGCGACGGTCCTGGAAAATGCCTTGCTGAACGAAGAAGTGACCGTTCAGAAAACGCTCGCGGAAACTTTGCTCAAATCCATCCCGCCCGGAATTGTCGCCACGGACGAAGAAGCGAATATTCGCTGGTTCAATCCGACGGCCGAACAGATTCTCGGCGTCGACGCGCGAGACGCCTTGAACCAGCCGATTGAAGCGGTGGGCGGAAAGCTGGCCGCGTTTCTTCGCGAAACGCTCGAAGCGCGCGAGAATCTTCCGGCCCGGCAGTGGATCGATCCGAACACGCGGCGTTCGCTTTCCGTCGAGACCCGCAGGTTAGTCGACCAGAAAACAGCGCTCGGCGCTGTGGCCGTCGTCCACGATCTCACCGCCGAAGATAATCTGCGCCAAAAACAGGACCTCGTGGATCGCGCCGCGTTTTGGACCGACCTCGCCGCGAGCATGTCGCACGAGATCCGGAACCCGCTCGT
>DATBCW010000053.1:0-24454 GCA_036270255.1 Chthoniobacterales bacterium
CAGTGATCTCCTGGATGAATTCGTTCTCGATCAAATACTGGTAAAGCGAGCGCAAGTTTGGGGCGACCTCCAGCGTGCGGGCGGTGACCAAGTCGCCGTTCCGCTCATCGACCATCGGATAAACGTAAAGTTTCAGGCCGCTCTTAAACATCCTCCCGAGCGCTTCCAAAATTCCACCTTCCAGGTTCAGGTAATATTTTTCGTCGAAAATCTCCAGCAGGCTCGGCACGCCCATGACGAGCCCGATCATCCGGCTCGTGTAACGCGAAAGGTACGACGCCAGCCGAAAATACTCGCCGAACTTCGAAATGATCACCGTCCGCCCGAGTGCGCCTAGAATGTCGACGCGCGCCAGAAAATCGGCGTGGTTCAATTGTCCTTCCGCCAGGAGATTTTCCAGCGTCATTTCCATCAGGACAACGAGGTCCGCGTCGGCGCTGCCGGATTGTTTCAGGAACGAAGCGCGCGCCCCGTTCAACATGTCGTTTGTCGCATACGTGACGGGCCGGAAACTCCCGCGCTCAACCAGGATCGATTTTTTGTAAAGAATGTCGGCCGCCTGCACCATCTCGCCGTCGGCGGTAAAGATCACCGCGTCCGTCAAACCCTGGCTGACGAGTTGCAAACTCATCAATCGATTATCAACGTTTGCGTAGCTCGGGCCTGAAAACTTGATCAGGTCGACCTGCATCCGATTCGGCGCCAGATTTTCCTGAAGCGACGCGATCAGTTTTTCCGGTCGCTCGTGGTAGAAGGCGCCGAAAAGAAGGTTCACGCCGATGATTCCCAGCGCTTCCTGTTGATCCACGTTCCCCTCGTCCAGCATGCGGACGTGGATCACGATCTGGCTCGGTTCGCCGCGGGGCTCGTTCTGAAAACGAATGCCCAGCCAGCCATGCGATTCGTTGTGCTGTTTGAAACTGCGCGCCGCCACCGTGTCGGCAAACACAAAAAATGTCCGGACGCCGCCAAGCTTTTTGTCGAGCCGCTCGATGAGAAGGCTGTACTCGTGGTCGAGCATCGTCTGCAGCCGGTCGCGGCTTACGTAACGTTGAGCCGAGCCGTAGATCGCGTCGCTAAAGGTCATGTCGTAAGCCGACATCGTCTTCGCGACGGTCCCGGCCGCGCCGCCGACGTGAAAAAATCGCCGCGCTACTTCCTGCCCTGCGCCAATCTCTGCGAACGTTCCGTACTTCTTCGCGTCGAGATTTATTTGGAACGCTTTCTTGTCCGTCCCCAGATCCATCTCCGCCTTCATTGGTCCTCAAGATGAGGGACATTGGCGAAGTTCACAACAGCTGTGGCGTCCGCTTTCGCTCGCAGCCTCCTGCTTCGGAAGCGCGCTACAGCCGCACGCGTTCCGCACTGTTGGCCGGAATCCAGCCGCGCTGGTCGTTGGGCAAGGCAACGTAAATCCAACCACCGCGTTCACTCAGAATCTTGACTTCGCTTCCAGCGGGCAGAAGCAGAATGGCCTTCGCGGTGTCGGCGGTGGCGAAGCGAGCCTGGACTTCCTTCCCAGTAACCACGGCGAGCGCGTTTCCGCGCGTGCCGTTCTCGAGCGTAACGATGGCGAAGATGGAAGCAGCGCCCACGATCAGACTAACAGCGATTAGTGCGATTCGGCCGGCCGATCGTCGTCTGACAAAAAACAGACGGGCGGCGAGGAACAACGCAAACCAAAACGCGATCGTAGCCGCAATCGTGTACTGCTTCACTGTTCCGAAGCTGGCGTAACGCTCGATCGAATCGCGCCGCAGTTCGAGGGCCCGAGCTTCATCGCGGGCCAGCTGCAGATTGGCCTCCGCCTCCGGATGCCGGGGTTCGAGGGCGAGCGCTCGTTCGTAATTCAGAATCGCCTGGCCAAAATCGCCGAGTCGATAGTGCGCATTGCCCAAATCGTAAAACAGGTTTGCGTTCCAGGTTCCGGAATTGATGAGGCTTTCGTAGTGGGCTGCGGCCGCACCAAACCGTCCTTCGGCATACGCCTGGTTTCCCTTGGCAAACGCGCCTTCTTCCGCAGCAGAAACGACGGTCGCGAAAGCTGTGACGGCGAGGAAAAAGAAGAGGTACGCTTTCATGGGCGAAGATTATCAATCAATTCCAGAACTTCGTCTCGGGTCTCAGCGGCCAACAATCGAGCGCCGTTCCCGCTGCCGCTGTAGCGGGCCTCATCGCTCTTCTCGAACAAACGCCGTAGCCGAAGGCGCGTCGCCTCGTCCATTCGGAAAGCGGCGGCCGCCGTCTCGGCGTCGACGGAATTAGGGTCCACGTTTTGCAGCAACGCGGTCTTCAACTGCACAGCGCGCGACGCCCGCGCAAAATATTCTTCCGGTGAAAATTCCCCGCGATGGAGACTTCGCTGGAGGGCGGCCGCCTCATGCTGGAGCGCCTCGCGGCGTTGCGCTTCTCGATTGTTCAGATGCGCGCGCCGAATCTTCCAGCCGACGAAACCGAGCAGCACTCCGAATGGGATTAACTGCGCCAGCCAGAAATTCCGCTGCGCAAACAGCGGAGCAAAGAGTTCCGTTTTCGTTTGAGGCTCGATTAGTTGTTGAAGGATTTCCTGTTGCGTTGCCTGGCGCGGCGCAGCAGACGGTGCCGTCGTCGGCGCCTGGGTAGCGGGTGCCGGGGTTGTGCGTGGCGCGGCCCCGCCCTCCACTCGCACTGGGATTGGTTCGGCGCGCAACGTCACGTATTGCTCTTTCGCGGGATCGAAATAGCTGAAGAGCTGGGCCGGGATTTTGTCCTTTTGCTCGTTCGCGCTCAGAACTATCTCGAAAGTCTTTTTTCCACTGATTCCGATGTCATCGTCCTGTTTGAAATCGGAAGAGGGCGGATACTTATGCCATCCGCGCTCGTCTTCGAACGTCGGGGCCGTCACGCGATCGAAATTGCCGCGCCCGATGATCGTCGCCGTGACCGTAAAGGGATCGCCCACCTGCGCGGTCTTCGGTTTCGCATCAGCGGCGAGCGTGAAATTGCCGACCGCGCCTCCGAAATCCGGCGGCGCGCCCGGCGGCAACGCCTTGACATCGAGCGTTACAGCCTGGCTCTTGAATCGAATTTCCTGGGGAACGCTCGGAGCGAAAAACGGGTCGGAAAAAAAGTTATCCATAAACGGATCGTTCAGGTCGAACAGATCGCGCGGCATTTGTTGATTCCGCGACGAATTTCGCGGAATCCGGACAACCGCGGCGATCTGGACTGGTCCGACATCAATCTTGCCGGCGCGCGCCGGCGAAAGGGCGGTCTTGTAGGTAAAGACTTGATAAGTTTTCCCCTCGATATTTTCGATCGTCGGTCTCACATCCCGTATTTTTTGGGCGGTAAATCCCTGGCCGGTAATTTCTGGCGGATTGTACGATTCCAGCGGCGTCCGAATATTTACTCCCACGCGCACGATGGCCGGAATCATCTCGCCCACGTACGCTGTCGTCTTGCTGAGGATTAACTCAGCGAAGGCGATTTGTTTCGGATCGATCGTGCCGCTCGAACGGCTCTGCGATCGTGGTGCTGGCGCGCTGCCGGAATCCGCCACCTGCAATGTCAGCTCGGGCGTATGCAACGCGCTCCCGCCCGCCTCCACCATTTGCGGTGGGATCTTGAAGTTGCCCGCCCTCGCCGGCATGACTGTGTAGTTGTAGATGAAGCTGTAGGTGAACTGGAAATTGTGTCCTTCCAGCAACTGCGACTGCCCGGAGAAACGAATATCGAGGCCGTCCACAAAAATTTGGCTCGGCGGCTTCGCACTTGAAGAACCGGTTACCTTGATTTGCAAGTGGACGGGCTCACCCACCGACGTGCTCGAATTGCTCAAGACAGCGGTCACGGTTGGTGCGGCCGCCGATACGTCTCTCGCGGAGGCCAAAACGCAGACCGCCGAAGCGATCACGCCTAACAAATAAATCGATCGATTTAAAAACATTCGGGCGGAGCAATTCCTACCAATCTTTATAGACAGGCTGCGCTGCCTTGCGTTCATCGAGCTGCACTCGCTGCTCCTCATCCTTCATCGATTGCAAAAGCATTTGCGCCTGCTTCTCGCTCATCTCGCCTTCCTTCTCCGGTTCCGCCTCCGCGGCTTGCGCAGCCTGCGCCGGCTCTTTGGACTTCTCGTCGCCCGCCGCTTCTACTTTTCCGGACAATGGCTTGCCGGGCGACGAACCGGGGCTCGCACTTGGCGAACCTTGCGGCTGCGGCTCTTCGCCCGAGCCGGGTGAAGGCGATGGAGTCGCACTGTCATTCGACGCAGTGGGTGACGGCGACGCACCTTGCTCGCCGTTCTCGGGCTGCTGTTTATCCTGGTTCTTGTTGTCGTTGCCGCCTTTGTCAGGGGAAGGGGAGGGGGATGAACCCGATTCCTTCTGCTTGTCCTCTCCCGGTGATGGCGAAGGCGATTCGTTAGGCGAAGGCTGCGCTTTCTTGTCGTTCTTGGCCTGCTGCTTTTGTTGCTGCTGCTGATCGTTGCCGTTCGATTGCTGCTGTTGATCCTGATCGTTCTTCTGTTGCTGGTCCTTCTGCTGATCCTTGTTCTGCTGATTCTGCTTCTTGTTGTTCTGCGGTGGAGGTGGCGTTGGCGTTGGGGTTGGCGACGGCTTCGGTTTTTGCTTCAGTCGCTCAATCTTCTCTTTCGCTTCCTCGAGGTTTGCTTTTGCGCGCTCGTCATTCGGATCGAGTTTGAGCGCCTCTTCGTAATGCGATTGCGCATTATATAATTCGCCGAGCGCTTTTTCGTTCGTCGTGGCTTTGTCCGCGCGCTCCTCCAGAGTTCGCCCAATGTTGTAATGGCTTTTTTCCTGGAGCGATTTGTCCTTCGACAGGAGCGAACGGCTGAACCACTCCAGGGCCTTATTGAAATCACCCATTTTGTAGGCAGCCGTCCCGGCGTCGAACTCGATCTTGTCGGCCGCGTGCGTGTCGGGGTGCTCCCGTAACGTCTTTTCGAATTGCTGGTAGGCCTCGGTGTAGTTGTCGTTGCGATAAGCATCGAGTCCGGGAGCCGCCGCAAAACAATTGCTGGCGAACAACAGGAGCACAGCTGCGGCGGCCAATGCAGGTTTGGCCTGAACTGACAACGACCTCGGCCGCACCCGCTCGCGTTTTCGTTCCCGGAGCAAGAACGCCACACCGAACACGAACAACGCCGCGCCCAGCGGCCATTGGTAGCGCTCGATAGGCCGCCGCGACATCCGATCGTCGATCTCGCCCATTTTCATCTTTGCGAGTCCGTCGTCGAAAAGCTGTTTCATCGTCCGGGGTCCATCTTGCAAATGAATGTAGAAACCGCCAGTCGCCTCCGCGATTTCCTTGAGCCGCTTCTCATCCAGCTTTGACTTCACGACCTGTCCGTTCGTGTCCTTCACGAATCCGGTCCCGCCGCCGTCGCCGGTGATCGGAATCAACGAGCCTTGCGGCGTCCCCACGCCCACCGTGAAGATTCGCACCCCGGCGTCGGCCGCCATCTTTGCAGTCTTGACTGCGTCGCCCGTCAGTTCCTCGCCGTCGGTGAAAATAACCAGCGCGCGATTGCCGATCGCGCTCTTTCCGTAAGTTTGCACAGCGAGCTCGATCGCCGCGGAAATATTCGTGCCGCCTTCTGGAATCGTGTTTGTGTCGAGATCGTTGATCGCTTCGACCGCGGCGTCGTAGTCGATTGTCAGCGGCGCCTGGAGAAAAGCGCGGCCGGCAAACGCCACCAAACCGACCCGATCGCCCTGCAATTCATTGAGCAAATCCTGAGTGGCCAGTTTCACTCGCTGGAGCCGGCTCGGCGCGACGTCGTTCGACAGCATGCTCCGCGACGTATCCGCGGCGAAGATGAGGTCGAGACCCTTACGTTTCACGTCTTCGTAAATGTATCCCCACCGCGGCTTGGCCTGCGCCGCGATCGCCAGGGCCAGGCCTAATAGGATCAAGGCGAATCGCAATTTGCGCCGTCGTCGGTCCACCGTCCGTGCCAAATTCGGAAGGAGCCGTTCCGAAACGAAGGTCCGCAATCGGAGCGTGGCGCGCTTTTCCGCGCGGGCAAACAGCAAGACCAGCAGCGGAATGAGCAGCAATGCCCAGAACCAGTTCGGCGCGCCAAAATCAATCATGGCAACTTCTTCCAAACCGTTTGCGACAACAAAAGTTGCGCGACCAGCAGACCCAATCCGGCCGCGATACACGCGGGAAACAGATCCCGATACTGCTGGTATTTTTTTACCGACACCGTCGTCTTCTCGAATTTGTCGATGTCGTTGAAGATTTGCTCCAACGATTTCGTGTCCGTGGCGCGGTAGAACTGTCCGTCCGCAATCCTGGCCACCTCTTTCAGTCCCGCTTCGTTAAAGTGGACCGGCTGATTTTGATAATAAATGTTGCCAAACATGTCTGTGATCGGCTTGCCGTTTTGAGGATTGAATACGGGTGTAGGTGCGATCCCATTAATCCCGGCGCCAATCGCGTAGAAGTGAATCTTCAACGCCTTCACCGCTTCGGCCGCTGTGTTCGGCGGAATTTTTCCCGTGTTGTTTTCGCCGTCCGTGAGCAGAACGATGACGTGGCTCTTGGAACGTTTGTCACTGAGACGATTCGCTGCCGCGGCCATTCCGGAACCGATTGCCGTCCCGTCTTCCACCAACCCGATCTTCACCCGCTCCAGATTTTTTAGGAGCCAATCGTGATCAAGCGTCATCGGGCTCACCACATACGGGCGGCCGGCGAACGCGATGATGCCGATCCGGTCGTTAGGCCTACCTTCGATGAATTTTCGTGTTACTTCTCGGATGGCATCGATCCGGGTCGCCTGTTCCCCGCCGATCTTGAAATCCTTCGTTAACATCGAGCCCGAAACATCGAGCGCGAGCATGATATCGATTCCGCTCGCTTCGATGTTTGTCAGTGTTTTGCCCAATTGCGGCCGCGCCATCCCGACGGCGAATAGCGCGAGACTCAGAAGCATTAAGGCGCGAAGGAATCTTCCCGTTCGGGCCGCACTCGTTTTCCCGAGCGATCGCAGCGCTGAGGTGGACGAGAACGTGAGAGCAGCAGCCGGTCCGCTCTTGCCGCGAAACCAGGCAAGAAGCGGAATGGCTAGCAGGAGGAGCAAGAACCAGGGTTGCGCGAAGGTCAGCGCGGAATTAGCCGGGAGCCAGTCACGCAGGTTCAAGCTTGGCTCCTTTCACAAATTGCTTCGCTTCTTCCAGGAGCAATTGGCTGTCGTGAATCGTCGCGTCGTAGCGGGCGAACTTGATCAGGTCGCAACGACCCAGAAAATCTTCGAGGAGCGACGTCTCATCGGCCGAGAACGGAGAACTTTTCGCCAGCATGCTGAGAAACTCGACCGACGTTTGGCGCGTCACGGGCAACGCATACTGCTCGGTCACGTAGCCCCGCAGGATATCGGAAACAGCGATGCTGAATTGATACGGCGTCACTGTTTCCATTTCGCGTTCCGCCTGGTCCAGCGCGTCCAGCGCGCGATCGCGCGGCGAACGAACCGGCTTCGGCCGTCGGGCTCGCTTTCGAATCCACCAGACAATCAAACCCAGGAGCGCCAGCCCGGCTGCGCTCGCGGCGTAGATTACCCACGGCGGCACCAGCGAATAATCCACCGGCTGCGCGATCTCGTGGACGTTGGCGACAGCGAGGAAGCCATTCATCGTATCGCCATCCGACGTTCGCGTTGTTTGAAAAACGAGCGCAACGCCGGCAAATAGTTTTCTCCCGTTCTGAGCGCCACAGTATCGATGTTGGCCCGGCGCAGAGTTCGATTGAGCTCGTTTCGTTGCGTCTCCGCCAGAGCGCTAAACCGCGCCCGCGTCGATCGGTCAGCGGTATTGATCTCAATTTGTTCGCCGGTCTCCGCGTCCTCGAGCGTGATGATTCCGACATTCGGCAAAATCTCCTCTCGCTCATCCTGGATGTGCAGCGCAATGAAATCGTGCCGGCGACCGCTGACCGAAAGTTCGCGCGAGAAATCGCTCGTCTGGAAATCGGAGATGAAAAAGACCACCGCGCGTCTGGTCACGACGTTGTTCAAGTAATCGAGCGCTAGACCCGGCGCTGTCCCGCGACCTGCCGGTTCGAAGAACAGGATTTCGCGAATGATGCGCAGGGTGTGGGAACGGCCTTTCTTTGGCGGGATAAAAAGCTCAACGCGATCGCTGAAGAGGAGCAGGCCGACCTTGTCGTTGTTTCGAATCGCGCTGAAGGCAAGAACGCATGCAACTTCCGCCGCCAGCTCGCGCTTCGATTGCGCCACGCTTCCGAAATTTCCCGACGCGCTCACGTCAACGACGAGGACCACGGTCAGTTCCCGTTCCTCTGTGAATTTTTTCACGAACGCCGTTCCAAGCCGCGCCGTCACGTTCCAATCGATCGCCCGAATTTCGTCGCCCGGCTGATACTCGCGCACGTCCTCGAAGTTCATCCCGCGCCCCTTGAAGACACTGTGGTAATCGCCCGCGAACATTGTTTGGACCAACCCCTTCGTCTTAATTTCCAATGCCCTGATCTTTTTGAGAATCTCCGCCGGCGTTTTCTCGTCATCCCGAGCGGAGCGAAGCGCAGTCGAGGGACCCCGTGGCATTACGAGCGACCTCCGACTGGCTTTGTCGCGTACATCTCGTTCAACAAATCCCGCCATCCCGGATTTCGCTTTGCAATAAGCGCGTCCTTCTTTGCCCGCGACCAGTTCTTCAACTGCTTCTCCCGCTCGATGGCGCTGCGCGGATCGGCGTAAGCTTCGAAATAGACGAGCTTGTGCGCATTATATTTTCGAGCGAACGCGCTGCCCCAGCCTAACGAGTGTTCGCCCGCTCGGCGCTCGAGATTATTCGTAATGCCGATGTAGAGCACTGTGTTGCGATCCGCATTCGTGAGCATGTAGACGAAATAGTTTTGGTATTGCATTGGGGGGCGACAGGTTTTTCTACGGGGTCCCTCGACTCCGCTGCGCTGCGCTCGGGATGACTGCGTTCACGTTTTCATTCGTCACGGCACGGGCAGGCCAGCGAAGATCCGATCGACGATCGTCTCGCTGGTGATCGATTCCGCTTCGGCTTCGTAGCTCACAATGACACGATGGCGAAGCACGTCGGTCCCGATGCTCTTCACATCCTGTGGAGTGACGTAGCCGCGCCCATTGAGGAAGGCGTGGGCGCGCGCGGCGAGCGCGAGGTAGATCGTTGCGCGCGGAGAAGCGCCGTAACGAACGAGGCCTTCCAATTTCAAATTGTAGGCGGCCGGATCACGCGTCGCCCAGACAACGTCGACGATGTAATCCTTCACGCGATCGTCGATGTAAATTTCATTCACAATAGCGCGCGCGGCGACGATGCGCTGGGGATCGACGACTGGCATGACGGCCAGATTGGGCGCAGAGGTCGCCATTAAATCCAGGATCTGGCGCTCCTCAGTTTTTTGCGGATAACCGATGTGGAGCTTCAGCATGAAACGGTCGAGCTGCGCTTCGGGAAGCTGGTAAGTTCCTTCCTGCTCGAGCGGATTCTGCGTGGCCAAAACAAGAAACGGATCCGACAGCGGATAAGTCGTGTCGCCAATCGTCACCTGGCGCTCCTGCATCGCTTCCAGTAAGGCGCTTTGCACTTTCGCCGGCGCGCGGTTGATCTCGTCGGCCAGGATCAGGTTCGAGAAAAGCGGTCCGAGCTTCGTTGTGAACTCACCGGTGCGCGGGTTGTAAATTAAAGTGCCGATTAAATCCGCCGGCAAGAGATCGGGCGTGAATTGCAGACGCTGGAAGCCCGTTTGAATGCAGGCCGCCATCGTTTTCACGGTCAGCGTTTTCGCCAATCCCGGGACGCCTTCGAGCAGGATGTGGCCGTTCGCGAGGAGGCCGAGCAACAGGCGATCGACCAGATATTTTTGGCCGATCACGACGCGGCCAACTTGTTCGCGTAAGGGCGGAATCCATTGCCCCATTTCCTGGACTTGCTGCGTGATTTCCTGCGTCGATTTCATAAGAAAGAAGGTGAGACAGGTACCGCGGGAAGATCGTTCGATCAACCCGGCGCTACGCCTTCTCGCTGCGCGCTCGGCAGCTGAAGAGAACCGGCAGCCCGGGAAAGGGCCAGGCCGCCCGGATTCGTCGCTCGAGGTAGCGGGAATAAGTATCGCTCAGGAGCTTCGGCTGATTTACGAAAAGAACGATCTTCGCAGCCTCGAGCGCTTCTTCGTTTTCGGTTCTGGTCTGCGCCGCGTAAAACAATTTGAGTCGCTTGGTCCCGATCATCGGTGGCGGAGTTTCCTCGAAGGCGGCGCGCAGCAATCGGTTCAATACGCCGGTTCCGATCCGCGTCCCGGCGGCTTTCCGCACCACGCTGATGAGCCGAAAAAGTTGGTCGACGTTTTCGCCGGTGCGCGCGGAGCCGACCAGAACTGGCGCGTAATCCAAAAAGAAAAGGCGTTCGCGAACGTCCGCGATAGTTTGGTCCATCGCTCCTTTCGCACCGCGACTCGGCTTCACGAGATCCCACTTGTTTAGGACGACGACGCACGGTTTCTCTGCTTGCTGGATCAAGCCCGCGATTCGCTTGTCCTGCGAGGTGACACCGCTCGTTAGGTCGATCACGAGCACGCAAAGATCGGCGCGCCGAATGGTTCGCTCGGCTCGCATGACGCTGAAGACCTCGACCGATGTCGAGTGCTTGCTGCGCGCGCGCATGCCGGCTGTGTCGATGAGAAGAAATCTCTCGCCGGCACGCTCATAGAGAATATCGACGGCGTCGCGCGTCGTTCCCGGCAATTCGCTAACGATCGTCCGGGTGTCGCGAAGGATGGCGTTGATCAGCGATGACTTTCCGGCGTTCGGCTTCCCGACGATCGCGAGAGAGAGTGGGGCAGCTTCAATTTTCAGTCCGCCTACGGCAGATTGATTTTCCATTTTCGATTGGGGGAGCAAAGAATCAATTGCTTCGAGAAGAGTGGGAATGCCGCGGCCGTGGGCGGAACTGATAGCGATAGAGTTATCGAAACCGAGCCGCGCGAAATCGGACTCCAGGTTTTCGTGCTTTTCGTGGTCGATCTTGTTGACGACAAGCGCGACAGGACGCTTCGATTTTCGCAGGAGTTTCGCCAGTTCCTGGTCGATTGGGTTCAAACCGGCTTGCGCGTCGACAACGAAGAGAATCACGTCGCTCTCCCTCATCGCGGCGTCGGCCGCGAGCCGGACTTGGGCTGTTAATTCCGTCTCGCCCGCGCCGCCAATTCCGCCCGTGTCCCAAACGGTAAACGGCCGCCGGCCGCGCGTCGACAGAGACGCGAGCCGATCGCGCGTTATCCCTGGTTGATCGTGGACGATCGCAATGTTTCGGCCAACAAGTCGATTGAAGAGCGCCGACTTGCCAACGTTCGGTCGGCCGACAATGGCGACAGTGCCGGCGCTTGGCTCGATCGTTTTCGAGTTCATGAATGGGCGCCCGCGCTAACCGAGCTTCGCGTTCGCGTGCCCTTCCGCGGATAGTTGGCGGACGCCGTCCGTCACGTAAATCACGCCAGAAACGAACGTGAAGAATCCCGCTGCGCAAACAATGTAGATTAGCGGGATGATTTGCATTTGCAGCATGACCCACGCGATTGCGGTCATCTGCAAGACCGTCGCGACCTTTCCGGTCCAGCTCGGGCGAACCCGCACCTTACCATTCAGGATATGAAGAACAGCGCTGCCGAAAAGAATCACCGCATCGCGTGAGATCACAAGCACGGGAAACCAGGCCGGGAATTTTCCGTAGTGTGGGTCGACGTGGCTCCAGTTGCTGATGCTGAGGGTAATGATGCCGCTGAGAAGAAGCCCCTTATCGGCGATCGGATCGAGAATCGCGCCGAGCGTGCTGCGCTGATTGTAACGGCGCGCGACGTAGCCATCGAGACCGTCGCTTACGGCGGCAAGCAGAAAGACCGCGATCGCGGTGAAACGCATCCAGTCCTGCGGATTGCTCTCCTGAATGCTCTCGCCGTAATAGATCGCCAGGGTGACGAACACCGGGATCATCAAGATCCGAACGACGGTGATTTTGTTGGCGGTCGTCATGAGCGGCCCTGAAAACTTGGAGGACACGCTGCCTGACATGCAAGGCAATTTGCCCGCTACGTTTCCAGCTCAACCGCTTTGGCGGATTGGACTGGGTGTTTCCCTTCGCAAAATTCTTCGATCATTTTTTCGTTGAAGGCCGGAATGTCGTCCGGTTTTCGGCTCGTCACGAGGCCATTGTCCACGACCACCTCTTCGTCGACCCAATTGCCAGCCGCGTTTCGCACATCTGTCTTGATAGCTGGCCAGGAGGTCAAAGTGCGGCCGCGCACCACGCCGGCATCGATCAGCACCCAGGGGCCGTGGCAAATCGCGGCGACGGGCTTTCCTTCGCGGAAAAAATGGCGCACGAATTCGAGCGCTTCCTCGGTGGATCGCAGCGTATCCGGGTTCATGAGTCCACCTGGAATCATCAACGCGTCGAACTCTTCCGGCTTCGCGTCGTCCAACGTTAGATCCACCGCGACCGTCTCGCCCTTGTCGGTATGGTTCATCCCCTGGATCTTGCCGGACTTGATCGAAATGACGCTGGTTTGAGCGCCCGCATCTTCGAGGGCCTTCTTCGGTTTGGTCAGCTCGACTTCTTCAAATCCGTCCGCTGCGAGGATAGCGACTTTCTTTCCCGATAGTTTGTCTGCCATAAAAATATTACGACCCGGGGACGACGCCCGGACGTAGGGAAGCTGGCAAAACCGCTTGGTCTGCTCGGTCGATGCGCTAAGGTGGCACCGCAGCCGCCGATGTGGCGAAATGGCAGACGCAACGGACTTAAAATCCGTTGGGCTTAACCGCCCGTGCCGGTTCGAGTCCGTTCAAGGGTGATGTCGCTAGGTGATCAAACGTAGCGCCACACCGTTTGCCCCCAGTTGTTGCAAGACGAATCCAAAAGGATTTGCCAGTGAAGAGGTACCGGCCGCTGCAAACAGTAGTCCCACGGGATGATTTCCGTCGACCGTAAGCAAGAGCGCTCCAGAATCACCGGCGATGCTAAAGGGCTCGCCAGTTGTTGACTCTACTTGAATTTGGCCTCCGAACGCCGCGGGCCGACCCTCCAAGTAAACAGTTTCTTGGGCGTGAACATCTGTGATAATGCCGAACGTGTGGCCATGGCGGCCAAATTTGTGCACGGGCATATTGATTTCAGGTGAAAGAATGCCTGAGTTGATATTTTCGCCTGATGGAAAGGTCGAAAGCACAAGTGAGGGATCGGTTCGGGCGATTGCCGCGTCACAGCCATTGACCGGACCGTCGAACGCGATCGGCAGCCCCTTTACAAACCGGGCGATCGGATAATCAACCGTCATGATTGCGGGTTGAAAGCGGACCAAGTCATCTTGTTGCGCGTTATTTCCCAAGCCGACGACGTGCTGATTGCCAAGTATGCAGAGAGTGTTATCACTCGTTGCAACCAGGCATCCAAACGTTCCGAAGGTCCCGTGCTCATGCCGAACGCTTTCCCCCGGTTGAGCACTGGGTTGGGACGACTCTCCGTTGGAAGCAACGAACGGCAACATTTCGATTACGTCAGTAGCAAGGCCGTCGATTTGTGCGGGTACTTTAAACTGGCGAACGAGGCTCCCGGGAGCAGTTTTCGTTTTGACGTAGACTCGGAGAGACGGCTGTCCCGTTGTTCTTCCTTCTCGTAACTTTTCTCCGATTCCGACTCCGAGGATGTTGTTACGAGCTGCTTGCTCTTTCGATCCCGTTTCCTGCGGCGAATGAAGGAGCAGCCTCCGAACGAGCTTCTTATGAGCGGCTTCTAATTGCTTGAGGTCTACGTCGCAGCCGCCCTTCGCCAAGCGCTCAAAAGGGTGACTTGTCCTATCGCCTCTGGCGAGCGGAGGTGGAGGATTCGCCGAAGCCTTTTTTTTTACTTTTGCGATTTCCGTTTTATTTAGCGGTTTTGGAGGCACGTAGCGTGACTTATTAGTCCGGATTGGAGCTAGATCCGCCAGCGGGAGACGGAGTGCTTGAGCCGGACTCGCCACCGGGGGGAGGGTTATTTGGATTCGGCTTTGCTTGAGTCTTCTGCAAGTGCTGTTCTTTGACCTTTTGTTGTTCGGCTTCGAGCTTTTCTTGTTCCGTAAGGAGATTGGTCTGCGAGGTAGCAAGAGTCTTACGTTTGTCGGTAAGAGCTATATTATTGTCGACGATTTCTCCCGGTAGCGACGCAATGGCTTTAACCAGGGCAAGAGGAATTTCCATAAACGCGAGGGCTTCACTCGGTTTCGTAACCTTGATTTCCGTCAGAATACCTTCGTCGAAATTCAAGGTTGTAACTTTCTTTACGAACGCAGCTCTGGTCACTGCGTAGTAATAGACGTTGGATTCGTTTGGCAAAAGAATCTGATGACTCGTAGTCACCTGGCCATGTTTTCGCAGGAGCACCGCGTATGGTCGCATCGGGCGAAAAGCGGCTCCGCTAAAGCGCTTGCTCTCGCCGGGCACGAACGCTTGGCCGTAGCCGCTTTCGTTATAGTTGCTATGAATCAGCCGAACAGACAGATCGTCTTGGGGGAAGCGCTGTGCGAGCTCGTGGTTGACACGACCTAAGTCGGTGCAAGGATCAAACTCAACGTCATATTCTACCGGTTCTGTGGCGGTCTCCGAAGTAAACGAAAACTTTTTGACCTCTTTTGCAATGTCGATCAGCTTAATCGCGATCGCTCCCGTTTTGTCCTCCGTAGTAACGTTCACTTGGCTGAGCAATCCCTCTTTGCTCACCTTTACGTTGATGTCCTCATCAGCCAGAACCGACCCTAAGTAATACATTGTATATTGTTGGGAGGGATCGGGAATTAGCCGCACGTTTCCTTGAAGTCGAAGCACCCGCGTAGTAGTCGGGGAGGCAGATTTTTCGGCGGAGACGATATCCGTCTGGTGCTTAAGGGGAGGGTTATCGTCGGAACTTACTTCAAGGAGGCCAATGTCGAACGACCGTCGACTTGATTGGGTGTGTTCCCAAGGACGGAAAAGGGGCCTTTCTGACACTGCGGCCGATTCTGGTACGACCGGCACCCGAACGACTTGTAACCGTAATAATCCCTTTGGCAGAGAATAAGACAGTCCTTTCCCCGGCGTCTGTCCAAGGTGAACGACGATCCCTGGTCTCGACAGAAGAGGAGAGCAGGCCGGTAATAAAAGCCATGAGCCTAGAATCAAACACGCAACGAGACCTGCAATTCGAAGTTTGGAATCGTGGATTCTTGTTGCGACTACATGGCACCGCACTCTGAGGCGGCTCGTTCCAACTGCGACACGCGCTACGACTGAGCAACTGTGGGAGTCGGACATGGGGAAGAGGGTGGGGACGCCTTTGTATGGAATCGCTTCTGCGCTGTCCACAAGAATTTTGCGAAACAATGAATGCTGGAACTGAGTTGGTCCGAATCTGAAAAACTGCTAAGCTCGCGTCGCAGCCGCCGATGTGGCGAAATGGCAGACGCAACGGACTTAAAATCCGTTGGGCTTAACCGCCCGTGCCGGTTCGAGTCCGGCCATCGGCAGGAATTGCCTAACGAGTCAAAACAAACATGGAAGACAAGCCATTCTACATTCCTATCATCCTCGGTACCGCGCGACAGGGCCGCCAGAGCGAGCATGTCGCGAATTTTCTTCTCAGTGAAATGAAGAAGCGGCCGGAGATCGAGACCGAGCTGATCGATGTCCGGCAATTGAAGATGCGTCTCGATGACGCGGGTGAGACGATGAAGGATCCGGAGTTCGCGGAGAAGATGACGCGCGCGGACGGTCTTGCGATTGTAACGCCGGAATACAATCACGGGTATCCAGGCTTGCTGAAGCACGCGCTCGACATGTGCCTGGAGGAATACATTCACAAGGTGGTGGGCCTCATCGGCGTGTCGGCTGGGCCCTTCGGTGGATCGCGGGTGATCGAACAACTGGTGCCTGTCGTCCGCGAGCTTGGTCTGGCGGTCACGTTTACCGACGTGAATTTCAGCAAAGTGAAGGACGCGTTCGATGAGCAGGGGAAATTGAAAGACGAAAAGTACGTGGGGCGGGTCGCGAAGTTTCTGAACGAACTGGTTTGGATGGCGCGCGTTTTCCGGTACGGGCGCGAGAACATTCCCCCGCTCTAATTCCGTGCTGCGCGAATCCGACCTGGAGGAAACATTCGCTCGCTCCGGCGGCCCGGGTGGTCAGAATGTCAACAAGGTGTCAACCGCAGTGACGCTGCGACACTTGCCGACGGGGCTAACGGTTACGGTTCAGGATTCTCGCTCGCAGGCGCTCAATCGAAAGCTAGCGCGGGAACGTTTGGCCGCGGCGCTGGAGCAACGTCGCAACGCCGAACGTGCCGCCGAAACCGCGCGACGGGAAAAGCTTCGCCGGCAGCGTAGACCGCGGCCGCGCGCTTTGAAGGAACGCATTCTCGAATCAAAACGACAGCGTTCGCGAACGAAACGCTTGCGTTCGCGCGTTGATGACTAACGGGAATAAATTCAGAAAATCTTCGCCCGAAATACATCTGGTTGAGGCATCTGTGCCGAATGGTTCAGTGAAGGAACAACTCCAACTATGAAAAAACTTATCATTCTTATGCCGCTTCTGGTGGTCGCTTTGGCTCTAACTTCTTGCACCCCGGTGGTGGAGAAACCAACGCCGACCACTACGACAACGCAGACGACCACAATGAAGAAGAGCACGGTGCCGACGGAAACCACGACGACCCGCGCGACTACTTACTAGCGGTCAGAGCAGATATTCTGAAAAGGGGAAGGGATTCGCTACGGCGAGTCCCTTCCTTTTTTAGGCTGTCTCCGCCGGCTCTGTCTCAGCTTCGGCTTCCGCGCTCTCCTGGCTGATCACGCGCGCGATGGCCTGGAGTTTTTCCGCTCCGCGCAAATCCATCAGCTTCACGCCCATCGTGTTTCGGCCAACGGCGCGAATTTCACGAACCCGGGTGCGCACCATCTGACCCTTGGTAGTGATCAACATCAGCTCGTCGTTTTCTACCACGCTAAGCGCACCGACAACATTTCCGGTTTTTTCCCCGGTCTTCATCGTGATGATCCCCTTACCGCCGCGTTTTTGTTTTCGATAATCTTCAAACGTCGTCCGTTTGCCGATGCCGTTCTCGCCCGCGACCAGCAGCATCGCGTCCAGGTTCACGACGGCGAGTGCGACGACCCAGTCGCCTTTGTCCGGTCGAATTCCCCACACGCCCACCGTGTTCCGTCCCTGATCGCGTAGTTGTTCTTCGTGGAAGCGCAAACTCATCCCTTCCCGCGTGATCAGCACCAGTTCGTTGTTACCCTCAGTTAATTTCGCGGCAATGAGCTTGTCGCCTTCTTCGATCTGGATCGCGATGATTCCGCCTTTCCGGACGTTGCTGTAGTCCGACAAGTTGGACTTTTTGACGATGCCCGACTTGGTCGCGAACACGATGTGGAGTTTTTCGTCCCACGTTTCATCAATCTGCGCCGGGCCTGTGCCCGATTTCTTGGATTGAACCCGGATCGTTGCGGCGATCTTTTCGTCGGCTCGAAGTTCGAGCAAGTTCGCAATCGACCGACCTTTCGCCGCCCGACCCATCTCGGGAATCTCGTACACTTTCTCGACGTAAGCGCGCCCCGATTCCGTGAAGAACATGAGGTAATCGTGCGTGGTCGCGGTGAAAAGGTGCTCGATGAAATCGCCCTCTTCTTCCTCGGTGGCGCCTTCGCGCGTCGTCATGCCGATGACGCCCTTGCCGCCGCGCCGCTGGGCGCGGAACGCGCTGATCGCGGTCCGCTTGATGAACCCGCCGTGAGTGATGCTGATGATGCAGCCCTCGTTTGCGATCAGGTCCTCCATGTTGATCTCGCCCTCGTCGGGAACGAGTTGGGTCAGCCGCGGCGAGGCATGCTTGTCGCGGATTTCGCGCAGCTCCTTCTTGATGATTTGGAAGACGCGCGATTCTTTCGCGAGGATATCGCGCAAATCTTTAATCGTCTCGAGCAACTCGCTGTATTCTCCCGTGATCTTTTCACGCTCGAGTCCCGTCAGCTGGTACAAACGAAGTTCGAGGATCTGATTGGCCTGGTGCTCGCTAAATGCGTAACGGCCGTCCACGAGCCGCGCTTCGTTCCGAATCAG
This sequence comes from Chthoniobacterales bacterium, assembly GCA_036270255.1. Lineage (GTDB taxonomy): Bacteria > Verrucomicrobiota > Verrucomicrobiia > Chthoniobacterales > UBA10450 > AV80. Next base: position 18,134 of record DATBCW010000053.1, read on the forward strand.
GATACCGATTTTCTCGACTTGTTTTCGGGTGAACTCGAACGCGAGAAGCTTCACGCGCGCTTCGTCCCGGTTCGTCGAGCCGCGAATGATTCGGATGAACTCATCGAGGTTCGCCAGGGCGATGAGATAGCCTTCCAACGTTTCCGCCCGTTCTTCGGCTTTCCGCAATTCGAAACGTGTCCGACGCAGGATAACGTCACGCCGGTGATCGATGTAGGCCTGATTCGCCAGCTTTAGCGGCAGCAATTTCGGCCGGCCATGATCGATCGCCAGCATGTTGACCGCGAATGAGCTTTCGAGCGCAGTGTGCTTGTAGAGATTGTTGATGACGACCTTCGGATTGCCGTCGCGTTTCAGCTCGATGACCACGCGCGTGTTCTCGTCCGATTCATCCCGGATCGCCGTGATGTCGCCGATGACTTTGTCGTTCACGAGCTGCGCGATCCGCTCGACGAGCGTCGCGCGATTGACGTTGTAAGGGATCTCCGTGATTACGATCTGCTCGCGGTTTCCCTTGAGCTCTTCGACGCCCGCCTTGCCGCGGACCTTCATGCTGCCGCGTCCCGTTTCGAGATATTGCTTGATGCCGGCGAGACCGAGAATGGCGCAGCCGGTTGGGAAATCCGGTCCTTTGACGTGTTTCCTCAAATCTTCGAGCGAGATTTCCGGGTCGTCGATCTGCGCGCAGATGCCGTCGATGACTTCGCCGAGATTGTGCGGCGGCATGTTCGTGGCCATACCGACCGCGATGCCGGTCCCGCCGTTGACGAGGAGATTCGGGAACGCCGCCGGGAAAACCGTAGGCTCCGTCCGGGTTTCGTCGTAGTTGGGGACAAAATCGACCGTCTCCTTGTCCATGTCGGTCATGAGCGCCGCGCCGAGATGCGTCATGCGCGCCTCAGTGTACCGCATGGCGGCTGGCGGATCGCCTTCGACCGAACCGAAGTTGCCCTGGCCGTCGACGAGCGTCTCGCGCATGGCCCAGGCCTGCGCCATGTGGACGAGCGTCGGGTAAATCACCGCTTCGCCGTGCGGGTGATAGTTACCGCTCGTGTCGCCGCAAATCTTCGCGCATTTCCGATGCTGCCGGTTCGGGAAGAGCGACAGGTCGTGCATCGCGTAAAGGATGCGCCGCTGCGAAGGCTTCAGCCCGTCCCGCGCATCCGGCAACGCCCGCGAGATGATGACCGACATCGAGTAATCGAGGAACGACCTCGATACCTCCTCGGCAACGTTGATAGGCTCTATCTTCTCGTTGGGATTATACACGGGAAATTTTAGACAGGATTAACAGGATTAACAGGATGGTGGAGGTCGACGTCCGCGAGGTGCGCAGCCGGTAACCGGTGTTTGCGCTTAAACTGCAGCGTAGTAGTTCCGAAATTGAAGAGCAGGCCGTAGTCACGGTTTGTCGCCACGAGATAATTCACGAGCTGAACCTCATCGGCCTTGGTTAGCCCGATTGTTGCCTTCAATTCGCAAATCAAGAAATCGTTGACCATCAGATCGACGATGAAATCTCCAACGATAACGTTTTCGTATCGAACTTTGATGTGCTGACCTAGTTCAACCTGCAGACCCGCTCGACGAAGCTCGTAGGCAAGCGCATTCAAATATACGGACTCCAGGAAGCCCGGGCCGAGCGTTCGATGAACTTTCATCGCCAGCCCTATCACGTTTTGAGTGAGCGAGTGGGAATCGTCGGTCTTCAATCCTGTAAAATCCTGTTAATCCTGTCTAAACATCCAGGTTCCGGACGTTCAGAGCATTGTCTTCGATGAATTGCCGGCGCGGTTCGACGACGTCGCCCATGAGGATGGTGAACATTTTGTCCGCGTCGACGGCGTTGTCGTCGTTTAGATCGACTTTGAGGAGCTTGCGTTTCTCGGGGTCCATCGTGGTGTTGAAGAGTTCCTTGGCGTTCATTTCGCCGAGACCTTTGAACCGCTTGATCTGGACACCGCGCCGGCCAATTTCGACGATCTTTTGATGGATCTCCGGGATCGAGAAGAGGGGATGGACCATGGCTTTGTCGCCTTCACCTTCGATGAGCTCGAAGATCGGGCGATCGGCCGCCGCATAGTGATCGACCTGCAATCCTTTCCGCGCGAGCTCGCCCATGATTTTCTGGATCGTGGTGGACTCATGCAGCTCCACCAGCTTTGCACGGCGTCGGCTGGCGCCGTTGGTTTTCACAACTGCCGGCCCGGCAAGAGGCAGCAACTCTTGCTGGGTTTCGTCTTCGTACAGATTGAGATCGGTATTCTCGGTATGAAACTTCCGAACTTCTTTTTCGTCGTGGAAGTAATAGACCATCTCCTCATTGCCATCGCGGACTTTGACGAGATAAACGGGAAGCTTGCCTGTCTTTTTGGCCCGCTCGCCGAGAAAAGTTTCGAAATCGCCGCCGTGCCGGCGAATTGATTCGCTCAGTTTTGCCAGCTTCTCGAGCGACTCGAGAATGTCTTTCAATTGCGCCGCCGAAAGCTCTTTGTCGTCCGCCAGATTCTTCAGCCGCACGTCTTCGGCGCCCAGCGTGATGAGGATTTTGTTCAACTGCACATCGTCGTCGACGTATTCCTCGCGCTTTTTCCGCTTGATCTGATAAAGCGGCGGTTGCGCGATGTAGATTTTTCCCGCGCGCACCAGTTCCGTCATCTGCCGATAGAAAAACGTGAGCAACAGCGTTCGGATGTGCGACCCGTCGACGTCGGCGTCCGTCATGATGATGATGCGCCCGTAGCGAAGCTTGGAAATGTCGAAGCTCGTTTCGTCTTTGCTTTTCGGCATTCCTTCGATGTCTTCTTTCGGTTTCCCGATCCCGGTGCCGATCGCTGTGATCATCGACTGAATCTCGGTGTTCTTGAGGAACTGATCGATGCGCGCTTTCTCGACGTTAATCAGTTTGCCGCGGATGGGCAGGATCGCCTGGTAGCGCCGATCGCGTCCCTGTTTCGCGGAACCACCGGCTGAATCACCCTCGACGATGTAAAGCTCGGTTAGATCGGGATCGCGTTCGGAACAATCGGCGAGTTTACCCGGGAGCCCGCCGCCAGTCAGCGCGCCCTTTCTGATCGTCTCGCGTGCTTTGCGGGCCGCTTCGCGCGCGCGTGCAGCCGTCAAAACCTTGTCGAAGATTCGCTTCGCTACCGGGGGCGTCTGATCGAAGAAGGTCATCAAGCCTTCGTAAACAATCGAATTCACGATGCCGTCGATCTCGGTGTTGACCAGCTTGACCTTGGTCTGCGATTCGAAGCGCGGATTTGGCAGTTTGATGCTCAGAACGCAGATCAAGCCTTCGCGAACGTCGTCGCCGGAAATCGCGGGATCCTTGTCCTTCGTCAGACCGTTCGTCTTAGCGTATTGGTTAACCGCTTTCGTGAGAGCGCTGCGGAAACCAGTCAGGTGCGTGCCGCCGTCAGGATTCGGAATTGAATTGGCGAAGCAAAGGATCTGGTCGTTGTAGCTGTCGTTATATTGAAGGACGACGTCGACGAACACTTCGTCGCGTTGCCGCGAGAGCACGACCGGCTTGGGATGAATGACCTGCTTGTTTTCGCCCAGCTCGCGAACGAACTCTTCGATGCCCTTTTTGTAGAGGAACAATTCCTTCTTCGAGGACTCGGTTCGCTCGTCGATCAGCGTAATTTCGAGTCCCGGGTTCAGGAACGCCAACTCCCGGAGACGGCTCGCGAGGCGCTCGAACTTGAACTCGGTCGTGATCGTGAAAATCGTGGGGTCCGGGAAGAACGTAATCAGCGTGCCGGTTTGTTTCTTGTTTTTCAGTTCCGCGATGACTTCGAGTTTCTGCGTCGTCTTGCCACGCTCGAACGCCATGTGGTGGACCTTGCCGTCGCGCGAGACCTCGACCTTGAACCAATCCGAAAGCGCGTTGACGCACTTCGCGCCGACGCCGTGGAGACCGCCGGAATATTTATAAGCGCCCTGACCGAACTTTCCGCCGGCGTGCAGATTAGTCAGGACCAACTCAACCGCCGGCATTTTCCATTTCGGATGCGTGTCGACGGGAATTCCGCGGCCGTTGTCCTTCACTGAAATCGAGCCGTCGACATGGATCGTCACGTCGATCCGGCTGCAGAAGCCGGCGAGATGCTCATCGATCGAATTGTCGAGCACCTCGAAAACCATGTGGTGCAACCCGCGCTCATCCGGGTCGCCAATATACATGCCCGGACGCTTCCGGACCGCCTCGAGACCCTCTAATTTATCGATCTGGGCGGCGTCGTATTTCTGCGCCTGGCTGATGCCGGTGGCGTCGCTTTGACGCTTCCGATTATCTGAATTTTCGTCGTCCATAACGCGCAAAGCAGTGGCTGGCATATACGAGGAAAAAGATAGGCGGAAAACGGTGTTCCAACAACCGATATATTGAAGGTTTCCGGCCTTATTTTGCGCTACCAATTGGGGAGCAGGCAGGGCATGGCCACTGTATTTTGTGGATAGCGGGGACTGGCCGGTCCCCCTGTTTTTTCTGCCCAATTTCAGCGCGCTTGACCATGTGTCCGGCGCCCTCGAAAATGGCCGTCGCTCATGCGATTCCAAACTCTTTATGAAGCGCGCTGGATCTTCGTCGTGCTCGCTTTACTGGCGGTTGTGAGCGCCTTGTTTTTGCCCTGGGCGCTTCTGCTCGTGCTCCTCTTAACCATTTACGTCTTCTGGTTCTTCCGCGATCCGGCGCGCGTTCCACCTAACGACCCAAACGCCGTCGTCGCCGCGGCGGACGGAGTCGTGGCTGATATTGTGGAAGTTGAAGAACCGGAAGTGGTCCACGCTGCGCAAAAACGGGTCGGCATTTTCCTTTCCGTCTTCGATGTCCACACGAACCGGTCGCCGGTCGAAGGCAAGATCATCTACAAGAAAGCGCACGCCGGCCTTTGCCTCGATGCGCGCCATGCTGATTGCACGACGAAAAATCGTGCGCTCACCTGGGCGTTCCAAAATGCGCGCGGGATCTTCGTTGTACGACAATTAACCGGAATGATCGCGCGACGGATCGTTGATTGGTCGAAAGTCGGCGACGAGCTGAAGATGGGCGAGCACTTCGGGATGATTCGCTTTGGCTCGCGAACGGAAGTATATTTGCCCCTCGATGCCGAGATATTGGTGAAGGTGGGCGACCGCGTCACCGGCGGCACCAGCGTGATCGCCCGGCTTCGCTAAAACATGAGCACGCCGAATCCGAAGATTTACCTGCTGCCGAATCTGATGACGGCGGGCAATCTCTTTTGCGGATTCGCCGCCGTCCTCTGCATCTACGACGGCGCGCAGGACGTCGACTTTAAGTTGGCCGCTGCCAAATTCCACGATGCGATCTGGTTCATTCTCGCCGCCTGCATCTTCGATTTGCTCGATGGCCGGCTCGCCCGGCTCGGCGGTCACGACAGCCCGTTCGGCCGGGAATTCGATTCGCTCGCCGATGTTGTCTCGTTCGGAATGGCGCCGGCGCTTTTGGTTTACCAGATTGTGCTCGGTGAATTCCAGAACCTCGGCTGGATGATCGCGTTTGTTTATCTGGCGTGCGGCACTCTGCGCCTGGCGCGATTCAATTGCGTCGCCGCCAACAACAACGGTCACGCTGCTCCGGACAAGAATTTCACCGGATTCCCGATTCCAGCAGCGGCGGGCGTGATCGCATCTATCACGCTGTTTCTTCTTTGGCTTGATGACGGCCAGCGCTCGATCGGAAAATGGAAATACGTTCTCCCGTTCCTGATGCTATTCCTTTCCATCATGATGTTCAGCAAGCTCAAGTATCCGAGCTTCAAGGCGGTGAACTGGCGGACAACCCAGAGCACGACGCGCTTCATTTTCATCATCGCCCTGATCGCAGTGACGGTGAAGTTTTACCAATGGATGGCGGCGATCATTTTCCTCGCCTACCTGCTTTACGGCGTCGTCCGCCCGTTTCTGCCGCCGAAGCGGCAGCGTGAAATCGATGAAGAGATCGGCGAGGAAGCGCCGGTCGAAGAAACGCCCTGATTATTAATCGCGATTGAGCTGCGCGAGGATTTCTGGGTCGCGGACATCGGCCCAATCGCCGGCGATTTCGAGCGCCTGAACTTTTTTACCGGCCTGGGCTAGATTGCGGACCGCATCGGTGAGTTCGTATTCGCCGCGCGGGGACTTCTGGAGCTTGGCGGTGAATTCAAAAAGTGAAGGACGGAAAATATAGATACCGGCATTGTACCAGGCGGTGTCGCCGGGCTTGAGCCAGCCGTCCTGACGTAATTGTTCTATCTGCACGGTGCTGGGTTTTTCGACGAGGCGCTTGAGGCAGAATTTTTCATCGAAGAAAACAAG
>DATBCW010000054.1:0-20371 GCA_036270255.1 Chthoniobacterales bacterium
ATTTGGGGAAACTCTCATCGAACGGGCCCCGGACCCCTTTCGGGTACCAGATGAAGTGTCCGATTCCCAACGACGCAAAATTCTCCCCGGCATTCCACGAAGTCAGGCCCGCGACCGTTCCTCCGCATTCGTTTTGCCAGATCTTGTTCCCGATTCGACGGGTCTCGGCTGGCGAAAGATTGATCCCGGCCGTTGCCTGGCTGGTCATGGCGATCAGGGCGAGGAAGAGAAACGCCCGGCCGCTTGACGCCCGTGGTTTCTTCTCTAGCATGGCAGTTCCCGCGGCGCCCAGATTCAGAAGCTTAACCGCGCCCGGCACCATTCCTATGAAACGTCTCATTATTTGCCTCGGCGCAGTTTGCATCGCTTCGCTTGGTTTAGCGCAGGATAAACCGCAGCTCAAAGACCAAAAAGACAAAGCCAGTTACAGCATTGGCTATGATATCGGGGAGACTTTCAAGAAACAAAAAATTGAGCTGAACCTCGACGCGCTCGTGGCGGGTTTGAAGGAAGCAACCAGTGGCAAAGAGCCATCAATGTCCAAGGAAGATCGAGACAAGACGCTCCAGGCATTCCAGAAAGAAATGATGGAAAAGCAGATCGCGGCCAGCAAGGAAGCCGCAACGAAGAACCAGGCTGAAGGCGAAAAATTTCTAGCGGAAAACAAGACGAAGGACGGGGTGAAGACGACCGCGAGTGGGTTGCAATACAAAGTCCTGAAAGAAGGCTCCGGTGCTTCGCCCAAGGAAACGGACACGGTGGTGACTAATTACCGCGGCACCTTGATCGACGGGACGGAATTCGACAGTTCCTACAAGAGAAACGAGCCGGCAAGTTTCCCGGTAAACCGGGTGATCAAAGGATGGACCGAAGCGCTCCAGCTGATGAAACCCGGCGCGAAGTATCAGCTCTTTATTCCTTCGTCGCTCGCTTACGGGGAACGTGGCGCCGGGCAGCTCATCGGGCCTAATGCGACGCTGATTTTCGATGTGGAACTGCTCAGCATCAAGCCGCCGGAACCTGCCGCCTCGGTGACTCCCGGTAACGCGGCGCCGTCTGTGTCGATCAGCCCGGCCGCAAAGCCGTCAGTATCGGTCGCGCCGGCCACGACGATGCCTCCCGCGAAGCCTTCGCCGTCCGCTTCGGCTAAGCCGAAGTAGCCCGAGTCTCGGCTGGCTCCCAATTAATGCGGGGCGCATCGCCCCACAAATCCTCGAGGCTGTAGAATTCGCGTTTTTCTCGACGAAAAACGTGGACGATCACCTGCATGTAATCGAGCACGATCCATTGGCTCGCCGGAAATCCGTCGACCGAAACGGCGCGGATGCCTTGCTCTTGTTTCAACCGATCCTCGATCTCGCCGGCGATCGCCTTCAGATGCGGTTCCGACGTTCCCGAGCAAATGACAAAGAAATCTGTGAAGCTGGAGATGCCCTGAAGATCGAGGACGACGATGTCTTCCGCTTTTTTGTCCGCCGCGTGATTGGCGCAGGCTTTAGCTAGGTTTTCGGCGGTGATTTCGAGGACTCCAGGTAAAGCTGACGGGCGCGAATGATTTTCTCGACTGCCAGCGGTACGAAATAACGAATGGATTGGCCGCGCGCAACCCTGATTCTGATGTCGCTCGCGGAAATGTCGATGTGCCGGCGGACCGTGGGATAAGGATGTTGCGTGCGGAGTCCCGTGCGATCGAGAACCGCGAACTGCACCATTTTCGAAAGATCCAGGAAACGCCGCCAGGTTGTGAGCTGCGCGACGTTGTCTTCGCCAATCAGGTAAACGAATTGCGCCTCGGGCTCGCGGCTGCGGAGCGCTTCGATGGTATCCACGGTGTAGGAGGGCGCCGGGCGCTCGAGCTCCAGACTATCGAGGCAGAATCGCGGTTCTCCTTCAATTGCCGCGCGCAACATTTCCACGCGAGCATCGGCCGTCGCCGGCGAACCACTCAGCTTGTGCGGCGAGAGAGCGGCGGGAATGAAGATCAGCTCGTCGAGCTCCAGTTGCTCGAGCGCGTCCCGGGCAAGGATCAAATGTCCATGGTGAACGGGATCGAACGTTCCGCCGAAGATGCCGATCTTCTTTCTCAATGAAATCTTGTTTCGCAGTTCGAGGCTAAAAGTAAAGTGACCGAATGGAAAGCGCACCGCTCGGCCAACTCATCCTCACCGGTGTTCCCGGCTACGAACTGGATTCGAAAACGGCGGCATTATTTCGCCGAATTCAACCGGGCGGATTTATTCTTTTCGGGCGCAATATCCAAAGCGCTCCGCAGCTGCGGAAATTAATCGATGATCTGCGCGACCTGAGCGAGATCGAGCCGATCATCACCATCGACCAGGAAGGCGGGCGGGTTTCCCGGTTGCGATTGATCGGGAACGAGCCGCCGAACGCGCAGCAGCTTCGCGATCGTGGTGACGCATCATTGGTCAGGCGCCATGGCGAAATTACCGGGCGGCTCCTCCGGCTCTTCGGCTTCAACCTCGATCTCTGTCCCGTCCTCGATATTTCGTTCGATGACGACGCGGACAATTCCCTGCGCGGCCGCTGCTATGGGAAAAATGTCGAGCAAGTGGTGGAGTTGGCCGGGGCCTTCAACGACGGAATGCGGGGCGAGGGGATTCTGAGCTGCGGCAAACATTTTCCCGGCTATTCGGCCGCCGCGGTGGATGCGCATCACGATTTGCCGAAGATCGGGCGATCGCGTGCGCAGTTGGATTTCCAGGAATTGGCTGTGTTTCGACAGTTCGTTAACACGGTCGATAGCATGATGATTTGCCACGGCTGGTATCCGGCGTTCAATCAGGCCAAGCGGCCGGCGTCCCTTTCGCGTGAAGTGGTGACGCGACTTCTTCGCGAAGATCTGTCTTACGAGGGCCTGATCATGACCGATGACCTCGATATGGGCGCGATCCTGAATGAGTACGGTCTGGAGGAAACGATCCGGCTGGCAATCGAAGCGGGAAACGATTGGGTAATGATTTGTCACCGCGTCGCGGAGATCGCGAAGGTGCATTCCGTTTTGGGGACTTTGCCGAGGGAGCAGATCGACCGCGCCCTCGACAGCGTTGCGCGAACGAAGAAAAAACTGGTGCCGCCGGATGCGTTCTCGGGAGCACGATTCCAGGAAATCGATCGCGAGATTTGGGATTTGCGGGTCGCGGTGCTGGGCGAAGAAGAAGCGGCGAAGCGAAGTCCCGAAGACGGAAAACGGTCGCCGGTCGAGACGTATTGATCAGCGTCGCCGGCCGACTTTCGCCAGCACTTCTTTCGCAGCGCGCTCTCCGCTCTCGGCGGCGCCTTCCATGTAGCCGTTGAATGCGGCGCTCGTGTGTTCGCCGGCAAAAAACAAATTACCGACCGGGGTTGCGACGGAATCTGAGAGCGTTGAGTACTGGCCTGGTTTGTAACATGTGTACGAGCCGAGGGTAAATGGCGAGCTCGGCCAATGCTGGCGGATCGCCTTATCCGTCAAGGCGTCGTGGGTTCCGGGATAAATTTTGTCGACCTGCGACGCGAACGTGGCCGCCCGCTCCTGCAAATCACCTTCATTGAGATGAAGACCGAGATTGCCGCCGGCAAAGTTGGTCAGGATCGCATGACCACCCGGCTGGCCGCGGCTGGTTTCCCAGCAGCATTGGAATTCCAGATCAGTAAACGTGTAGCCGGTGCTGTGCACGTCTTTCCACACGCGGCGCGAAAATCCGGCGATCAACTTCGCGTTGGTTCCGTAACCCAGCTCGCGAATCGCCTTTGATTTTGCCTCGGGCAATTTCAATCGCAGATCGAGCTGGCGAAGAATTGTGAATGGGAGAGCGAGCACCACGATGTCGGCTTTCTCTTCGGTCGTCTGTCCGTCGCGGTTAAAGGCCAGTCGAAATCCGTGCCCGTCGCTGGCGATTGATTCCAGGCGCGTCCCGAATTCAACCGGCTGCTTGAGCCGCTCCGCCAGTCGTGCGGGGACGCTGTCGTTTCCTTCGACAATGTGAAATCGCTCGTCGCTTTCACCAAAGATGCGGAACTCGTCAGGCGCCGTTTCATCACCCATCGAGAGCAACAGATTGAGCGCACTCTGTTGACCGATCTCGAGCCCGTATTCGCCGACGTAGGCCGCCCGTAGGATTTTTGTCGGCAGGCCGTTGATTCCTCGCTTCTCAAACCATTCCGGAATGCTCAGCCGATCCACTTCGCGCGCATGCGGGGTTGTGTAGCTGATCTCCATTTTCCCGTCCTCGCGCACCTTCATCAATTGCAGATCTCGAGCGATCGCGCGTGAGACCGGGCGGAACAGGTCGATGAATTCCGCGTCGGCCGTGACCAGCCGGTTGTCGAAAAAGAAGGAATGATCGCCCGCCGGCTTTTTTTCCGCGCCGAGATCGTTGAGCGTCAGCCCGAGTTCGTTCACCAGCCCGCGCATCGTGGTGTGGCCGGAATCGATGTATTCGCCGCCGAGTTCGGTCAGTTGATTGTCCGGAAAGAAATTGCGCAGACTGAACATCCGACCGCCCGCGCGTGTGCTCGCCTCGAAAATTCGGGCGACGATTCCATTCTGCTGCAAGCGGTAAGCGCACGTGAGCCCGGCCGTTCCGGCGCCAATAATGACGACCACCGGGGCCTGCGGTCCTTTTGCAGCAGCTCGGATTATTGGGGTGACGCTCGCCCCAGCGGCAGCGGCTACGGCCGTTTTTAGAAAATGCCGCCTATCCCAGCGCGTCGCTTCTACCCGTTCGAGCGCTTCGGCGCTGCGAATTTGTTTTCGTTCCGCCCAGGAGGCGATTCGCCTGGCCCGCTGGATTTCCTGGAAAAGGGGTAGTCGCGCCATGTGAAACGGGCGCGACTATGAACGAATCGGTCCGCGAGGCAAGCGCGAGCAATTGACGATACTTCGCTCCGCCCATAACATGCGCGCGTGCAAGCGGAGCTGGAGCAATTGCTCGTCCTTCAAAATCGGCAGCAGAAGATTCGGCAGATCGAGGCCGAGGTGAAAACGATGCCGCAACAGCGGCAGAGTCTTGAGGCCCAACTGGCCGCGAGCGCGGCAGCGTTGACCGCCCTCAAGGGCAAAGGGCAGCACGTCGAGATGGACCGCAAGAAACTCGAGCTCGATGCCGGCACGCGACGCGAAAGTATCAACCGGCTTAAAACCCAGCAATACGAGACCAGGAAGAACGACGAGTTTCGCGCCATGGGCAACGAGATCGAGCGTTACGAAAAAGAGATTCAACAGATCGAGGACCAGGAGCTCGACCTGATGGATCAGGCGGAGAAGCTAAAGGCCGAACTGTCCGTTGAGGAAAAGAAGGCCGCCGGGGTCCGCGATTCCATCCAGCGACAAATGGCGGACCTCGATTCGAAGGGCAAAGCGCTCGATACGCGGTTGAGCCAGTTAATGGCGGAACGGTCGGAACTCGCCGCGAAGGTGGAGGAGGATTTGCTGAGCCGGTTCGAGCGGCTCTTTGCCAGCAAAGGCGACGCCGCCGTGGTCGCGCTCGAACATGAAGTTTGCACCGGTTGCCACATGAAGGTCACGACCCAGACTGCGCACCGGGTTAAGAACGGCAAGGAAATCGTGAGCTGCGAACAATGCGGCCGGATTCTTTACGCCGCAGAGTAGTGAGTTGTGGGCTCGCGCGCGCGTCGGTTTTTCCGGCATATATCGTGCTAATTCTGAGCGGTGTCCCACTCCGGTTCCGCTCTCCCGGCCCGTCATCAAAGTTTTGGTGACGTCTTCGATCCCCGACGCAACGCATTCGCCTTCTTGCGGATGGTTCTCGCGTCGCTTGTCATCGTTTCCCACAGTTTCACGCTGGGTGGTTTTGGCCCGGACCCGATCGCCCGAATCACGCACGGCGAATACACGCTGGGTGAAGTCGCAGTCGTCCTCTTCTTTCTCCTCAGCGGATTTTTGATTACGCGTAGCAGCGTCCAATCCCGGTCGATTGGACGCTTCCTCTGGCATCGTTCGCTTCGGGTTCTGCCGGGATATTGGGTGTGCCTCCTGGTCACCGCGTTCGTTTTTGCTCCGCTCTTTCATTTGATCAAAAAAGAGACCTTCTTCATCGAATCTGCCTTCGCCTATCTACGCGGAAACTGGGCGATGTTTCATGCGAGCGGATTCAGCATCGTCAGAATAATGCTCCCGCACCCAGTGGCGATCGGCGGGGTGTTAAATGGTAATCCGCATCCCTGGATCAACGGCTCACTCTGGAGCCTGCCCTTCGAATGCGCCTGTTATCTTGCTCTCGCCCTCCTCGCGCTGTGTCGGGTGCTGCGTCGAAGTCGACTTTCATTTGTTCTTCTTTTCGTCCTTCTGTGGGCCCTCTACGCATTTAGCGCCCTCGACTGCGAATATTTCAACGAATGTTTTTCCGACCTTGGTTGGCTGCCGCTCATCAAGCTGACGCTCTTCTTTTCGGCCGGCAGCGTCTGTTATTTGTATCGCGATAAAATTCCGGCGTCGAAAATCCTATTCGTCATTTCGGTTTGTCTTCTCGGCTTCGCCTCCGCGTGCGGTTCCTTCGGTCTCGTTGCCCCAGTTGCGCTGAGCTACGCCTTTCTGTGGGTCGCGTTTCGGCTTCCGATCCACCGATTCGACGCTCGCGGAGATTTTTCCTACGGGACCTACATTTATGCTTTTCCAATTCAGCAGGGACTCGTCTTGCTTCGCATCCAGGAAAACGGCTTCCTGTTTTTCCTCGGGGCGACCCTGCTTATCACCGTCCTTTTCGCGGTGCTGAGCTACCGGTGGGTCGAATCGCCCTGCTTGAAATGGAAGAGTTTCGATTTTCTTTGTCCGATCAGGAAGGTCTTCCGCCTGCGACCCGACGGTGCTGATGCAGTCCTGTTGCCGATAGCGGACTAAACATTGAAGCGGAATTCGACCACGTCGCCGTCTTTCACGACGTACTCTTTTCCCTCGATCCGCAGCTTGCCCGCGTCGCGTGCTTTGGCGAAGGAACCGAGTCCCACCAGATCATCGAAATGAACTGTCTCCGCCGCGATGAAGCCGCGCTCGAAATCGGAATGGATGACGCCGGCCGCGGCCGGCGCTTTGTCGCCGGCGCGAATGGTCCAGGCGCGCGTCTCTTTTTCACCCGTCGTCAGATACGTGCGCAGGCCTAACAAGTGGTAGACGGCCCGAATCAGCGCAGCGACCCCACTGCTTTCCACGCCGAGGTCGCGCAAATATTCCTGCGCTTCGGCTTCGCTCAAATCCACCAGCTCGCTCTCGATCTGGGCGCTGATCACGACGGCTTCGGTAGAAAAATGGTTGCGGGCGTATTCCTGGACGGCGAGGACGTAAGCGTTTTGATCGGCGTCACCCAAATTCGATTCGGCGACGTTGCACGCGAAGAGGGTGGGCTTGGAACTGAGAAGGAAAAAATCGCGCGCGATCTCCTTTTCCTCCGGACTCAGGTCGAGCGTGATTGCTGGCTTCCCGGCATCGAGATGCGGCAGAAGTTTGTCGATGACGGCCGCTTCCGCCTTCGCGGTCTTCGATCCGGCCCGAACTTCCTTCTGCAATCGATCATGCCGTTTCTGGAGCGACGCGAGGTCGGCCAGAACCAGCTCCGTGTTGATCACCTCGATGTCGCGAACCGGGTCGATCGTGCCGCTGACGTGGTGGATGTCCGCGTTTTCGAAACAACGCACCACCTGAACGATCGCGTTCACCTCGCGGATGTGGCTGAGAAACTGGTTGCCGAGTCCTTCGCCCGCGCTCGCGCCTTTCACGAGCCCCGCGATGTCGACGAACTCGATCGCCGCCGGAATGATTTTTTGCGAATGGGAAAGCTTCGCGAGCACGTCGAGCCGCGAATCGGGAACCGTCACGACGCCCAGATTCGGATCAATCGTGCAAAACGGATAATTCGCCGCCTGCGCTTTGCGGGTGCGCGTGACCGCGTTAAACAGCGTCGATTTACCGACGTTAGGCAGTCCGACGATTCCAGCGCTGAGCATAAAGTAAGGATGAAGGATGAAGGCGAAAGGATGAAAGCAAGGATGTTAGAATTTCCTCCTTCATCCTTCCGCCTTCCTCCTTTGTAATCGGGCCGCCGGGATTCGAACCCGGGACCTCTTGAACCCCATTCAAGCGCACTACCAAGCTGTGCTACGGCCCGATGCCGCGCCCACTATCACAGCCAGATCGGCGAATGCCAAAAAGTTTTCATGAACCCCACGCGCTTAGAAAAGCGTCGATCAATTCCGGCAAATCATCGCTGTAGCCGCCTTCGAGGATTGCGCCGCCAGGGATGCTGCATTCGTGAAGCCATTCGCCAAAGGTCGCGAAATCCTCAACCGCTAACGACATCTCGGTGATCGGATCGCCGGCGTAGGCGTCGAAGCCCGCAGAAACGAGGAGCAGATCGGGCTTGAATGCGATGAGTTCATCAAGAGCGCGCCGGACTTCGGCGACATGTGCCGCGCGCGGCGTCAACGGCGCGACGGGAAAATTGTGGATGTTCGCGAACGATCGCGTCCCCGTCCCGGGATAGCCCGGGAATTGGTGGATCGACGCGAACGCGATCCGCGGATCATTCGCGACAATATCTTCCGTGCCGTTCCCGTGATGCGCATCGAAGTCCCAAATCGCGACCCGTTTCGCGCCGTTCTCCAAAGCATCCAGTGCCGCCACTGCGATATTGCTGAAATAGCAGAAGCCCATCGCCCGGTCCCGCGTCGCATGATGTCCCGGCGGTCGCATGAGGCTGAACGACCGATTTTTCTTCAACGCTTCCCGCGCCACGTCGATCGCCGCGCCTGCTCCGCGCAAGGCATGTTGATAGATTCCGGGATACGCCGGTGTATCTGCATCGAACGACGTCGCCGCGGCGCGAATCCGGTCCACATGTGCGGAGGAGTGGGCGCGGAGAAGCGCGGCTTCGCTCGCCGGTTTTGGTGTTCGCCATTCCCAATCGGGATGACGCTGTCGTAACAATGGCGCCGATCGTTCGATCCGTGCCGGCCGCTCAGGATGTCCCGGCGCCGAATACTCAATACATCGGGGATCGTGGAAGATAACCATTTAGTTACGCATTGAACGTTCTTGACTGCGCCCTCCTCGGCCCTACACCCTCGGGCAATATGAAACATTCCCATAAACTCATTACTCTTGTCGTGTCGAGTTTCGCACTGACCGGTTTTCTCCGCGCCGGTCCATCGCCTACCGCGGCCGATGTTGGCGACGCCGAAACCTTCGGTCATGCCGCCCTTTACATGGGCGCGACGAGTGGCTTCGAGAACCTCGTGCCGGTTGGCGATTGCCCTGCAGCAACGCCGACACCATCGCCGGCTACAAATGGCGACAGCTTTTGCGATGAGCTACAGCCGGGGCCGGTCACGACCACTTTCGAGCACAAGAACATTTGTCGGATCAATTTGCCGAAGAAAGCGACACGAAACATCATCTACCCGGCTCTGAACATTTTCCTTAACTACCAGTTGCAGAACACGAGCGCTGGCGATCAACAGGGGCTATTCTTTTTTACGGCGGGAATCACGATCGTGAGCGACGCCTTGAATGGCCCGGACTGCACCGATCCGAGCACCAGCGCTCCATGCGGCGGCAAGATGACGCTCCTCTTTAATTATACGTATCGCGACGATCGCAACATGCACACCAATGACCGCCAGAGGTTGCGTGAGGTGCTGGTGCGTGTCGGCAACACCGGCCTGACCAGACAGCAGTTCCACGATTCATTCGGGCTCACGAACGCCTCGGTCGATGCGTTGTTTGCCGGGCCAATGTCGGTTCAACTCGATCTGAATGGCAGCGCGAAAATGGTGACGGACGCGAATATCACCTGCAACATGCGGCTCTTCGGAGATTAGACCGACGTAATCTGTCTCAACAAATCTTCCGCCGCCTTGGGAAGCCGGGGCGGCGGTTTTTGTTTTAGACGCGCGTCTCTTAATCGTCGTCGTCGTCGTCCGGTGACGGCGAAGGCGATTCGCTGGACTGCGAATCGCTCGGCTTCTGCTTGCCGTGCCGGAGTCCGCTCGAGTCTTCCGGTTCGGAAGGCGATTGCCGGGGATTCATCTGCGGGCCTCGCTGCGGCGGCGCGAACTTGGCCGACGGCGATGGTCGCGAGGAAGGCGACTCCTCGGATTCGTCACGTTGCCGCGGCGAGATCAGGGAATGCGGTGTTCCGCTCGATTTGGGCGAGACCGACGGCTTAGGCGATGCAGTTACGGTCGGTGCCGCACTCGCTTTCGGGGAGGTAGTCGGGGCTGCGGTTGGAGTGGGACTCGCTCCGGCGGTTGACCAAGGCAGCTTGTTCGTCGTCGAAGACCATGACAGCGAATTTGCCAGAGCCGTTTGAATGCTCGCAACGGTCAAGACATCGCCGCCGCTGAAACTGCCAAGCGATTTGTTGGCCGGCAACGTCGCGGTGGGGGCCTGGCCTACCGGCATCGGATCGTAGGTCTCGCCCACCACCGGTTTGATTTCCTTGCCGCCGAAATAACTCGTTAGGCTCGCCATGGTCACAGGCGTGCCCGTCGTCGGATTTTTGTCCACGGTAAACTGCGTCTTGGCCAGATCGATTGAGCGCAGGTTCTCCATGATCACGGTTTCCTTGGCTCGGTCTGCACCCCCGAGCAGCGCTGTACTGAGAACCGGCGCGACCAGCGCGATCGGCACAACCACGATCGCCGCGAGAATGATCAGGATTCCCTGGCCGGTCCGGCCGCGCGTCATGATAATGATGCCCAGGATGATGGCGGTGATCGCCACCGGCCAAACCAGGATCCAGGATCCGCATCCGACAAATGGAATGAAGGAAACGACGAGCGTGATTCCGAGCAGAATCCAGCTCACCATCGACAGCGTTCTGGTGGGGCTCGTCGCGGGCTGAACGATGGACGCGTTCGGCCGAATCGGCGCGATGACTGGCGACGGCTGAACCGGCGCCGGTGCGGGAACTGGTCTCGGCGTGGGAGTGGGCGCGGGTGCCGGAGTCGATGCGGGAGCCTGGGGAATCACTACGCCAGGCACGCCCGAGAGCGGCGCCCAGCCGGCCGCGCCTTCGTACCAGGCGAGATCGGTGCCGGCGAAACTGCCGTCGGCCAATTTGCGGTTAACTTCTTCGAGCGAAAAAGGACCGAGCTGCTGGCCGTTCTTGCCGATGTAAATTTGCATGGGCAACCTTGTGGCGGAAACCGGCTCCGAGATCAAGCTCGCTCAGCCTTCGCGCTTGTCTTTTGTGCGACGCGCGGCATCCATGTGGCGATGAAACCGCAATTCGCCGTCGCGCTCTTCGCGGCTACTGCTCTCGCGACCGTTGCTCGCGGCGCCGACATCGAATGGAAGCCGGAAGCGAACATGGATCATCAGTTGTTCCCGTCGCTGATTCTGGCTACCGCAACCGTGCGCCCTGTCGAACCGGACGACGAAGAAGCAGAAAAGCCCGATCCTTATTTGCTCGGCGAACGCTTCGGTCTGGTCGGCATTTCAATCAAATCGCCGGCCGCCAACGCGAAGGTTAAAGTCACCGTGAAGGAAAACGATCTGATGGCCGCGGCGTCGTGGAGCGGTGAGTTACCCGAGGCGGACAAGGAATACTTCATCGCGCCCAAGGTGAACTACAAATTCGATCGGCTTCGCCAGACGACACAGCAGATTCCGATGAACGTTACTTTCGAGGTGGCAGTGGACGGCGAGTCCCTCGGCGAACAACACGAGACCCTTCAGGTCCGGTCCATCAACGATTGTCCATTCGCCGTCGCCAATTCCGAAGAAACTCTGAACGACGAAAACTTCATCGCGGGCAACGCCGCCCTCGGCTGGATGTTCGCCGCTTACGTGAACGAGAATCATCCGCTCCTCGACAAGATTCTTCAGGAAGCGCTCGAGACGAAGATCGTGGCGGCGTTCAAGGTCACGACGCATGAGCACGACGAAACGTTGCGCCAGGTCTTCGCGCTTTGGTCCGCGCTCCAGAAACGCGGCCTGCAATACAGCTCGACGACCGCCACGCCCGGAGGTTCCGAGACCGTCCAGAGCCAGTTCGTTCGCTTCATCGATCAGTCGCTCGCCAATACCCAGGCCAATTGCGTCGACGGCAGCGTCCTGTTCGCTTCGCTCCTGCGCAAAATTTCCATCGAGCCGTTCCTCGTCACTATTCCCGGGCACATGTACGTGGGCTTCTATCTCGGCGCCGGCAAATCCCAGTTCATCGGTCTGGAAACCACCGTCCTCGGTCTCCCCGATGTTGCCGACGAAACAAAACCCACCGATCCCGCCGCGCTCACCGCCCTGCGCGACAAACTGGACGCCGCGACAAAATCCCGCCGCGATTGGAAAACTTTTGCGAAAGCGATCCAGGTCGGGACTGAAGACCTGACCAAGAACAAAGAAAAACTCACCGCGGAGGATACGACCTACCAATGGATCGACCTCGCCGAAGCCCGCACCCAAGGCATCATGCCGATCCCGTATTCGGCGGCGAAGTAGCGGGAGTCAGGCGCTACGCGTGTTTGGGACTACATTCTCAGGCTCGAATTCGATATCGGTCGGATGATTTTGACGAACGAAACTGTTCCGATGGACCGAGATGTCTGACTCGCTGCCGGCAACGAAGATGCCACCGCCCCGCCCCAGCTGACAATCATTCCCGGTCACAACGCTTCCTCCAACTTGGCAGCCGCGAGAGTTCTCCAAGTAGATGCCACCGCCCGCGCAATCATCCGCGTACAACGCGTTGTCTGTTACACGACCGCGCCATAGGCGAACCTTCGACCCGACGAACGCGACACCGCCACCGCGAGCCTGACTTGAACCGTAAACGACATTCGCCTGAATAGTCGTACCGGCAATTTCGGCGACGCAGTCCTCAAGATACAGTCCGCCCCCTGCGGAAGTTGCTCCTGGTGTGGAACCGACGGCGTTGCCAATGATGGCCGATTTTTGAAGGTGCACCTTCGAACGACGGCAAAGCATGCCTGCGCCTGCGTTTGGGAAGCCAGCGCTTCGGTTGCCGGCGACGATGCACTCCTGAAGGTTGATTTGCCCATCGTCTACCAGAAGGCCGCGCAACCGGAAATCGGACCGAATGCAGATGCCGCTGAGATGAAGCTGTGATCTCACTGCATGAATCACAGCCGATCCCTCGAACCCGCGGATCGTAACCCCACGTCTTGAGAGGCGAGCGCTCTGAATAATGAGCGTTTCCTTGTCCAGCACCGAAATGCTCTCGGGATACACACCGGGCCCGACTACGATCGTTGCCGGCCCCACGACTGCATCAATCGCAGCCTGGATCGTGGCGAACTGCTGCGGGACGAGGATAACTTCGTGAACTGCGCTGGCTTTCACCCCAGGATCATACCCGCGCCTTCGCGAAAGCAATTCAAGTCGGCACCGAAGACCTGACCAAGAACAAGGCGAAGTTGGATGCCGCCGATTACAACTACCAATGGATCGGCTCTGATCGTTAGTCCAAGCACGCCCTCTTGAACGCGTTAGCCGTCTTGTATGGTCCCATGGGTAGCTTGAGTTCCTCAAAGATTGCTGCGAGCGAGAGGTAATTTGGAAACGGAGAGGGAATGGACGGCTGCGCCCGGTTGCCAAGGCACGAGAAGCAGAGCTCAAGATAAGCCACAGGCCTTTGTGCCGCGTCGTAGAAGACGAAAGCATT
This sequence comes from Chthoniobacterales bacterium, assembly GCA_036270255.1. GTDB lineage: Bacteria > Verrucomicrobiota > Verrucomicrobiia > Chthoniobacterales > UBA10450 > AV80. Next base: position 13,638 of record DATBCW010000054.1, read on the forward strand.
GTGTGGATTGTAGCAATTCAAAACCGGGATTTTCTGCAGACCATTAACTGTTGGGGGCTGGCGGGAAACCGCCAGGCGAAGCATGTGCACCTGATCGGCAGTGAGCAAAGCTCCTTCCTTGTTGATGACCTGCGGCGCGGGTTTCATGGCCGGAAGAATGACGCGGAGCGTACGCGGATCGTCCGGCCACGCATAGGCGCGAACCGCTGTAAAGGGAGCGGACGGCCAGCCGTCGTTCGCGACAGCTCGCGACGAACAAAGTAAAAGTAACACAAGTGCTCGTTTCATTCGGTCACGCCGAGACGCCTAACGAGATTAAGATCAGTCACCTTGCGGAAGCGAGCTTTCCCGGCAATTCGAATATCAAACCTACGGCAGTTGGTGCGACGCTTTGAAAATTGCCCAGTGCTTTAGCGCTGGGATTACAGGCGTTCCCCGAATCAACAGTCCCGATCAGGGACGGAAGAATTCTGTCGTCCCGCAAGGGCGGGACTCGGCGGAGAGACGGCACGTGGTAGTCCCCGCGCTAAAACGCTGGGCTATTTTCACGAGACGACGAACAGACGCCAGTGCGCTCGGAACCGCGATCAAGGACCGGCTGCTCCGGGAAGCTTGACGGAACCGCGTGTTCCGCTCTGGTCGTAGGGTGTCTGCGGCACCGGTTCAAGTTGGAAAAGCGGACCTGAGCGGCGTCTCATTTCGGCGGCTCAAGCTTTTGGTTTGGTTCAAGGAACGTGCGCACCCGACCGATTTGCAGGTCACGCTGTTTTGGGCGGGCATCATTGGTTTTGGCGGCGCCGTCTGCTCGGTCGGTTTCCGTTTTCTCACCGGCGTTATTCACAACGCGATGACGGGAAGCTCCTCGCCCGGTTTTGTGGAAAGCTTCGCGCATCTCTCTCCTTGGTGGCGCTTCCTCATTCCGGGAATCGGCGGGTTGATCGCGGGACTGATCATGTATTTCGGCGTGCGCTGGCGTAGCCGGGTTCCGACCACCGATTACATGGAAGCGGTTGTGCTCGGAGACGGCAAAATTTCCGCGCGCCGTAGTTTGGTGAAATGCGCGTCCGCATTGTTCACGATTGCGTCCGGCGGATCGATCGGCCGGGAAGGACCGCTCGTCCAACTCGCCTCGCTGGTCGCGTCAGCGATCGGGCGTTTGCAAAAATGGTCCACGCCGCGACTGCGATTGCTGGTCGGCTGCGGCGCCGCGGCGGGAATCGCGTCCGCTTACAACGCGCCGATCGCCGGCGCCCTGTTTGTCGCGGAGATCGTGCTGGGCTCGCTCGCGATGGAAATTTTCGGGCCGCTCGTTTTCTCCTCGGTGATCGCAACCCTGACCGTGCGCGGATTCGTGGGCGGCAGTCCGCTCTACGAAATCCCCGCGTTCAAGCTTAACGGCAATTGGGAAATCATCCCGTACCTTTTGCTCGGAGTCGTCGCAGGTATCGCGGCGCCGTGGTTTATCCGGCTGCTTCGCGCGACCGAAGCGCTCGCGGCCCGCATCGCGGTTCCGGTCTACGTCAAAATGTTTCTCGGCGGGCTAATCGTCGGCGCGCTGGCCATCGTGCACCCCGAAGTTTGCGGCAACGGCTACAGCGCCCTCAGCGCGACATTGCGCGGCGATTGGGTCTGGCAAACGCTCGCCGTCATTCTCATCTTCAAAATTCTCGCGACGGCCGCGACCTTCGGCTCCGGCGCGGTCGGCGGCGTCTTCACGCCGACGCTTTTTATCGGCGCGGGGCTCGGCTTCCTTTTTGCGAGCGTTCTGGGATTTCTTCCCGGCCATCTCGTGTCCAACACGAGCGCGTTTGCTCTCGTCGGGATGGGCGCCTTTCTCGCCGCCACTACGCACGCGCCGATCATGGCCATCATCATGATTTTCGAACTGACGCTCGATTATCAAATCATTCTCCCGCTCATGCTCGCCTGCGTCGTCGGCTATTACACGTCGATCAGCATCGAACGGCGCTCGATTTACGCCGAAGCTTTGAAACGCAAAGGCGCCGGCGATTACCGCAAACAATTGGCCGAGCTGCACGTTCGCGATCTGATGAAACCCGATCCGATCACGGTCTCGCCGGTGGCCCATTTCGCCGAGATCGGAGAAAAGTTCGTCGCGAACCGGTTCAACTATCTCTATGTCACGAACCAGGGACGTTTCGTCGGGGCCGTCTCGTTGCACGACATCAAGAACTACCTGAACGCTCCCGAACTCGCGAAGGTCGTCATCGCCGACGATCTCCTTCACGGCCAATTCCCGGTCGTTGGCGCCAATTCCACCCTTAGCCACGCCCTCGAAATTTTTACCCACCACGACGGCGAACGCTTGCCCGTCGTCGGCGACACCTCAGACCGTCAGCTCGTCGGAAGCATTTCGAAAACCGACCTCATTCTCGCCCTCGCGGATATGAATCGGTCTGCGCCGGCTGGAACTTAACGAGGCACGATTTGCGAACGGGAGCTCGCTAGATTCGTGTCGATTCGGGGTTAGAATTTCGTTGTGATTCAGTTCCCAGCTGAGTCGGCGGGTCGGAGGAGTTAAGAGAACTGGAGGATTTCATGCTAAGACGAACCATTCAATCGCTTTGCTTTGCCTGTCTCATCGCCGCTACGTCTCGTGCCGCCGACGACCCCCTCATCGGCAAATGGAAGCTCAACCTCTCCAAGAGCAAGCTCGCCGACCAAATGACGATCGCACCCGCCGGCGCAAACCGTTACACGCTCACCTTTGCCGGTATCGGTGAGACCGAGACGCTGGCGGCCGATGGCACCGAGCAACCTGGAGTCCAGGGCAGCGCCATTTCCATCACGATTGTCGCGCCCGGCACCTGGAAAATCGAGCGCAAGCGTGGCGGCAGCACGGTGCTCACCGCGACATGGAAGCTTTCCGACGACGGCAAAACGCTCACCGACACGTTCATTGGCAACCAGCCGGATGGTTCGACGTCGCACGTGGACTTGGTCTACAAACGCGCGGAGAGCAGCGCAAGCAGCGCCGGCATCCCGGGCACTTGGGAAACCACGGAAGAAAAGGCCGATCCATTTGAGATTGAAATCCGTCCTTACGAGGGCGACGGCTTTTCCTTCAGTTCTGGCGGTGCGCCAGCGAACAACGTCAAGCTCGATGGAAAGGAGTATCCGCCCGCGGGCGCCAGTCCCTCTGCTGGCAACACGACCTCCGGCCGCCGCCTCGGCGATCACTCAATTGAATTAACGAGAAAACTCAAAGGCAAGACCGTAGAAACTCGCGAGCTCACCGTTTCTTCCGACCTCACGACGCTCACCATGACCAGGCGCCTCGTGGACCAGCGCGTGCCAAACATCCTCATCTTCGATCGCGCATAAAACCGAGCTTCGCCGCGCCTTGGCGTCCAAAGCGGAAGCGTCGAAATAAGGCGAATCTGCCTGAAAAAAAGGATCGTGTTCGCTTTGTGCGCCCGATAGGATCGCCACCGTGGTCGCCTGCTAACGGAAGGATTTACTTATGCTTCACATTATTTGGTCAATCATTGTTGGTTTCATTGTCGGATGGATCGCGAAGAAAACGATGGGAGCCGCGATGGGCTTAAGCCACATGAGTTTTATGTGGACCCTCCTCCTGGGGGTCGGCGGCTCTATTCTCGGCGGACTGATCGCGCGCCTCTTTTCTAAGCCGGCGCCCGGCACGCCATTTCATCCAGCCGGCTTTATCATGTCGATCATTGGCGCCTTCGTTTTGCTCTTCATCGTCGCCAAACTGCATCTTCTCGGCTAGCTCGGCGGATTGAGCCTCGGGCGTTACCGCGCCTGTTTTGCCAAGGAAGTCTGCGCGCTTCGAAAGTCCGCCGTTTCCATCGGGACAAATTTATCCTGGTGTGCGTGAGGGCCGGCGGAACAAGTGAAGCGCCGCCTATTTCGTCGAGCCGCCCTTCAGCAACGTCAAGACCGGCTCCTTCGCGATAGTTCCGGTTGCCGCGGACGCTGTTGCTGCAGATGACGTTGGCGCACTCGGCGTTGTCGGCGCGGAGACACAGATCGTGTACAACGTGGCGGTAAAGGCGCCTGATCCCTTGTTGAGCAACGCGCCCGTCCAGCCACGCCCGTCGCTCGTCGGGCCGGATCTGACGATGACGGAGTTGGCAGAGGTATCGGGTTCGCTAGTCGTCCACCCGCCGCCTACCGCGAGTTTGCCGCCACCGCAGACCTGAGTCCCCGCCGCCCCTTGACCCGGAGGGACATTCAGCGACGCGTGCAATAACTCGTAGCCGGAGACTCCGGACGGACCTTGTGGCCCTGTTGGGCCCTGCGGACCCTGCGAGCCGGTCGGCCCGGTCGGGCCCTGGGGTCCTTGCGAACCGGTCATTCCATTTGCGCCTGGTGCGCCTTGTGGACCTTGCGGACCGGCGGGGCCCGCAACCCCCTGCGGTCCTGGAGGACCCACTGGACCGGTGAGCTGCGCCGTCGTCTGCACGGTACCGTCGGGGAAGGTGACGCCACCATCAGTGGCGTTCGGCGTGTTCTGACTTTCGATCATTCCCACCACCGTCAACTTCGAGGTCGGCAGGAAAGTGCCAACGCCCACGCGTCCGTAATCAGGCGCGAGGAGGATTTTGCCGTTCGCTCCGGGAGTGTTGCCGCCGGTACCGGCTGCGCCCGGTCTGAGCACGACGTTGCCGCCGATGCCGTTGATGCCGCCGGGGGGAGCGTTGCCGCCGTCGCCGCCGGAAATGTTAACTCCCGCGCCGCGGCCCGCCGGTGCACTGGTGCTCGTGGTCGCGCCGCCTTTGCCGCCGCTCAGCGAAAGGAGCGGCGAGGCGTCGCTGCCGGCGCCGGTGCTGGTCGCCGGTTGCGGAGCGGAGACGTCCAAGGTGGCGGCCGGCGTCGTCGTGTTGATCCCGATCATCCTGTTGATCTCCGTCATGATCGAGTCGCCAAGCACCTCGCGCCCACCCGGTCCCACTGTCCATTTCGCGATCGTCCCGTTCGTACCGGAACCGAAGGCAGGCGTCATCGCGTTCGACGACTGGGCGGCGCCGTCGGACTTTGCGAGGGAAATCGTGGGCGCCGCAGTGACCGCGATCAGCTTGTCCTGCTGAGTGATCTGGCCGGCGCTATCGCGCGCCGCCACGGTCGTAAGATAGGTGCCATCGGTTAGGCGCTGGCCGTTTTGATCTTTCATGTCCCAGGTGTACGAAGGACCTGCGACGGTGCCGCTATCGAAGAGCAGTTCCTGGCTCTTCGAATAAACCAGGACGCGGAGCGCTTCGACAGGTTTTATTGAGTGCACGTCGAATTGAACCGAATTGCTATCGGTGCTAACCGCGAACTCGGGGACCTGACGTTCGGCGGTGGCGGCTGATTTGGATTGGGCCAATAGCTCTTGGCCGCCGGCGGTGACCGTCGCAAGCGCGACGGCGAGGATGAAGAAGCGGAGTTTCATTTTTGTTTTCTAGGCACACGGGAGGTTCATCATGAGCCCGCCTCGGATGCTGTTTTTTCGGGGAGGTATAGGGCTTTCGACGCGGAAAGCGAGAATAATCGCACGGTCCGATATGGGGGGGACGAAAAATCACTGCGCGATGCAGGGTTCGAACCTGCGACTTCTTGCGTGTGAAGCAAGCGCTCTACCACTGAGCTAATCGCGCGGAGCGGGCGCACAAAATAGGGCCGCGGCAAAGCAATTCCAGCAAAATTCGGTTCGAACTGTGGGAGACCTGTCGCCGCGAGCGACCGCTCACAATCTAATGTTCGAGCGCGTAAATTTCGACCAGGGCGGTCCCCGTTCCGGATGACGTTCCCTGAACAATCGCCGTATAGGTTCCCGGTGGCACCGTGACAACGATAGCGGGCTCGGCGTCGTTCAACGGCGGAAGGCCAGTCTCGACGATCTGCCCTTTTTGCGGACTGTGAATCCACTCGCTGTTGGACGCGATCAGGTTCCCGCCGGCGTCGCGAAGTTCCATTTTCGGGCTACTGAGATATTTGGGAAAGGGAAACCCCGCACTCGCCAGGGAAGGTCCGATCGCGCGGACCAGAATCTTCGCGGAAGGCCCATTCGGGATAATGAATCCGCCGATCATCACTCGCGGTCCGCTCGATACTTCCACTCGAGTCGACAAATTGAGGAGCTTGGAATTGGATTGCGGTTCCATATCGTAAATCTCCACGAGGCCGATGCCCGTGGTTCCGCTGACTCCGCGGACCACGGCGGTATATGTTCCTGGCGGCAATTGCCGGGCGATCGCCGCTTCGTGCTCGTCCTTCGGAGGAATAGTCATGGCGATCAGGTTCGCGTCGGGACCATCGCGCCAGTTGTCGTTTTCAGCGATCGTGCTCCCTTGTGCATCGTAAAGAGCGAGCGTGGGATCGCCAATTGCGCCGGAAACACCGGCACCGCTCAACGACGGTCCGAGGGCGCGCATAACGACCGTCTTGGGGGCGGTTCCGGCGATGATGAAGCCGCCAATCAAAACGCTGTCTCCCGTCCCGACGTATCCGCGAGTGGAGAGATTTACCGGTGCGACGGTTTGTTTTGGATCCGATCCGTTGTTCAGAGCGATGCGATAGATCGAACCATCTCCGAAGAGGCCGCCTTCGGCAGTTGTGCCGTAAAGGTTGCCCGCGCCATCAATCAATGGCGTCGATGTGGGGAATGAGCCGTTCCAGAAGCCGAATGCGCTCAGGACAGTCAACGGTCCAGCCGTTTCGAATTTGAATACCGTGCCGTATCCGCCTTCGCCGCCTTGGGTCGCGGT
>DATBCW010000055.1:0-51550 GCA_036270255.1 Chthoniobacterales bacterium
TGGCCCAAATCGTCCAGCAAACGAAAAAGATAATGGCCATCGCCGCGGTCATGTTGAGGTCGGCGTTACCACCCCGGAGCAGCGCGCGATCAATTTGAAAGGCTCCATTCGGCTCGTAATGGCCCCAGCCCACAGTGCCTACTCCTGGGATGAGCCCGAACCAGTTCACGAAAAGAATGAAAATGAAGATCGTCGCGAAAAACCAAAACGTTCTTCGAACGAGGTCGCGGCCGATAATGCTCTCGAGAAAATTGTGCAAGCTCTCGACCAGCCATTCCCAAAAGTTTTGAAGGCCCTTCGGCACCGGCCTGATTTTTCGCGTCGCTAATTGCGCACAGACGATGATTCCGGCGGCCACGATCCAGGTCACGACCATCGAATTGGTAACCGTCAGCTTTCCGATCTCGAAAAGTACGACAGGCTTGAGGGAAAGGTGATGCTCCTCGGTAGTGCCGTGAGTCTCTTCCGCTCCGAGAGCCGCGGTCGCGAAACCGCCGCCGATGAGCAGAGCGGCGATTAGCAAAAGCGGCAATAAATGGAAACGGCGCATCAAACTTATGGGTTAGAGGCAGCGCTCAATTGCTTCCCGCAGGTTGCGACACCGCGGAAGCGGCGCACACAGGAGCGCTTGCGTCGGCGCATACCAAAGCGCGTTTTATTGGGATGACAAGAGTGTTTTCTCGGTTTTCTGGTCAGCGACCAGGAACCGGTACTTGCTCTTTCACTTTCACTGGAATCCGCTCCGGAAATCGCGGTGCGACCTCCGCAGTCCGTGGCATCGGAACACGCTCTTCCGCACCCGCGAGCGCGATCGCTTCGTCGTAGTGCGACTCGAGTTGCCGTATCTGCTCGCGTTGCTCGAAGTTTGCCGCAACCGATTCGCTGGCCAGCGCGCCCATCTCTCGGAAAGCGAAAGGCGAACGCACCAGGTTTTTCATCGCGGTCGCGAGCGCTTCGAAATCGCGCTCCTCCACCAGCATTCCGCTGCGGCCTTCTTCGACCGCTTCCGGAATTCCACCGTGGCGGGTAGCGAGAATCGCCAGACCAGTGGCCATCGCCTCAAGAATCGAATTAGGAATGCCTTCCTGGTTTTGGTCCGGGGGCGTCTCGCTCGGATGAAGGAAGCAATGCGAGCTGCCGTAGAGATCGAGCAATTCCCTTTGGGAGAGAAAACCTCGGAAATGAACTTTCCGGACGATGCCGAGTTCCTCCGCTAACTCTTCCAAATGCGGCTGGAGGGGTCCCTTCCCCGCGATGACCAGCTCCGCCTTCGGGAATTCCTTCTGGAAAATGGCGAAGGCGCAAAGCGAAGTCGCCACGCCTTTTTTCGGAATCAGCCGGCAAGCCTGCATGAAACGCCAGCGGCCGTCGGTAGGCGCATCGCGCCGGATAAAAGGAAATTCGTGGAGCGGAACGCCAGTGCGATTGATCCGCAAACGCTCCGGCGGACAACCGAGTGTGAGCAAACGTTCCGCGAGCGACTTCGAGCGCGCCAGGACGAGCGGCACAGCGTTGAACAACTCTTTCAGTTTCGGTCCGTAATCGCGGATGTCTTTTTTCTCCGCGACGTCAGCGCCGTGAAATGAGACGACACACGGCTTGTGCCAGCGCTCGATAAACGGCAACAGATGGACGCCGGTGTGCCCGAAATAAATGTGCATCAGATCGGCGCCCCGGCGGTCGAGCAATCGCGAGAGCATCTGATATTCGCCGCGGTAAACGATGGCTGGTTTTTGTTTCACCCACTTTAGCCAGCCGTGCCGAAGCGGATTGTTGCGCGGCGTCGGGATCAACTCGATGTCTCGAAACGGAAAGCGCTCAATGTTCTGGAGCGCTTTGGTCATGACAAACGTGTCGTATTCGTGGAGCGAACGCACCTGCCGGTAGATGTGGAGCATCTCCGGTTTCAGGAAAGTGGTGCAGTAACTGGCTACGACTGGCTTGGGCATGGGAAAGCGCCGCGATTGTCCTTGAGGATGTGAAAGTTGTCCACCTGTTATTCGCAGGCAGCCGCTTCTGTACTAGTAACGTTTCCAGCCGCCGCCGCGGCCGTCTCTTCTTCGAAAAGCCACGTCCTCAGCCGGTGGTTCAACTCGGCCAATCCTTCCGAACACGCCGCGGATATTGCGACGACCTCCACGCCGGGAAAACGCTTTCGAAGCGCGTCGAGATTTTCTTCCGCGCCCGGCAAATCCATTTTGTTGGCGATGATCCGCCAGGGCCGTTTCGAGAGTCGCGGATCGTAAAGGTCGATCTCGCGCCGAAGATTTTGCAGGTCCTCAATCGGGTGCCGTCCTTCGCTTCCCGCAATATCGAGGACGAAAAGCAAAACCCGGCAGCGCGTGATGTGCCGGAGAAAATCATGGCCGAGCCCAACGTTTCGATGCGCCCCCTCGATGAGTCCCGGAATATCTGCGATCGACGCGCGGCTATAACCGTCGAACTCGATTACGCCAACGATCGGATGAAGGGTGGTGAACGGATATGGGGCGACTTTCGGACGCGCCGCCGAAATTTTGCCGAGCAACGTCGATTTCCCCGCATTCGGATACCCAACCAGGGCCGCGTCCGCCATCGTGCGCAATTCAAAAACGAAATGCCCTTGTTCTCCCTCTTCCCCTTCCCCGTACTGAATCGGCGCGCGATTTTTCGAGCTCTTGAAATGCACGTTGCCCTTGCCCCCGCGCCCGCCTTCGCAAAGGACGAATTCCTCGCCCTCGTGGGTCAGATCGGCGATGGGAGAGCTCTTCTCATAGGACCCATGAGTCGTATAGGACCTATTTTCGTCGTCCCGGAACACCACCGTCCCTATCGGCACCTTCACGATCTTCGGCCCCGCGCCGCGGCCATGCATCTTCTTGCCCTGCCCGTGCGCGCCGTTCTTCGCCTTGATGATCGGCTCGTAAAAAAGGTTTGAGAGATTATCGACGTGAACGTCCGCCCGCAGAACCACGTCGCCGCCTCGGCCGCCATCCCCGCCATCCGGGCCGCCTTTCGGGACAAATTTCTCGCGGCGAAAACTGACGCACCCGCGTCCGCCATTCCCGGCCTGCGCAAAGACTTTAATTCGATCGACGAACATGACGGAACGTTAAAACGTTTAAGCGTTAAAGCGACTGCTGCTTCAGCGCGCGGGGATTCGCAAAACCTGGATGATACCGCATTGCCAACGAGTTCGGAACTGCTCATCTTTCAGTCTCCCTGAATGGCCCCTTTAATTCTTGTCGCGCTCTGCGCCATACTGCTTCCGCTTGGGAGTGTAATCATCCTGTCGGTCGCGTTGCTTTTGCTGCGCAAGCCGCAAACGCCCAGGGCTGTGCTCGCGTGTGTTCTGAGCTCAGCAATTGCGGTCGTCTTCGCTCTGCTTTGCTGGGGTAAGGCAACGCACTTTTTTGGTTCAGAAACGGGCTCGGTCCCCCGGTTTGTTGTGACACCGGCCCTTGTTTGCGCGACAATTGGTGTTGTTACAGCGACGGTTGCCGTAGTAGCCGGCCAACGGCGTGTTGCAGGCACAACACTGCGCGCCCCCCTTTGGAGGGTGCTCATAACGGTGTCCGCGGTAATCCTCGTCAGTGCAATAGCAGTTGTGTTCGGCGGTCTGGCGTATCTTGAGCGCGATACATGGAAAACATCCTCCCGCATCTCAAAGGCTCTACGGAATGCTCGCTCGGTGACGTTGGTCGAATTCGCACGGCAGTCCGTCTTGGCCCGCAAGACAGCGACACCGGAGGACGTCGTTCGATTCCAGCATGCGCTCAGTCCATGGTTCCTGCCTTATGCGCCGCCCGGAGCCCTTTGCTCTGTGCCGCATCACCGCGTAGAAATAGTCAGCGCAGACGGGACCGAGCTGACATTTTTTGTCTGTTTTCTATGCGGTAATTTTTACGTCGAGCCGACAGCCATCGATGCCAGCACCGGAGGGGCCGTCGATTTACCGCCTTCTTGGGAGAAGCCTCTCACCTCGTTCTTCGCGTCAATCGGAATGCGGCCCAAATCCGACGAAGAGTATCGTGCGTTTCCTGACGCGGACTCGAACGACTCGAAAGCAAACTCCGAGAATTAATTTATGCTCTCGTTAGGCGCGGTCGCCGTGGATGAAGCGCGGTGAAAGCAGTTGCTCGTACAGCGCGTTCGTCTGCTGCGCGATTGCCGGCCAGCCGAATTTTTCTTCCGCGCGCTTGCGCCCGGCCCGGCCGAACTTCTCGCAGAGCGCGGGATCGGCCATGAGCTGGTTGATTCGTGCCGCCAGATCACGAGCAAATTTCTCCGGCTCCCGCGGCTCGAATGGGCTCTCCTTCATCTGATCGATCGGCACGAGAAAACCGGTCTCGCCATCGACGACCACTTCCTTGATTCCACCGACGGCGCTGGCGACCACGGCCGTCTCGCACGCCATCGCCTCGAGATTAATAATTCCAAACGGTTCGTAGATCGACGGACAACAGAAGACCGACGCGTTTGAATACAGCTCGCGCACCGTCGCCTTGTCGACCATCTCATCTATCCAAATTACGCCGCTGTGTTGCGCCTGGACCTTCGCGACAGCCTCTCTCATTTCCCGGCCGATCTCCGGCGTATCGGGCGCGCCGGCGCAGAGCACGATCTGAAATCCTTCGTCCATGTGCTCAATCGCGCGCACCAGATGGATGATCCCTTTTTGCCGCGTGATGCGGCCCACAAAAAGCACGTAAGGCTTTTTGATCGCAAACTTCGTGAGCGCCGCGGTCGAATCAGTCTTCCGATATTCGTCGAGATCGATGCCGTTATAAATCACATGCAGTCGTTCCGGCTTCACGTTGAAGAGCCGTTCTATGTCCGCTTTGGTCTGGCCGGAAACCGCGATCACCGCGTCTGCCATTTCCAGCGCCGTCTTCTCCACCCAAACGGAAAAGTCGTAGCCGCCGGCGAGCTGTTCGCGTTTCCACGGACGTAATGGCTCCAGCGAATGGGTCGTGATTACGAGCGGCAATCCATAATTCATCTTCGCGAGGATGCCGCCGAAATGGCTGTACCACGTGTGGCAATGCACGAGATCGGCGTCGATGTTCGTCGTGTTGAAATCGGTGCAGCGGCGGACCGCCCCGAAGACGGAGCGCAGCGGCTTCGGACAGGTGAACGCGTCCGCGTCCAATTCAAATCCCCGCACCGTCAGATTTCCCTTCTCCAATTTTTGGTCGCCGAAACAACGCACCTCGATCGGCATCGATTTCGCCAGCTCGCGCGTCAGGTAATCGACGTGAACCCCCGCGCCTCCATAAATGTTGGGCGGATATTCGTTGGTGAGGAAAAGCGCCTTCACCCGGATTCCTTACCGCAGTTTCCTCCGCTTTGGTAGGGCGAGACGCTGTCGAGCCGTCCGCGTTCGACATTCGCGGCTCGACAGAGTCTCGCCCTACCTGCCGCCCACATCGTTGCCGTCACTTCCGCACTTTTAGCAGGAGCACTGGCACATCGACCTGGTGGCGGACCTTGTCAGCAGTGCTGCCGTGCAGAAAATCGCCGAGGAGCCGATGCCCGTGCGTAGTCATGGCGATCAAATCGATCGCCTCTTCTTGCGCGAGCTTGATGATTTCGGTGGCTGGATCGCCCATGGCGAGCACCGTTTTCACTTCGTAACCTTCGGATTCGAGCTGCGCCGAAAGCGAGGCGAGATATTCGCGGTCCTGCTTCATCTCCTCGCTTTCCTGAAGCTTAAAGCGCTCGAAGTTCCGGGCCGCCCAGCCGTCGGCCACATGGACCAGAGTCAGCTTTGCGTCGGTCAATTTCGCGAGCGAGCGGATGTGCCGCAAAATCGTCTGGTCGCTCTCGCGATTCTCAACCGGAACCAGGATCGTGTTGTACATCGTTTGCCTAGGCGGCGAACCAATTTCGGAAAGTTTGCATGAGGAGCCAGGCGTTTAGCAACGCAATGATGCTGGCCACGAACCAGGAAAGCCATTTCACGGCCGCGCCGTTCACGAACTCGCCCATCTTCACTTTGTCGCTCGTAAACATGACGAGCGGAAAGACCGCGAAGCTGAGCTGGAGACTGAGAATGACCTGGCTGAGGACGAGAAGATTCGTCGTCCCTTTTTCGCCGGAGACGATCGTGACGAAAACCGCGGGAATGATCGCGATCAGCCGCGTGATCAATCGGCGCAGCCATGGCCGCAAACGGATGTTGAGAAATCCCTCCATCACGATCTGGCCGGCGAGGGTGCCGGTGAGCGTGGAATTTTGGCCGGAGGCGAGCAAGGCCAGGGCGAAGAGCGTACTCGCGCCGGTCACGCCGAGGAGCGGGGTGAGGAGCTTGTGAGCGTCCTGGATTTCGGCGACGTCGTTGTGGCCGCGGGTGTAGAAGGTCGCCGCCGCCACGATGAGAATGGCGGCATTGATGAAGAGCGCGAACATCAGCGCGACGGTGGAATCGATGGTGGCGAACTTGATCGCTTCGCGTTTTCCGGCCGTGTTCAATTCATAGCGGCGAGTCTGAACGATCGACGAATGCAGGTAGAGATTATGCGGCATGACCGTCGCGCCGAGAATGCCGATGGCGATGTAGAGCATGCCGGGATCGGCCACGATCTGCGGCGACGGCACGAACCCTTTCACGATCCCGAGGACGTCCGGGCGCGAAGCGATAATCTCCCACGCGAAACAACCGCCAATAATGATGATCAGCGTGATGACCAGCGCTTCGATATAACGGAACCCTTTGTTTTGGAGGAACAGGACGAAGAGCACATCGAGTGACGTGATGCAGACGCCGGCGAGGAGGGGCAGCCCGAAGAGCAGGTTGAGCGCGATCGCGGAACCGATCACCTCCGCCAGGTCGCAGGCCGCGATCGCGATTTCGCAGATGACCCAGAGAAAAAAGGAAACCGGTTTACTGAAATGATCGCGGCAAGCCTGGGCCAGATCGCGGCCCGTGGCGATGCCGAGTTTCAAGGAAAGCGATTGGAGGAGGATCGCCATCAGGTTCGACATCATGATGACGGAAAGGAGCGAGTAATTGTACTTCGAGCCGCCGGCCAGATCCGTCGCCCAGTTACCCGGGTCCATGTACCCGACCGCCACCAGAAATCCGGGGCCGGCAAAGGCGAGGAGTTTCCGGAAAAAGCTGGCCGAAGCCGGCACCACCAGGCTCCGGTGGACCTCCGAGAGACTGGGCAGCTCCGGCGCGGTCCGCCATCCGGCAGTGGAATGGGAAACTCCCGTTTCGGGGATATTAGGCACGGCTAAGTTATTTCGTCAGGACTAAATATTTGTCAATTGCCAAATAGTTTTATTTTGACCTGCGCCTCGCCCCCGCTAAACTTTGCGGCTGCCATGCCTGCCGCGAAAAAGTCGAAGCGCAACTCCTCCGCGGTCGAAGATTATCTCGAGCGCATTCTTGAGCTGATTAATTCCAAGGGATACGCGCGAGTGGTCGACATCGCCACCAGCCTCAACATTTCGCAGGCGAGCGTCAGCAACATGATTCAGCGGCTCGACGGCGAAGGGCTGCTTAAATACGAGAAGTATCGCGGCCTGGTTCTGACTGCCGCCGGCGAAACCCTCGCCCGCAACATTGCACGGCGGCACGAGCTGCTGACTGATTTCCTGACATTGCTGCGTCTCGACAAGCAAGTCATCCATCACGACGTCGAGGGAATGGAGCACCACATCAGTCCCCCCACCCTCCGGGCGATCGAGGCGCTGACGGCGCAGTTGAGGCGCCGGCCCGCGCTCCTGGCGAAACTCAAATAGGTGAAACGCGCGGCCGAAGTCGTCCTGGCGCTCGATATCGGCAGCTCTTCGACCCGCGCCGCTCTCTTCGATCAGCGAGGACGGACGGTTCCCGGCACGGACGCGCGACGAAAATATTCCCTAACATATACGAGCGAAGGCGGAGCCGAGCTCTCTCCGATCGCGCTGCGACGGGCGGTGGGAGCATGTTTACGAGGAACGCTCCGGCGCTCGCGATCGCAAAGACGGATCGCGGCCGTGGGCGGCAGCGCATTCTGGCACGGTCTTCTTGGGCTCGACCGAAAAGGTCAGCCGATCACGCCGGTTTTTACCTGGGCAGATTCACGATGCACTACGGATGCCGAGGTTTTGCTGCGGGAGTTCGACGAGCAAACAATCCAAGAGGAAACGGGCTGCATGCTGCGGGCTTCGTATTGGCCGGCGAAGCTGCGCTGGCTTTGGCGGATCGATCGCCAGTTGTTTCAAAAAGTGCACCGCTGGGTTTCTCCGCCCGATTGGATTTTCGAAAAAATCTTCGGCGCGGTTGGGACGAGCCATTCGATGGCGAGCGCGACTGGCCTTTACGATCTCAGGACCAAGAGCTGGCATGACGAACTTTGCCGCGCGTGCAGGATCGATTCCGAACAACTAGACGCCCTTCGCGAATCGTCCGATCACGGCGCAGTCAATTCTTCCGAGCTACGAAATGCGCGCGTCTTTAATCCGATCGGCGATGGCGCCGCCGGAAACCTCGGCTCGGGCGCGGACACCGCGGGCCGCGTCGCCATCAACGCGGGGACGAGCGCCGCGGTCCGGATCCTGGAGGTTGATGGAAGGCAACGCGTGCCGCTCGGACTATTCCGGTACGCGGTCGACCAGAAACGCGCGGTTGTCGGCGGCGCCGTGAGTAATGCCGGGAATCTTCACCAATGGTGTGTGCAACAGTTGCAGCTCGGCATGGCCGAAGGGCGTGCGTTATCTCGAACTGCCGCCGCGATCGACGATCTGACCATCCTGCCTTTCTGGGTGAAGGAGCGCGCCCCGACCTGGCCCGAGAATCTGCCCGGCGCGATTGTCGGTTTGACTCAATCGACCGATGCGGCGGCGATCTTCCGCGCGGCGATGTGCGCAACGTTTTATCGTCTCGCGGACATTCTCGAATTACTCGAACAAAACGCGGGGCGCGCTAAACAGGTCATCGTCTCAGGCGGTATTCTCCGCTCGAAACCTTCGCTGGTGCTGCTCGCGGATTCTCTCGGTCGGGATATTTGCATTTCGGCTGAAAAGGAAGCCTCCCTGCGCGGCGCGGCGGTTTACGTTCTCGAAAAGCTCGGCCACGCTCCCGCGCCGCTTCCAAAACCGAAAATCATCCGGCACAATTCGAATCTCGCTGCGAAACATCGAGTGCGCCGCGAGCGACAGCGCGGCTTGGAAGAGCAGCTATCAATAAAGACTCCGCGTTGAAACAATGTCATCCCGAGGCTGGCGCAGCGCGCCGAGGGACCTCGCAAGCGATCTCACGATACACGAGCAATGCTGGCGCTCATTCGTCACCCATATCTTTCGTGGATCGCGACAGCGGCCTTGCGTGATTGCTTCTGCGACTGTGAGGTCCCTCGCCGCCTGCGCGGCTCGGGATGACCCGTCGATCAGCCCTCGAATTCCGACACGCTCAACACCTCACCCGGCCGACATTGAATCGTGAGCGCAATCGGCCGGCAGCAAACGGTGCAATCTTCGATCAATGATTGGTCGCGCTGCGAAGTATCGATCTGCAACGGGAACACTTCGCCGCAATGCGGGCAGGTGATTTCTGTTTCAACCGTAAGTTCCATCGGAAAAAATCGTCCTTAACACCACACTCGGCGTTGACCAACCAGCCTCAAGCCCTTCTACTATCCCGTTCCCCATCTTGGCAGAGACGATGGATTCGACTTACGGCATTTTCGGTTCGACCGATGTTCCCGCCTATTGGCCGGCGTATTTTTCCTCGCAACGACAAAAAGCGGCGAAGCGTGCGGAAGTCGCGGGCAAACAATCGGCGGATCAAAGCAAGGGCTGCATTCTCGTCGTCGAGGACCACGACGATACCTTGCGGTCGATGAAGATGCTGCTGAACCGGCTCGGTTACAAAGTTCTTCTCGCGGAAAACATGACCGAAGCTCTCCGGATTGCGGAAGAGCAACCCTTCGACATTTTGCTGAGCGATATCGGCCTGCCGGATGGCAACGGATTGGATTTGCTGAAAAAGCTTCGCGCCATTCGCAACGTCCCGGCCCTGGCCCTGAGTGGGTTTGGGATGGACGAAGACATCGATCGCAGTCGCGAGGCCGGGTTCTCCGATCATCTCACGAAGCCGGTCAGCATCGACCGTTTACAGGCTGCGATTTCGCAGCTGGAATCGGAAGCCGACTAGCGCTCCAGCACCGCTTCGGGCGAATCAGCCTCGCGCGGATTTTCTTTTCGAAAATGGAGCTGGCCCACGCGGCGTCCGTCGGTCTGCGAAATCGTCACGAGGTAATCGTTGATCCGCACCTGTTCGCCCTGCTTCGGCAAATGCCCAAGCAAATGCGTGACGTAGCCGCCAATAGTGCTGACATCGGCGCTTTCCAACTCCAACCCAGCCAGGTCCCGCAGCTCGTATAAACCGAGTGAGCCAACCACCGAGAACTCGTTCTCGTTGATCTTGCGGAACTCGGCTTTCTCGGTGTCGAACTCGTCCTGGATATCGCCAACGATTTCCTCCAGCACATTTTCCAGCGTAACCATGCCCACGGTGCCGCCGTATTCGTCCACCACGAGGGCGAGATGGGCGTGCTTGGTCAGAAACAGGTTCAGCAATTTCTCGAGCGACATCATTTCCGGGACCGGCGTGATGTCGCGCTTGATCCGCATCAGGTCGGGATGCGGGTCGCGCATCATCGGCATCAGCTCCTTGATGTGAATAAGGCCGACCGCGTTATCGAGATGGCCGCGGCAGAGAGGGAAACGCGTGTGCCGCGATTCGAACGCCTTCTTCAGGTTCAGCTCGAAGTCTTCTTCGAGGTCGAGGAACACCACCTCGCCGCGCGGCGTCATGATGTCGCGCACGACTCGTTGCCGGAGATCGAGCGCATTTACCAGCAGATCGCGGCCGAGTTCGGAGACTTCATCGGACTTTTCGCTTTCGTCCAAAATGAGCCGCAACTCTTCTTCGCTGTGGGCCAGCTCCGAGCCCGCGACCGGTTTGATCCGCAACAACCGGTTCAGGAAAAAATTCGAGGACTTGTTCAGGATCCAGATCGCCGGCTTAAACAGGATGTAGAAACCGCCCAGCGGCCGGGCCAGGGCAAGCGAGACCGAAAGCGGATTCCCAATCGCGATGTATTTCGGCGCCAGCTCACCAAACACAATGTGAAGAAACGTGATCCCGATAAACGCGAGCGTGATCGAGATCGTCGAGACGAGCGTATGTGAATACACGCCCACCAGTGCGAACGCCGGCTGGAGCATGCGCGCGAGGAATTCTTCGCCGACCCAACCCAGCGCAAGGCTCGCCAGCGTCACGCCGAGCTGTGTCGCCGAAAGATACGCGTCGAGATGACCGCGCACGTGCTTGGCGAAGGTCGCCTTGGCATTGCCTTCGTCTTCGAGGGCGTCGAGCTGGCTCCCGCGCACCTTCACGATGGCGAATTCGCACGCCACGAAAAACGCATTCAGAATCACGAGCCCGATGATGACCGCGATCTTGCCGAGAACGACGACGGGTGGGTCCCAGTGATCGGCAATTGCTTCGGCCAATGGCGTGGCCGCGAGAAAAGGAGAAAACAAAAAGTTCATGGAACGGATGCGCGCGGCACACCCGAGAGACTGCCGAGCCGGCGTCCTACCAGCTCGACTTCGTCACACCAGGAATAAACCCGCCCGAAGCAAGTTCTCGGAAGGTCAGGCGCGAAATCTTAAACCGGCGGATGAAGGCACGGCGGCGGCCGCTGACTTCGCAACGATTGACCACCCGCGTGGGGCTGGCATCGCGCGGCAGTTGCGACAGGCCCATATAATCTTTCTTCGCTTTGAGCTCAGCCCGCAGGGCCGCGTATTTCTTCACGGTCGCGCGCTTGCGTTCGTTGCGATTGATCCAGGACATTTTCGCCATAAAGGAACGCGGAACGTAGCGGGACTCGCCGGAAATGCAAACGGTTTCTCGGCCTAACTAGGACTGGGCAGCTTGCCCGCCGTAGCCATGCGGAGGAGGGTTTGCTTCCATGTTTCCACTCAACACCGCTACCTTCCCGGCCACCGCAGCTGAACTGGAGAGACTTCTGAATGAAAGCCTACGCCAGCTTTTCAATCTGGCGCGGGATCCGGTGGAGGTGCGTGCGAATTCATATCCCCATCTCGATTGCCTGCGCGTTTCTCTGGACGGCGCCGAAGTCCGTCAGCCGCCTCCGCCTATTCCTTCGTTGCGGAGCGAGGCGGTACCATCTCTGACCGTCGAATCGTTCCGGGTCGCTGGCGCGCCGATGAAGGTGGGACCGGCTGCCGTAGACTTTGCGCTCGACGCCCGCGGTTTGCAGCTTCATCAGGGGACCGATCGCCAGGACCGCATAGTTCTTCTTCTCCACAACGCCGCCGACGGCCGGGTCGAGATTTCGGCGCCGGTTTCCGATTTGGAAGCGCTCATTGCCGACGTAGCCAAATCCGAAGCCGGCAAGCACGGGGTGAATATCGATGGCGTGGAGCTTTCGCTTCGCTCGCAGAGCCCGCGATCGCTCGCCGCCGAGATTCGTCTCCGCGCCAAGAAGCTATTCGTCACCGCGGCACTTCGGATCACGGGTCAGCTCGATCTGGACGAGAAACTGACCGCGAAGCTTTCCGGCCTCGATTGCACCGGCGAAGGCGCAATCGCCAGCGTCGCCTGTGGCATCCTCAAACCGCATCTGCAAAAAATCGACGGCCGCGAATTCCCGCTAATGTCGCTCCCCTTGGGCGAGGTCCGCCTCCGCGATGTGCGAATTGCCGTAGACGACAAGCTGTTGGTGACGGCGGAATTTGGCTCGGCGCACGAATAGGTCGTATAAGACCTATGGGTCCAATCGCATGATCATCAAAATCGGTTTCGACATTCAGTTCGATCTTCCGGCGCCGACGCCGATGATCCTGATGCTGTACGTGCATCCCTCGCGCCAGATTGATCTGCGCGCGCCCGAGAGGATCGTCGTCGAACCCGGCGTTCCCCTCACCGATTTCACCGATCTTTACGGTAACCGTTGCGCCCGCCTTCTCGCGCCCGCCGGCGAGATTCGTTTCTCGCTCGAAACTTTCATCGAAGACAGCGGCCAACCCGACGAGCAACAACCCGGCGCCATCCAGCATGCTGTGGAAGATTTGCCTAACGACACGTTGCCGTTCCTCCTCACCAGCCGCTACTGCGAAGTCGACAAGCTTTCCGACATCGCCTGGCAACTCTTCGGCAACACCCCACCGGGCTGGGCGCGCGCCAAGGCCATTTGCGAATGGGTCCACAAACACATCACCTTTGGCTACCACTTCGCCGACCACACCAAGTCGGCGTTCGACGTTTACAACGATCCGCGCGGCGTTTGCCGCGACTTCAGCCATCTCGCCGTCGCCTTCTGCCGCTGCATGAACATTCCCGCGCGCTACGTCACCGGTTACATGGGCGACATCGGCGTGCCCCTCGTTCTCCCGATGGATTTCAGCGGCTGGTACGAAGTCTATCTCGGCGGCCGCTGGTTCACCTTCGACGCCCGCCACAACGTCCCCCGCATCGGCCGCATCGTCATGGCCCGCGGCCGCGACGCCGCCGACGTCGCCCTCACCACCAATTTCGGCAGCGCCAAGCTGAAGAAGTTCTTCATCATCAGCGACGAGATGCCGGCATGAACCAGGACCTCGCCATCTAAGCAGATCTGGGATAGACGAAAAATGTTCCCCTTTAATTACGAACATTCGTCGAATTCTCGTTAGGCGACTCCCGCGCTGACTCCCCATTAATCCTCAAATTGAAAGCAACATGGCAAAATATCTGATTTCCTTTCCGAGCGCGGCCATGGCCGTGCCCGAGGATGAATTGGAAGCGGTGGGCCGTGACGCGCACGCCGTTATCGATGAAGCGAAGGCCGTCGGCGCTTACGTCTTTGGCGGCGGCATCGACGAGGCCGTGCCACCCGTGCTCGTCTCCGCCGACGGCACGGTTGCGGACGGCGGCTACGCTTGGGCGCCCCCACTCAACGGCGGCTTCACCGTCCTCGAGCTGCCTTCACGCGACCAGGCAGTCGCGTGGGCCGCGCGCATCGCAAAAGCCTGCCGCTGCAAACAAGAATTACGTGTCTTCGGGTTCGATCCGCAGTCCTGAAGATTTCGGATTTGTATTTTCTCAGACACGCGAACGTTGCCTACTGCCGCGGAGACGATCTAGTGCCGGCTCATTCGCCGGAAGAGCCACCAGCCGAGGGCGAGAAACAAAACGTTCGGGAACCAGACGAGGAGCTCGGGGTGAAGCTTCGCGTTGGCGCGGAGGGTGTCGGCGATGATGATGAAGAGGAAATAGAAGACGCCGATCACAAGGCTGGCGGCGAAGCCGAAAGATGTTTCGCGGCGATGGGCGGTGATGCCGAGAGGCACACCGACGAGCGCGAAAACGAGACAAGCGATCGGAAATGAGAAGCGCTTGTTGATTTCCGTCCGGCTGGAGCTGCGCATTTTCGGATCGTCATTCTTGAGTTGGTCGAGAAGCTGTTCGAGCGACAGCATCGAACGGCTGGCCCGGCGTTTTTCCTTTTCGTAAAGGTCCTCGAGACTGATCGGCAGCGTCCCCTCCTCCACGCTAATGCCGTCGCGCATCCGGCGCAGATCGTAGGGATCGACTTCATCGCGCTGGGAGTAACGCGCATCGTAAAGATGCATGAGAATCCGGCGGTTCGGCAGGTCGGCCTCGAGATCACCCTGACGCGCGTGAGTGACTTTCATCGGCATCGATTCGTCGTTGGTCTCGAACACGAGAATGTTCTCGAGCTTGTTACCTTCCTTTTTGCCGACGTAAATTTTCCGGCCGGGAAATTGATCGATCACCTGGTCGCTGCCAAAGAGCGCCATAGGATTCCGCGTCGCCAGATTGAAAACCGTGCTCCGCATTTCTTCCTGGGCGGCGGGCGCGACCTGGACATTGAGCCAAAGCGAAAGCGCTGTGCAGCCGAGCGCGATGACGACCAGAGGAACGCAGATCCGCCCGATGCTCACGCCGTTGGAACGCAGAGCCGTAAGCTCATTGTCCGCGGAGAGCCGGCCGAAAACCAGGAGCACGGCGGTGAGCAATCCCCAAGGGATGGTGAAGATGAGCGAGAACGGAAGGACGTAAGCGACGAAGCCGACAAGGTATTCGACCGGCAAATCGTGATTGACCAGGAGCGGCAGGAGCTTGCGAAAAATGTTGCCGATGACCAGGACGAAACTGAGGACGACGATCGCGAACAGCAGGCTCACAATGAGCTGCCGGGTGATGTAGCGATCGATGATTCTCATCGCAGTCGCTTGTTAGTGCGGTTCGACGGGCGTCGCAAGTGGCGCGACGATGTTACCAGCCGGGAATCGATTTACTCAGCACGCCGTCCCGCGCGGACGCGGTTGCTTTTAGTTGCTGGTTCAACTCCTGCAATAACGTCCGGTCCGTCTTCCGGACCGCGAATCCCATTTTCTCCAGCTCAACTCCCGGCACGATCTCCGGCGTGATGTCCGTCAGGGCCAGCTCGGCGCCGATCGCTTGCTTCAGTTCCGCCGTCTTTTGGAGCGCGTAGGGCTTATCCAAAAGCGCGCCATCGATTCGCTCATCGACAAGGTCCGCCAGCATCTTGTCGTAGGCGCCGCTCCCGCTGTAAGGGACGAAGCGTTCGCCCGCAGAATCGCCCAGAAGCTTTCGCGCGAACGTTTCGTTCGTCGTTTTCTCGACCGCACCTACGTGATTCAGGACCAGCTTTCCATCGACGAAAGGTTTCACGCCCGGCTTCGCGACCATCGTCTGGGGATATTGCAACGTCGGATCGGTGAAGAGAATCGAGTACATCTTTTCTCGCTCCGGAGTGATCGAGATCGCGGAGGCAAGCAGATCGACCGCGCCGTCACTTTCGAGCAGACGAAAAAATTTCTCCCCCCAAACCCGCCGGGTATAGGTGATGGTCGGTTTCGCGTTGATGCCGTGAGCGGTGAGAATGCGCGCGCCCAAGTCGCGGAGTAAATCGATCTCGTAACCCGTCAGCTCCGCCCCATCCAGCCGCACGAAAAATCCATCCGGCTCCGCCATGCCGACATGAATGTTTCGGGTCGCGATGATTCGATTCAGGGCGCTCGGATAATAGGTAAAGGTCTGCTCCCGGTTCCACTGTCCCGCTTTTTCCTTCTGTCCCGGTGCCTGCCAAAGCGGCCGAATTTTCCAGCGCACCTTTCCTTCAATTCCCGGCGGCAGCACGATTGAATTGCGCGCAGTGCGTTGAATCGCCGGCGCTTTTCCCTCGGCCGCGATCGACACTTCGAAAGACAAATTATCATGCGCCAGGTCCTTGGCTTTCCACGACAGAAGAAGCGGACCGACCAGCGAAGCACCATCGGCAGGCCGCTCAATCGTCACGGTCTCGCCTGCCTCACTTTTATGTCCAAGGAACCACGCGCCCGCGCCGACCGCGAGGATTGCCGCTAACGCGATCGCTCCCCACATCGCCCACGATTTCTTTCGCGGCTCTTCCTTAATCGGCGCGGGAGCAGGCGTGGTTCGTCGTTGCAACGCCAGGATCGCATCCGCCAGTTCGCCGATGTGTTTTTCCAACGGCGGATTCATCGCGTCGAGCCAATGACAACTGCTGATGAAATACTCGAGGTCCTTTGACGGCACGACGTTCTCGACCCGGAACGGAATGATCGCCACGCCTTTGTTCACCGCGCGCTCGATCTCACGCATCACCTGCGGCGAGCCGTTCGAATGCTGGGAAAAAATCACAACCATCACGGCGCTGTCGCCGATGGCCTCGATGATGGCCGAACCCCAGGTTCGCCCCGGCCCGACATCGCGCGGCGCGATCCAGCATCGAATCTTATTGGACTCGAGCGTCCCGCAAACCGCGTCCGCGATCTTCTTGTCTTCCGAGCAATAGCTGATGAACGCGTCGTACTGCATCGCGCGCGAGCTTAGCGTGCCCGCGCTGGAGTTGGCAACCGCCCCACCGAAGGCTTATTTGGTCGCGTGCGATTCGTCCTCTTCGTCCTGTTGGCTCTATCTTCTCCCGCGATGTTCGCCGCCACCACTCCGTTTCGACAGTCCCGTCAGTGTTTGGTCGTGGTTTCGAGCGACTGGAATGCGAAGACGGGAGTGTTGCGCGCCTTTGAACGAAAAGGTCCGCAAAGCGCCTGGCAAATGCACGGGCCGGAAATTCCGGTCGTGCTGGGCAAAAAAGGGATGGCTTGGGGGCGCGGCCTTCTCGACTTCAGGACAGCCGCTTTCAAAGTGGAAGGCGACAACAAAGCGCCCGCAGGAATTTTCCGGCTCGGTCCGGCTTTCGGTTATGCGTCGCGATCCGGAGCGCGCTGGATCAAGCTGCCCTATGTTCTACTCACGAAGAACAGCGAAGGAATCGACGACCCGCGCTCGCGTTATTACAACAAGCTCGTCGACCGCTCGAAAGTCGCGAAGGTCGATTGGCGAAGTTCCGAACAAATGTTGAGGTCGGACGTTCTCTACAAATGGGGCGTCGTCGTAGCTCACAATTCCGCGGCAACCCCCGGCGCCGGTTCGTGCATCTTTTTGCACATCTGGAAAGATTCCAGCACAGCGACCGCGGGTTGCACCGCCATGCCGGAACAAAATCTCGTGGACCTTTTGCGCTGGCTCGATCCGGCGAAACGTCCGGTCCTGATCCAAATGCCGCGGTCAGAATTCGCAGGCTTGCAGTCGCGTTACGCCCTGCCTTCGATTCCCGAAAAGGCGTCCCGCTGAACTTGTCACTCGTCACTTGTCACTGGTCACTTTCTTCGCCCTTGCTAGGTTGATTCCCCAATGAGCGGCGAGATCTACGACGTGGCAATTATCGGCGGCGGACCCGCCGGAAGTGTCGCCGCCGCGCTTCTCGCTCGCGCAGGTCGTCGCGTTATCGTCCTCGAACGCGACAAGTTTCCGCGCTTCCACATTGGCGAATCGCTTCTGCCTTTCAGCATGCAGGCTTTTACCCGGCTCGGGTTACACGAGAAGTTCGCGCGCGCCGGATTCATGGAAAAGTTCGGCGGCGAAATGTACGGCGCCTGTGGCGACGAAGGAGTAAAATTTTATTTTGAAGACGGGTTCCGTTCCCAAACCGACCGCTCTTATCAGGTCACCCGCGCCGATTTCGACAAGGTGCTTCTCGATCACGCGGCGGAAAGCGGCGCGGAAGTTCGGGAAGAAACCGGCGTCGACAACATCGAGTTTTCTGACGACGGCGCGACGGTGACGATCCGTGGACGCGCAGAAGAGCGTCCCTCCGAAATCAGCGCCCGCTATGTGATCGACGCGAGCGGACGCAATTCGATTCTCAGCGCGAAGTTCAAACTCAAGAAGAACTACGAGCATCTCCAGAAGGTTTCCATCTTCGCGCATTACGATGGGATGATTCGCGCTGAAGGGCGCGACGGCACGCTGACCCGAATGGTCCGCGCGATCGATCGCTGGTTCTGGGTGATTCCGTTAAGCGCGACGCGAACAAGCGTGGGCGTGGTGCTCGACGGATCGGTTTACAAACAATCCGGCTTGAGCGCGGAAGAATTTTTGCAGCAGTCGATCGAAGAACAACCGTTGCTCATGCAGCAAATGCGCGACGCCGAGCGCGCGACGCCTGTCCGGACCGCGGCCGATTTTTCCTACCGCAGCACGCAGCTCACCGGCGATCGCTGGATGCTCGCGGGCGACGCCGCCGGATTCATCGATCCCGTTTTCAGCAGCGGCGTTTTCCTCGCTGTGCTGGGAGGCGAACAGGTGGCCGACGTTTTACACGAAGTCCTGGATCATCCCAACAAGCGTCGAAAACTCTTCACGCGTTACGAGCGCAACATCAACAAGGCGATGGACGTTTACCTCCGCTTTGTCGATGCCTGGTACTCGAAGGAATTCATCGAGGTGTTTCTCCATCCGCAGGATCTTTTTCAAATTCCACCGGCGGTAAACGCAGTTCTCGGCGGCAACATCGGCGACAGCTTCGCGATTAAATGGCGGATGTGGATTTTTTATCTGCTCGTCCGCTTGCAAAAATACTTTGCGCTTTGTCCGCGGCGCACGCTCGTCCCGAAGAAAGAAGGCGCCCCTGCGGAGGGGGAAGCATTGGAGGCGGTTTTATGAAGCACGCGATTCGTTTCGGTATTCTCATCGTGTTTGCCTTTAGCCTGGCGAGCTGCGGCACGATCCATCAATTCATCGGTCCGTCGCCCGACTGGCAGGCTCGCAACGGCCAGCTTTTGTATCACGGAAAGAAAACGACCCTGATCGGCGAAGTCCTGGTCCGGTTTTCCAAGAAGGGCGATTTTGAGCTGACTTTCACGAAAGGGCCGGGCGTTACGCTTGTCGAAATCCGCCAGGACGCGACCAACTTCAATATCCGCGGCCCGCTCGTCGGCGTCGGCTGGTCGGGGAGCACGGCTCACGCTCCGGCGCATCTTCGTGGCTGGCTCGAGCTGCGGGAAAAGCTCATGGCCCTGGGCGATAAGACGTCGCTGACGCATTCCTATCGCGGCGAAAAGTTCACGTTCCGGTTCTGACGGTTTGAAACCCGACCGTCGCGGCTGCTGATCGCGAGTTCCATGGCCATCCATTCCACCATCGCTCAACTTGTCACTCGACGTCGTGGCCTGGTTTGGGCCGCTGTCGCGGTGATCTCCGCCGCCTCGATTGGCGTTCTGATCCTGCGGATGAAATTGGACACGGAAGTGTTGAACCTCTTGCCCGGCGGGTTCGAGTCCGTCGAGGGACTCAAAGTTTATAACCGCGATTTCGTCCAGGTGCGCGACCTGACTTTCGCGCTAGTCTGTCAGCCTAACGACGTCGACAAGCTCGAAGAATTCGCGCCGCAATTTGCGCAACGCTTGAAGGAACAGCCGTGGTGCCGGCGCGTTCTAGCCGGTGTCCCGATGGAAACACCAGAGGGTGTCCGCGATTTGCAATCGATCGCTGTGCCGCTGCTTTTGAATCTGGATCCGCCGGCGTTCGAAGAAGCGCTCGCGCTTTTGCAGCCCGCGAAAATCCAGGAGCGGCTCCATCGTTTGCATGAAGAGATCGAAGCCGGTTCGCCGCGTCCGCAGATCGAGCTCGGATTGGATCCACTCGGTGTCGTCGCTCCCGCGCTCAAGCCTTTCGCCGGCAACGCGTCGATCGAGGAAGACCAGCCGCTCACTTCGCCTGACCGGACGATGCGCGTGTTTCTGACCGTTACGAACCAGCCCGGCATCGGCGCGTTCGATTGCCAGAAGTTGATGCGCGAAGTGAAAGCGTTTCAGCAAACCGCCCACGAAGGCTGGGACGGCGGCCCGCTCCAAATTCTCGTCACCGGACGCTCTGCGTACGTCGCGGAGATTTCGCTCAGCATGCGGCACGACATCGTCATCACGCTGCTCGGCTCGATTCTTCTGGTGAGCGTAGTTTTCTACGCGGGGTTCCGGCGCTGGCTGCCGTTGCTCGGAATGGGAATATCGCTGCTCCTTTGCTGTCTCGTCGCGCTCGCGGCCGGGCTCCTCATTTTCGGCGAGCTCAACATGGTGACCGTCGGGTTCTGCGCGATCCTGATTGGGCTCGGAGTCGATTTCGCGATCCTGGTTTTCGGCCGCTACCAACAGGCGCGCGATGATGGCGAAGATCACGCCGTTGCAGTGGGCGAAGCAGTGAAAGGTCTCGGCCAGGCGATTTTCTTCGGCGCGCTGACAACCGCGGTTGGCTTTCTCGCGTTAATGCTCGCCGGCTCGCGCGGATTCACCCAGCTCGGTGTCTTGATTGCGCTCGGGATCGCGTTCGCGGGAATCTTCATGCTCACGGTGTTCTTTCTTTTTCTACCGCGCAAAAGTCCGGCGCCTGGCCACGATTGGATGTTCACCCTGGTGAAACGCTACGTGCGCTGGGCCGTGCTCCACCCGGCGCGGATGCTTTGGATTTCCACACCACTGTTATTAATCCTCACGGCGATCGCGTTCTCACCTCGGCCACCGGTGATTTTCGACATCAGCACGCACTCGATGGAACCGAAGCGGAGCGACGCGGGTTACGCCCTGAAGACCATCATGGAAAAAATGCCGACGCGCTGGGAACCCGTCATCGGGATGGTGAAAGCGGACAATCCGCAGGCGCTGCACGATTACTGGCAGAAGGTCGAACCGCGTTGGCGCGAGCTTCAGGCGGCGGGCAAGATCAAAAGCTTTTCGACACCGGCTGCGCTCGCCCTTTCGCCGCGCCGGATCGAAGTGAATCGCGCGAAGCTACGCCACCTGGATTTCGTAATGGCAGGGCACGCGCTCGAAGCGGCGCTCACCGTCGAGGGATTTGCTCCCGAGACTTTCGCGTCGGGTTTCAAACTCCTCGATGAACTGAAAGCGGCGGCCGATCCAGGCACGCAATTGCCGAACTGGCGCGACGTGCTCCCGCAAACCTCTGGGTGGTGGTTCCTGATCGATCGCTACTTCGCCCACGACCCACTTCTCACCACCGGCTTTGTCACCACGAACAAACCGGTCGAGACGCAGGAACAAAAGGAAATGCTGCATCGCGAACTACCCGTCGCCGGCGTTCCGATGGTCCTGTCCGGTTGGAGTTTTACTCTCACCGACCTCGTGCCGTGGTCGCATCGCCAATTGATCCTCATTAGCGGATTGATGGCGCTCTTCGATGCGACCTTGCTCGCGTTGCTTTACCGCGACTGGCGGCTCTGGCTCATCCAGGCGGCGACCCTCGCCTTGGCCGTCTGCGCGATGATCGCGTCCATGAAATTGCTTCAGGTGCCGCTGAATTTACTGAACGTGCTGGCGTTCCGGCTCGTTCTCGCGATCGGCGTGGACTACGGCATCTACGTGTTGCTCGTCTGGCAGAAAGCCCGGCAGCTCGATCACGACGTCGCCGGCGTGGTGAAGCCCGTGATCCTCGCCGGCCTGACGGCGATCTGCGGCTTCGGTTCGCTCGGAGCGGCAAACAACCCGACGCTGGCCGGACTCGGCTACGCCTGCGCTCTGGGCTTGTTTTGGAGCCTGGCCGCGACAATCTTCTTCACGTTACCAGCGGCGGCTGCGGCTGAACCTAAGTCTTGGCGCGAAGAATCTTTGCAGCCGTTCGTCAAAGAACCTGAAAATGTCTAAACGCTTCTTTTTTGTCTTCCTCTTCCTCTTGCTCTCACTCCCCGCGCGCTTCCTCCACGCCGACCCGCTTTCGCCCGCCGACCTGAAATCGTTGCTCGGCCGGATCAAGGAAAAACGGGCCGCGGCGCCCCAACTCCAGGCCGACTTCCAGGAAGAAAAGAACGTGAAGATGCTGAACAAACCGATCGTTAGTTCCGGCAAGATCTGGTTTCAAAGCCCGAACAAGTTTCGCCGCGAAGCGAAAGGCAATTCTCCCAGCATCACGGTGAGCGATGGCCAGCAGCTCTGGATTTATTACCCGAAATTTCATTCCGCCGAGCACTACTCGTTAGGCCACCGTTCGCCACTCGACGCCGGCATCTCGGCGATCACGGCGAGTTTGAATCTCGAAAACGTGGAAGCGACCTATCACATCTCGGGCACGAAAGAAGCCGACGGCTTCCAGTTGCAACTCCAGCCGCGAAATCCGTCCATGAAACGTTTTCTGCAAACGTTCACGATCAAGATGAACAACGAGCTGCAGGTCGCGCGGACTGAGATGATTCAGCCCAATGGCGATCGGATCGTCACCAATTATTCGAACGAAAGTCGCGGCGCGATCCCCTCCTCCACCTTCGAATTTACTCCTCCCGCCGGAACTGAAGTCACAACTCCGCTCGGGAAATAGCGCGGTCGCTCCAGGAAATAATCCCTGGACCGCCGGGGATCGACGAGCTACAACCGCGCTGATGCGGCGGTTTCCCCCCATTGCATTCTCGATTTTACTGCTCGCTGCAATTGCGCTTGCTGCCGAGCCGGCGGCTATCGTCTCGCGGATCAAGCGGATGCCGGTTGAATCTTCCGCTCTGGTCGCCGTGGGCTACAGCAAGAAGCTTCGAGCGCTCGAGATCGAATTCCGAAATGGCGCAATCTATCGGTATCTCGACGTTCCATCGGACGTTTACGAAGCGCTGTTCAAGGCTCGTTCAAAGGCGCGTTTCTACGATGAAAATATCCGGCACAAATACCGGTCGCAGCACGTTAAGGCGCGATCTGAATGAAGCCGAAGAAGAGCCGGCGCCGCCAAATTTTTGTTCTAACCCCGGAGGAAACGAGAACGCTTCTCTTCATCTTGGTCGCGTTCTTCTTGGGCGTCGCCGCGAAATCTTATCGAGCGAAATATTCGACCCCGCCGCCCAGAACGGCCGTGCACGATACCGCGACAAGCGCCGGTCTCCCCGCTCAAAAACGAGCCGAGGCGAAACGCCGGAAGCTGGCCAGGTAATTTTCCGAAAGACAGCGCCGGGTCCTTCGCTGTATAAACGCTGGGCGTGATCCGCGCTGGCGGAATTCAACTTTGGAAAGCTTATGTCTCTTATTTTTGAACGCATCGTGACGGACGGCATCGCCGCGGTTTCTTATTTGATCGGCGACGACGAGGAAGGCATAGCCGCGGTAATCGATCCGCGGCCGGACGTGGAAATTTATCTCGAGGTCGCCCGGAAAGTTGGCGTGTCGATCACGCACATTTTCGAGACCCACATTCACGCGGATCTCGTCAGCGGGTCGCGCGAATTGGCAGCGCGGAGTGGGACCGCAAGAATTTACGCCAGCAGTGAAGGCGGCGCCGAATACGGCTTTGAACGCGAAGCAATCAAAGATGGCGACGAATTCAAATTCGGATCGCTGATTCTGACCGCGCGTCACACGCCCGGACATACGCCTGAACACGTGAGCTACGTCGCCGCTGAAGAAGACCACGCGGACTCGCCTTGGGGCGTTTTCACCGGCGACTCGCTGTTCGTCAGCTCGGCCGGCCGGCCCGATCTTCTTGGACACGACGCCGACAAGCTGGCTTCGCAGCTTTACGACACGCTCTGGGGTTTCTACGCGAAATTGCCAGACGGCGTGATCATTTATCCGTCGCACGGAAGCGGTTCGCCCTGCGGCGCGGACATCGGCGAGCGCCTCGACAGCACGATCGGCTACGAAAAGCGATTCAATCCCTACTATCAGCGAAACGAACGGCAGGCGTTTGTCGATTACGCCCTGGCCACGCCGCCGCCCGAACCGACCTATTACAAGCGGATGAAGAAAGTGAACGCGGCGGGCCCAGCCGTACTCGGTAATCTGCCTATGATCCCCGCCATCGCGCCGGCCGTGTTCAAGGAAATGGTTAGCGCGAAAAAATATCAGCTAGTCGATACGCGCACGATGCTCGCGTTTGGCGGCGGCCATATCGACGGCGCTCTCAACATCGCGGCCACGCCTGTTCTTTCGATCTGGGCCGGCTGGCTTCTCGATCCGGAAAAGGAGATTCTGCTCGTCCTCGAAAGCGACAGTGACGTGGAAAAAGTCGCGCAGCTTTTCGTTCGCACTGGTTACACGAAGTTCGCCGGCTACCTCGTCGGCGGCATGCGCGCGTGGCAGAATGCCGGGTATCCGCTGCGCGAAGTGAAACAGATGACAGTCCACGAATTGCAGACCTCGCGAAACGGTCTCCAGCTTCTCGACGTTCGCGGGCCCGCCGAATGGAGAAACGGCCGCATCCCTGGCGCGACCCACATTTTCCTTCCGCAATTGCAGAAGCGATCCGGAGAGCTCGATAAGCAACGGCCGGTGCTCGTCTATTGCGCCACCGGCTACCGCGCCAGCCTTGCTGCTAGTCTTCTTCAACAGGAAGGTTTCGCTGACGTCCGCAATCTCCCCGGAAGTTTCCACGCCTGGAAAGCAGCGAAATTGCCGGTCGAAAAGTAATCGTCCACAGACTGACGCAGATTGACGCAGATTGACGCAGATTAATTTAAGCCCAAATCTGCGCTAATCTGTGAAATCTGCGGATATCAATTCTTCCGGTGGTTTGATCGTTCGCGAAGAGCGGCCGCTTAATCTCGAGATGCCGTTCTCGAGCCTGGACGGGTTCATCACGCCTAACGAGTCGTTCTACGTCCGCTGTCACTTCCCGGTTCCGGAGATTTCGGCGAACGATTGGCGGCTGAAAATTGAAGGCGACGTCGACGCGCCTTTTGAACTCAGCTACGACGAGCTCCGTGGAATGGAATCCCGCACGATCGCGGCGACGCTCGAATGCGCCGGTAACAATCGTATTTTTCTCGAGCCGAAAGTTAAGGGCGTGCAATGGGCGCTCGGCGCGGTCGGCAACGCCTCGTGGACTGGGGTCTCATTGGGTGCGTTGCTCGAAAGGGCGCGGCCAAAGAGTGGCGCGATCGAAGTTATTCTTGAGGGCGCCGATGAAGGCACAGTGGACAAAACGCCAACGCCTGCCGGCAACATTTCCTATTGCCGCAGCCTCCCGTTAAGCAAGGCGCGCGAAGATGTGTTGCTCGCTTACGAAATGAATGGCGAGAAGCTCTCGGCGACTCATGGGTTTCCGCTCCGTGCGATTGTGCCCGGTTGGTACGCGATGGCGTCGGTGAAGTGGCTGCGGCGAATCATCGTTACGGAAAAACCATTCAACGGTTTCTATCAATCGCTCGATTACACCTACTGGGACCGCTCGGGGCCGTTGCCCACGCTTGCGCCGTTGCGCGAACAACAGACAAAAGCGGAGATAGCACGGCCGGAGCAGAGCGAGACGATTTCAGCGAACTCAACCTATCGAGTTCACGGTGCGGCCTGGAGCGGACAGGCGGAGATCGCGCGCGTGGAAGTCAGTTTCGATTCGCGCCAAACCTGGCATGAAGCAAAACTCCTCGGCGAATCGGTGAGGAATGCCTGGCGGCTGTGGGAGTACGAATGGCGCACGCCCGCCGCTGGCCCTTGTATCGTCACGGCCCGCGCCACGGATTCTCGCGGCGTCGTTCAACCCGCTGAGCGCAGCCCAGATCGCGGCACCTACATGATCAACCACCTGTTACCCGTGGACGTTGAAGTTCTGTAGCCGTCGCCCTGTGGGCGACGTAACGCGGTTCAAAAACACGCGGCAAATGCTCAGCGCTTCGCACAGCGAAGCGGCTACAGAAAACGAAGCCCAGAGAGGCTAGTTCATCCCTGCCGCCGACGTTGCGCCGCTCTTCAGATATTTATCGAGGAAATCGAGGATCGCTTTGTTCCCCTTGATCTCGTTCGCCTTCTTGGTGAACCCGTGACCTTCGTTGCCGAAGACGACGTATTCGACGATCCCCTTCTTCTTTTTGATCGCGTCGACGATCTCGTCTGACTCCACCTTAATGACGCGCGGATCGTTCGCGCCTTGCAAAACCAGAAGCGGCTTCGTGATCTTGTCCGCGTGGAAGAGTGGCGAGATTTCCTTCAGCATATCGAGCTGCGTGTTTGGGTCGCCGATCTCGGCATAGAGCGATTTTCGCTCCGATTCCCAATAGGGCGGGATGCTCTGGAGCGTGCGGACCCAGTTTGCCACGCCAAAAATATCCACGCCGACATTGAATTCCTCTGGCTTGAACGTTAGTGCGGCCAGCACCATGTAACCGCCGTACGATCCGCCCATGATCCCGATCTTCTTCCCGTCGACGTAATCGAGCGTCTGCAAATACTTCTTCGCCTCGACGCAATCCCAGAGCGGCTCGCGCCCGTGCTTTTGGTCGTCAGCTTTGTAGAACGTTTTGCCATAACCGCTCGAGCCACGGTTGTTCACGTCCAGCACCGCGTAACCATGGTTGACCAGATACTGGGTAAGCGCGCTGTACGGCATCCGCGCCTGTCCACCGGGTCCGCCGTGCACTTTTACTAGCGCGGGAACTTTCGCCTGCGGAGTGGCGCCATGCGGCTGATAGAGGATGGCGGGAATGTCCATCCCATCGAAAGACTTATAACGCACGACCTTTGCATCGACGAGATCGGCCGCGTTGATCTCCGGATTCAAACTCTCGGTTAACTTAAGGGGCTTCTGAGTCGCGAAATCGTAAACGTAAAGATTCGCCGGCGACCGGGAGCCGTCATCGTAAAATGCCATCTTCGTTTCGCTGTCGGAAAACCTGATCCCGCTAATGTCGCCTTCCGGCAACGGCGGTAGCGCCACCTCTTTGCCAGTCGCGTCGTAAATTCTAACTTTCGTTCGCGCGTCTTCATTTGTGCCGACCACGCGATACTTTCCGGTCCGCGAGAAACCCATGAACGAGACATCCCAGTTCGTCTTCTCCATCGGCGTTTTCTCGCCGCTCGCCAGATCATAGCGAACCACGTTCTTGAATTCGCCCGTTTCGTCCGAGAGGTAATAAAGAAACTTCGACGAGGGATCGAAGGTTTCCGGCGTATTATTCACCTCGCCCGTGTGCTCGGTGATGTTCTTCATCTCTTTCGTCGCGGTGTTGTAGAGATAAACGTCCGAATCCGCCGTCGATTTGCCGGGCTTGGCGAACGCAATGAATTTCTTGTCGTCTGAAACGCCGCCGAAATCGTAGCCCGTGTCGTCCTGGTAAAGCAGGGCCGGTTTCAGGTCGGCGACCGTCATTTCGAAAACGTCGAAGAATTTCGGGTTACGCGTGTTTGTGCCGAAGAAGAATGATTTCCGGTCCTGGCTCCAGCCGTAGAATTGCGCCTTGGTTTTCTCGCCCGGCGTCAGGTCGCGCTCGGTCCCGTCCAGCTCTCGCAAGTAAATGTGCTCGTTCTCGTTTCCGCCTTTGTCGTAGCGATAAAGGAACCGCGCGTCGGTCGGCATCCAGGAAATCGCGTAGGTACTTTCTTTCGTCGAATTAGTCAGCTCCTTCGGTTCGCCGCCGCCGACTGGCATGGAGTAAACATTGAAAATCCCGGTCTTGTTGCTGTGAAACAGGATCGACTTTTCGTCCGACGAAAACGAAGCGCCGCCGAGCCGCGTCGTCGCCATGAACTGCTCGATCGTGTACTGTTTCACGCCCTTACTCTCACCCGGTGTTTTCTTTGGATCAGGGGTTTGCTTTGTGATGAGAGCCTTGTTCGACACATCCGGTTTTCGTTCCGCGGCTGGTTTTTGGGCGGCAACAATTGTGATCAGAAACGCAAAGGTGGCGACAACGCTAACCAAGGCGAGCCGGCGCGAGTTGAAGGTTGTTCGATGCATGATGTCGAGTTGTTAATGGATTTGCAGCCGAAACAAAAGACCTTACGACCGCGCTGCGAGCACTTTCATCGCGGCGTTGTGGCCGGGGATGCCGCTGACAGCGCCGCCGCGCTGGGCGCCGGAGCCGCAGAGAAAGACGTTCTCGAACTCGGTCTCGACGCCCCAGGTCCCGGCTTGCTGGTCGCGGTCTGCGAACGGGAACGTCGGTGCATCGTGAAAAATGTTGCCGTGATACATGCCTAACGAGTGCTCGATATCCACCGGACTCTTGCTCTCGATGCAAAGACCGCCGTCTCGCGCGACAGCCAGGCAATCTTCCAGCGGTTCCTCCAACCATTGATTCATGCTGGCGAGGAAACGCTTCTCTGCGGCCTCGCGCATCGCATCATTATGTTCGGCGAAGAGCGAGTAGGGCGAGT
This sequence comes from Chthoniobacterales bacterium, assembly GCA_036270255.1. GTDB lineage: Bacteria > Verrucomicrobiota > Verrucomicrobiia > Chthoniobacterales > UBA10450 > AV80. Next base: position 28,468 of record DATBCW010000055.1, read on the forward strand.
CGAGCCCGAAGAGGGTTAGCGTTTGAAAACCCTCACGCCGTAAGTCCGGCGCGAGAATGCTGTCGTCAGTCAACGTGTGGCAATAGACTTCGCATGGAGTCTTTTCTGGCAAACGGCCTTTCACCGCCTGCTCATAACTCGCATTCATCTGTTCGTAACCTTCGTCGCTGTGGAAGGTGCCGCGGAAGGCTTCAGTTGCCGGATACTTGTTTGCCTTCAGCCGCGGTAGCCGGCGCAACAGCATGTTGATCTTGAACACGCTCCCCTCGTCGGTCGGATCCGGCCGATATGGTTTGCCGGAGTATCTCGCGAGAACGTTCCGACCGAAATTCACCAGGAGAAAATGTGAATCCACTTTGTGTGGTTTTCCGTCGACCTCAAATTCCACCGTCTTGTTCGCGCTCTCGAAGTTTACCGCCGTAAGCTCCACATTCGCCACGAATTCCGCGCCGCCTTTTCGCGCGACTCCTTCCAGCTCGCACGCGACCGCGCCCATTCCGCCAACCGGCACTTTCCATTCGCCGGTTTTGTTCCCGATCAGGTGATAGAGAAAGCAGCGATTCTGAAGGAGTGATGGATCATGCGGATGCGTGAAGACGCCGATCTTGCCATCCGTCAGGACCAAGCCGCGCACCAGATCGTTGTCCAAATACCGTTCGATCGCACGGCCGAGCGGTTCTTCTGCCAGGCTCCGCCAAGCTTCGCGCGATTCCTCATCGCCTTCGAATCGGTGCTTGAACTCGTTCTTCGCAACAAGCGGTTCCAGCATCGAATCCCAGACTTTCTCGGCAAAGATGCGCGAGAGCCCGTAGAATTTCTTCAACTGCCCGTACTCGCGATGCTCGCCGGTCAGCTCGAACATCGATTGCGCACTGCTTTCATCCGAGACGTTGCTCAAAAGAAGTCCGCCGTGTTGCCCATCTTTTAGGTACGGCGTGAAGGAACCCGTTGTCCGCCGGCGCAGTTCCAATTTTAATCCGAGATCGCGAATGATTTTTTCCGGAAACAGACTGACCAGATAGGAGTAGCGCGACAGATGGGCGTCGTAATCCGGAAATACCTTCTGCGACGTCGTCGCGCCGCCGATGTAATCATTTTTCTCGAGGAGGAGAACACTGAGGCCTGCGCGGGTCAGGTAAGCGGCGGCGACCAGACCATTATGACCGGCGCCGAGGATAACCACATCGTATGTCGTCTTGCTCTTGCTCATGCTCTTACTCCCGATCGCGTTCCGCGAGGATGCCGAGAAAGATTGGGCGCGGCAAGAGCTGTCCGATGTAGCGGCGGTCATAGACCGCCGCTACAGGAATTCGCACGTAGACACGCGCCACCACCCCCTCGGCCACGATCTCATTCTGATGTGGCCTTACCTGCTCGTCTTCTTCGCCGCGCTCGCCGTCGATACGATTCCGATCTTCGCCCCGCCCGCCTGGATTCTCCTCGTTGTCTTGCTGGTAAAGTTCAAGCTCAACCCGTGGCTTACCGTGGGCATCGGCGTGACCGGCTCGACCATCGGACGCTACATTCTTACTCGTTACATTCCCAGGATCTCGTCGCGCTTCGTGAACCGCCAGGAAGACGCGAACCTGCGCTACATCGGCCACAGAATCGGCAAAGCGAAATGGTCCTCTTCCGTTTTCGTCTTTCTCTACACTCTGACACCGCTCTCAACGACCGCGCTCTTCACGGCGGTCGCCATGGCCGGCATCAAACGGCCATTCCATATCCTCGTCCCATTCTTTCTGGGCCGCCTCGTCACCGACGGCGTCCTTGTCTTTTCCGGGAAATACGCGAGCGCGAACCTCACCGACTTGCTTCACGGCCAGGCGAACTGGAAAACCCTCGCCACTCTCGCCGCCGGTTTGATTGTCATCAGCGTTTTCCTTTTCATCGACTGGCGTCAGCTCCTCGAACACAAGAAGCTCCGGTTCCGTTTCAAGATTTTGAAATAATTTGGAAACATCCTACTTCGGTAAGCGTTCCACCGACTCTTTCACGACCACTTTCCCATCGCGGTCTTTGAAGGTGAGGAAGCGGTCGTCGGAGATCTCCGCGGAAAGAGCGGTCGCTGGTTCGACCAGACGATCGATAAACAGCAGCCACCTCTGTTTCGCGCCGTTATAGTAATAAGCCTGGACGTAACAGGCCGCGCGGCCTGAGTACGGACAATATCCAAAAACCAACAGCTGGCGCCCCGCCGTGGTGAACTCCCACTTCTCGACCTCTCCGAATCCGATGGTCTTTCCGAAATGCTTCACCAACTCTTGCCGAGTCGCAGCATCCTGAGGCGGACTCACGAAATCGCCGGCTGCTACCGCTGATAAGGCAACAAACAGACACACATAAAGGAATCTAGTCATCCTTCTGGAGAACGAACTGAATTCGTGGATTCGCGGCATTTGGTTTCTCAGCAGAATCGAAATTGGTGCAGGCGGTCGCCAGAGTTAGCCCAACTGAGTCAGCAAATGACTTCATTTGTGGCGGCGTGAACAGTTGCCAGTCGAAGTCTTCCTCTGCACCATCGGGATACGTCAGATGAACCCGGAGGCGGCCGTGGTCGAAGCGCTTTCTTTCCCGCACAGGCCCGGAAGGCGTGTCCAACGTCCGCTCGCCTTGATGCGCGATGAAGAAATCCGGAGTCCACAAATCGAGAACGATGCGGCCACCTTTTCGAATGCCTCCGGCAAGACGTGCTAACAGCTCGCGATTTGTCTCGTTGTCGAAGAATCCGAAGCTTTGCGACATGATAATCGCGACGTCATAAGCCGACGTCGCCGGTTGATGCTCATGGACATCAGCGTGCAGATACTCAGGCCCGCCACCCAGCTCGCGCGCATAAGCGATCGCCTCCGTATCACGTTCGATTCCCATCACCGAGTAGCCTCGCCGTGCAAGGACCCGCGCATGCCGTCCCATCCCGCAGCACACGTCGAGAACTCGGCGAAACTCCGGCAACGGCGCCACCGAGCAAACGAACTCTACTTCGCGTGCGGTCCGATCGTCCCCAATCGGAGCGTGAAAAAACTCGAACCAATGTCGTGAGTAAGAATTCGTTCGCGTCATCCTCTTCCTGCAGCGGCGGTCTACGACCGCCGAATCCTACGACGGTCATAAACCGCCGCTACAACAATCACCATCGCTCCTCGGACAGCGCGATGTAGAATCGTACGTGCCGTTCATCGCCTTCCTCGCCGCGCTGCTGGTGGTGTTTGTCCTCGTCCTTTCGACCCCCTTTCTGCTGATTGTCCGGTATCGCGTCGGTACAGCGCGGCGTCCCGCCCGGCAATGGATCGCGACGATTAATCTGCTCTCGCTGTTTTTATCAGCAGCTCTCTTTTTGTGGATAGCTGCGCTCACCAACTTCTGGGTCCGCAATACCTTCGGCTACTCGCTCATCGGCTTTGTTTCCGGAGTCCTGCTCGGATTGCTCGGCTTAGCCGTCACCCGATGGGAGAAGACTGATGCTATTACTTACTACACGCCAAACCGCTGGCTTGTCCTTCTCATCACGCTCGCGGTCGCAGCGCGCATGCTTTACGGCTTCTGGCGAATTTGGCACGCCTGGCATTTGGCTGGCGCGGGCTCGTCGTGGCTGGCGTCGGCGGGTGTTCCCGGGTCCATGGCCGTCGGCGCGTTGGTGCTGGGTTATTACTTCACCTACTTCGCCGGCGTGTGCTGGCAGATCGCCGGGATGAGCCGCGGCCGTTATCGCGGATAAAACCGCAGGTAATAAATCGACAATACGCCGATCACCGCGGCGATGACAGCGAGTCCGATAAGAAGTTTCGCGCCCGCGATTCGCAGCGCCCGCCATCTCGCTATTACGATCGGGGGCGGCCCAACTATCGGCACGCTCTGTCGAAGCTCCCAGCCTGCGCCCAGAACAATCGATACAGTTACGATGACGTAAGTGCCCAACCACCAAAGCTGTTCGACGGAAATTTGATTTAGCTCCAATCCTTTCACCGGAAGAAATCGGAAGTCTGTGAAAAGAACACAGACCACACCTTCCAGCGCTACCAACCACAGCCAAAGCATCACGCGACTTGTAGGCCACGCTCGCAACATAGTTACCCAGAGGAATAGGCAGAGAGCGTGATACGGGATTAGGATATGCAGGCTGAACGCCCACCCGATCCGGTAGAACAAAGCTACCAGGAGTGTCGGGACCAAATAGAAAGCGAGCGCAATCTTTCCCGCGTGTTCCTTTGCCAGGTTCTTGAACGCGCCCGCGATAACTATCGGCGCCGCCACCAGCGCTAGTCCGCATTCGACGCAGAACCGTTGCGACGCGAACAGGACATTGGCCGCAGTGTGCAAGTTGAACGGCCGGGTTGAGGTAAGCCATGCCTTCACCGCGAGAATCAACTCGATCGGCAACCAGCTTGAGATAAGATTGTTGACCGGGAAGAGCGAAACGCTGGCCCAGCTATTTCTATCGTAGAAGGCCTTCGCAATTTCTGTAACCGGTTTTGTCTGAGCTTCGGTCAAGCCCGCCCCATAAAGATAGTAGTAAAGCAGCGGTTGCTTCGAACCTACCCAGCGCACGACCAGGAACCACGCGCCTACCAAAACGACGCCCGTCGCCGCAAACACCGCGACGCTTTGCAGGCGAACCTTTCGACCGTTGATCGGATAACGGAGGTTGAAGACTTGGAGGAGCCCAAATCCTGCGAGGAAGGGCAGCATCGAACCATGAATGTAGTAGCTCACCGCGCAAAGGGCGGCCTGCAGCATCGGCCCCTGGTTCTCCAAATAAAGAAGAACCGCCAGGAGAAATGGGTAAGCGGCCGCAAACTTCATCCAGCTTCCGGCGGTGCAGATAACGAACAAGCCGCCGACAGCAGTCGTGGCAACTGCAATGATAGCGCCGCGATAACCGAAGAGTTTCCGGAGCAATGGCGCGACGCCCATTAGGTAGAGATTGTTCAGCAGCCACCAGAGACAGTGATAGAAATGTAAACCGTCAGCTGGATAAACAGCTTTCTGTTCAGTAAGCGGAAGCCCCCAGAGCCTGAAAAAGAAAAGGGTGATGTAACCGCCGAGGTGCGGCCGGTCGTAGAGATCCATGTCATTCAGAAACGGATCCTGCGGATAGTGCCGATGCTGGTCCGCATACATCGCCTGGTGCCAGGCGAACATTTGGTCGGGCGGCGTTACGCCCGTCAGGTTGAACACGCTCCAGATTTCGTCCGGGGCCGGATAAACCCGGCGAAACAACCCGTAGAGAACGATCTGCATCCCGTAAACCGCCAGGATGCTGAAGATCGTGAAACGCAACAATTGTCTCGCTGGATCGAGCGCTCCGCCGCTCGATGACAGTGACGGCGACGTAGTCATCGCCCGTGGAGCAGCCGATCCACCTCGCAACCGTTTACGAAACACCAGCGCCGCTCCGCCAACGGCGATGACGAACGCTCCGATCAGCCATGGCTGGTAAGAGTGGATTGCGATGTAGGCGAGCACCCCGCAGATTCCCGCGCCGAGCGCCGGAGCAAAGTAGACGCAGTTCTCGTCGCTAATGAACCGCGCGAAACAAAGCTTTGCTGCGACCCAACCAATTGCGGTCAGGAGACAGACTGAAAAAAGCGCGACGATTTCTTCCATTTCGGGGCGGCATTCCCAAAGCCGGGCGGCGCCCGCGACTTAACCAGCGCTCCGAGGGCGAGCAAAGCTTTTTGTCTACTTCCGGACCATAGGGCAACCGCAACGGTTGCCTCCGGACTTCGCCACTGTCCGCTGGCGAATAGAAGTCCCGCTATCCGCCAAGGCTGATGCTTTTCAGCTGCTTGTAGGCGGCGCCTTCGGTGAACCTGTGGGTGTTCGAAGTCCAATCGTGCGTCCAGTTCGAGCCCTTCTCCGCTTCCGATTCCGCACTTTCTTCCCATTGCTTCAGTTTCTTGCCGCTCGCGTTCGCAGCCACTCGGCTATCAACCCGCTCGGGCGTCAGCTTCGCTACGTCGGCCCGCATTCTGGCGACGGCGGCGGCCAGAGCCGCTTTTTCGATCCGAGCGATGGATCGCAGTTGCTCGGTCCGTGTCATGACTTTCGGAAAGGTCACCGTAAGAGAACTGTGCATCTCTTTCTTCGCGTATTGCGCCGCGTAGAATTCGGAGAGCTTTCCGGTTGCCTCCTGTTCGCTCTGCTTCATGCAATCGTCGGACGGCTTCTGGGCATCGGCACAGACGGCGACGGCGAGCGCCTGATCGAAAGAAGTCTGCGGCAGCGCCTCGGAACGCGACCCGCCCGGCCCGCTCGGATCTGGAGTTTGCATGACCTGCTTCATCGACTGACGCGAAGCCGGCGTCGGATTCAGCGGTGTCGGCGTGAGCGGTTGAATGTTGGAGGAAGGGTTGATCATCGACGGCATCACGGGCGCCGGCGCACTCGCTGGCGGAGGCGCGATCACTGGGGGACTCTCGGCCACGGCCAGGACTGCGCTTGCTGTTACAACCCAAAATGTCGTGAGATAAACGCTCGTCGTTTTCATCGATTTAGTTCGAAGCGGCGACCGCGAGGATAGGGTAACGCGGCAGCTCAGACAATCCTATTCCGAGGCGATTTCCTCAAAGACTCTGCGCAGCAAGCTGTAGGCGCGTTCGCCAACACCTGAAACTGTTGCTTCGCTCGGCCCGGCGATGTTCACGATGCTCATTCGATTGCCGTCGATCCATGGTTGGATCTTCGATCTCGCCTTGGGATCATCGACATTGCAGACCAGCAACGGTTTCTTGTAGCGCCTCGCGCACTCGATTGTCCATTCCGTGCCCGAATCGTTACTTGTAGGGCGACCGCTCCGGTTGCCACCCATCGTTATCACCAGCGTCCCATCCGAGTCACGGACGTTCCATTCCGTCCGCTGCGAGCGCGGTACATCTGGCGCGGCCGAACTGCATTGTCGCTCCGTCTCCTGCAACGGAAACTCTGCTGGAATTACACCCGTCTCGCATTCGCGCCCCGGCGGGCACCATCCGCCAATTTCCAATCCGGAATCCCGCGCCGCTCGCAACGCCGCCTGGTCCACTCCCGTCTGTCCACCTGAGATGACCTTACGCAACGATCGAATCACGACGTCAAACTTCGCTCCTCACGCGTCATACGTCGCATGTCACTCATCACTGGTTTCGCAATCGCTCCGGTTGCCGAAAGCAAATGGCAGGCGACGCGCCCGCCCTACAATTTCCCGGCGATTGCTCGATCGCCACTCGTCAACGATTAATGACCATGTTTTTACGACCACTCGCCTTCATCTGCGCATTCCTCATCGTCACGAACTGCTTCGCTGATCCAGGTTCGGCTGAGCAACGCAAAGCTGTCCTTGCCGGCTTGAGCAAAAAGTCCGGCGGCGGAAAGATCGTGTCGTGGAAGGTCAACATTTTGAACATCAGTGGCGACTGGGCGTTCACTGATGTTACGCCGCTCGATAAGGCTGGCCACCCGCTCGCGGAGCAGAAGGTTGCCGTGTTACATCACATCCACGGTCCAAGCGGCGCTGACAAAGGTTGGAAAGAACTCGATCTCTCGAAAGTCCCCGCCGATCCGAACGAAGAAGAATACGGGCCGGGCTTTCAGAAAAATATCCGGAAGACTTTCCCTTTCCTGCCGAAGGAAATATTCCAGAACCGGTAAGTTGTAGGGGGACCCGCCTCAGGCGGGTTGCCGATTGAGGATCCGGCAGGCGATGCGCCCGCCCTACAATTCATTGCCCGATTTTCGGCCTTTCGTTTCCTTGGTCGCAAACGAGATATCACTGGTAGGATTAACCGCGGATTACGCGGATGACCCGGATATGGAAGAAAAGAAGAATTTAAGTTTTGCCCCAATCCGTGTTATCCGCGTCATCCGCGGTTAAATTGAAGGGGTCTGATTGATGAACAAAGAACTTCTGACCGACGCGTCCGAGCGCGCGATCCGTTACCTCGAAGGAATTGGCGAACGTTGCGTCGCTCCGACAGCTGACGCTATCGAACAACTCCGCGCGTTTGATGAAACGTTGCCAGATCGCGAGACGGATCCATCTGCAACGTTGCGGCTCCTGGATGAAATCGGTTCGCCCGGGACGATGGCGATGGCTGGTCCGCGCTTCTTCGGGTTCGTCATCGGTGGCGCGCTTCCGGTTACCGTCGCGACCAACTGGCTGGCTACGGCCTGGGACCAAAACACCGGACTCTGGCGCCCTACTCCGACAACTTCCTTCCTCGAGCGAATCTCTTTGCGCTGGTTGCTCGACGTCCTCCAGCTTCCGCCGGAATGCAGCGGCGCCTTTGTTACCGGCGCCACCGTGGCGAATTTTTGCGCGCTCGCCGCGGCGCGACACAGCGTCCTAAAACAAGCCGGCTGGAATGCGGAAGCCGACGGCCTTTTTGGCGCGCCGCCCATTACGGTGATCGTTAGTGCCGAATCCCATCCTTCCGTGACCAAGTCGTTAGGCCTGCTTGGTCTTGGCCGCAGCCGCGTTCTTAAAGTTCCAGTCGATGACCAGGGACGAATGCTGACCGACAAGCTGCCCGCGATTTCCGGTCCTACGATCATCTGTTGTCAGGCGGGCAACGTGAACACCGGTTCGTTCGATCCTATCGCTGAGATGTGTCGCGTCGCTCATGCCGCCGGCGCGTGGGTCCACGTCGACGGCGCATTCGGTTTGTGGGCCGCCGCGACACCTTCCCGCGCGCATCTCGCCGCTGGAATTGCCGACGCCGATTCCTGGGCGACCGATGCCCACAAATGGCTAAACGTACCCTACGATTGCGGGCTGGCTTTCGTCCGCGACCAACATTCGCTCGCCGCCGCCATGGCGATCACCGCCGAATATCTGCCGACCGAGACCGAGCACCGGAATCCCGGCGATTTCACACCGGAGTTGTCCCGCCGCGCGCGCGGCGTTGAAGTCTGGGCCGCTCTCCGTTCGTTAGGCCGGGAAGGTCTTGCCCGCATGATCGAGCGCAACTGCGAACAGGCCCGCCGTTTCGCCGAGCAACTCTCCGCCGCCGGGTTCAAGATCCTGAACGACGTCGTCCTCAATCAGGTCCTCGTCTCCTTCGGCTCTGCCGAGAAGACGCAGCGCGTCATCAAAGAACTTCAGGAAGACGGCACCTGCTGGTGCGCCGTGACCGTCTGGCAAAACCGCACCGCCATGCGCATCAGCGTCTCCTGCTGGTCCACCACCGACGCCGACGTCGACCGCAGCGTCGCCGCGATGATCCGGATCGCGAACCGCTAACGAACTAGACAGGATTAACAGGATGAACTGGATTTCAGAAAAGATAAATCCGGAAACCCAAGAAAGTCTGCGCGTGCGGACACGCGTTTTTACGAGGATGTGATTACCGCACGAATAGTCGCAGAACCACCACCAGCGCCGCGATCGCGCCGAACAACAAGACAAGGCGTATCTGACTTGGGCTTAGCCAACCCGACGACGGATTAGTGGGTGTAGGACCGCTTTCGTGGTCGACCGCTCCGCCCTCGACGAGGCCCATCGCGTCTTCATAAAGCTTCTTCTCCGCGGGGGGCATTTCCTCGGCGGACGCAAAGTGCTGACCGTTAAACACGATCTGTTGTTTCGCCCCCGGGATGGCGGCGATTCCTTTCGCAAACGCCGCTTCGTAGGCTGAACGCACCTCAGCGGGAAGCGCGTCCGCGCTTGAATACTCCTGTCCTTTGTACCGGATGACCGTTCTGACGTTAGTCTTAATGTTGACACTCATGGCCACGTGATGTTGAGCAGATCATTTGCCAGCGCGAGGCAGTTACAGGGTCACAGATTTGTCAGGGCCGCGGCGGCGACCGCTTACCCTAACACCTTGTCGGATTTCGGGACCTCCCTAGGTTACAGATCATGAAGACGCTACTTCTGGTTTGTTTCAGCGTCCTCGTCGCCTGCGCGAGCGCGAACGCCTTTCCCACCGAAAGGGAAATGACGGCGAAGCTTCGTCGCGGCATGACAACGCATGAAGTAGTATCAGCGTTCGGACAACCAAGAACCGGCATTCCAACTTTGCCCGGCCTATCGCACATGCGTTACCTCCCGCCGCTCGCCGAGCTGACGGCAAACAAGGAGGGCTACATCGGATTCGAGATCGAGCTCATGGATGGCAGGGTAACAAGTTGGCGGACTTTGCGTGGCAATCCGTCTTATGCCCCAATGACTGCGCCTCCGGAAGTGATGATACTCCCCTGGCTCCTGAAAATCGGACTTGTCGGCGCTTCTGTTTACGGCGCGATCCTTGCCTTCAAACGACGACGCAGCGAAGACCGCTCAATCATTGAGGCCTACAAGGACCGCCTCATTCCAACCCGAGAACTCCCTATCGAGTTCCGCTTTATCACCCACGAAACAACCGTGAAGCAGGTCATCGAAAAAGCCGGCCCCTACTCAAGACGACGAAAACTCCCGATTGATCCACGAATCGCTACCACCGGGTACATTTACACCGACGATTCACCCGGAAGACCGGCCATAGCTTTGTTCGGATGGGAAATGCCCTTCGATGGAGCCGTGATTCTCATGCCAGAATACCCCTTCACCGGCGACAGCCCCATTCGCGCCGCCTTCTACCGCTCCCCACGTCCGGAAGAATCGTGAAAGCGCTGGGAGAACCGGGAATCCGAACTCACACCGCCCTTCACATGTCACACGTTCGCATGAGACGAACCCGCTGTGGTGGGTCACTGGCTCCTATCACAACTTCTCAAAGATCGTCTCGTCGATCTTCGGATTGATCCGAATTTCCTTCACGGTTGTTGTTTCCAGGACCTTCGCGGTCTGGAGGTCGACCTCTTCGGTGTGGAACGCATACATAACTCCATTGACCTTCCGAAAATCCGAACTGCGCTGTTCGATGGTCGTCGGCGTTGGATCGACATCTGGGTGAAGCGGGCGAACATCGCGCCGCCGCACGATCAACCACGTCGTTGGATCAATGTAGAACTTCGTGACGAACCCATCTTTCATCGTCGCCTTGATCGCGTAATAATCGACGCCATCAATCTTCTCACGGCCAACTAACTCGAGCTTGTGACCGCGGCCGGCCATCTCATGCAATCCATAGAGTTTACCGGGAAATTCCACGCCGCGCTGTAAGGCGGCCGCAGCGTAGGGCGACTCGTCCTCGGTGTTCGTGCCTTTGCCTTTCCATTGCCAGGCCCGTTTCCCGTCGAAAGCTTCCACATAGACCGATTTGCCATCCGCCTTTACATCAATCCGCATCCGGTTCGGCCGCGCGGCCTGATACCCTCCATCCACCTCGAACCCCGGATCAACGATATGCAGATCGACCGCGATCGTCTTCACCGCTTCGATCGCCGCGCGTCCGCCCATCGCCTCGGTATTCCGAGCGATGACATCATCAAGCGTCAGCTCGTTGTCGCCCAGACACGCATAAGCAATCGCGAAAAGGACGCTTGCGAAGATCAAGACACGGCGGCTGCAGAGGATGTTCATGCAGCCACAACGCCGCTCACGGCATGATTTGTCTCACGCCCTTCCAGCGTTCTTACGAAATCCTTGCGGACCGCGCCGCTTCCCGTGACCGAGCGTCAATGCGCATCCTTACTCCCTTCACCGACGAAACGGGAAACCACCTGCCAATTCCCGTTTCGTCTAACCCAGACATCGATCAGCGATACTGTGTCGGTAAACGGCTCCTTAAAGACGCCCTTCCAAGTGAAGATCGCGTGGACGATCGCGGTATCACCGGCGACTTGCACTCTGGTTTTGACAAAGCTGAACGATTCGACGGTGAGATTGTGCAGAGTGTTATCGATCCACGTTTTTCTTGGTAACGCCGGCTCCTCTGGATCATCGATGCCCGAAAGAGTGAACTCTGGCGCCACCAGTTGATTGAGCGTCTTTTCATCGCGTTCTTTCATCGCCGTCATCCAGCGTTGTTCCAGCTGGATGATCTCCGATTCGCCTTTGGCTCGTGGCGTATTCGGAGAAGGCTCCGCGGCGAAGGCCGCACCGACACCAAGAATGATAACTGACCCGAGACCGAGGATTTTCATGGATAGATCTTTCGCAGTGAAATGAATCAGGAACGAAGGAAAACAGGAAAGGGTCGAATCAGGAAGTCCGTTTCGCACCGAGTTGGAGCATCTCCACAAATATTCCGAGCGACGATTCAGCCTTCAAACACGTAGCGACTTTCAGGTCTGCTTCGACTCCGCGCTCGTCACTCGTCACTCGTCACACGTCACTGGTTCCCTTCTTCTTTCCCCACTTCGACAAGATATCGTCGACCATCTTCTTCGGGTCGCGACCCTTCAGCATTGGATCGTTGTCGTAGTATTCCGCCCAATAAAGAATGTCTCGATAATCGGTCTGAGCCGCTTGAACATAGCGACGGACCTTGTCCAGGTCGCCCTTGCTTATCTCAAGAATATCCCAGCGGACGCGGTCGCTCTCCGCTCCGGCATAAGCGCTCAGTAACTCCGTAACCGTGGCGTGCTCGGAGGAAGAAAAATCCTTCGCGATTCGACCTCGGGTTCGCTCGTCGAGCGTCATGGTGATTTCATCTATATCGCCTCAACGCGTACGACGCACGCTTCACGCGCGAATGCACACAAACGAATTGCAGAAAATTCAATTCGAGCCAATTAGCGCTTATTCGCGGGCTAAATCGGAATCTTCAATTATGGAAATAGCCCACTGCTTTAGCGGTGGGAATAGAGGCGTATCTAGTCCGGCGAGTCCCATTGGGACGAAAGGACGGTTCTATCGTCCCTTGCGGGACTCGCATTGTGTGGGGGATAGCAAACCCCAGCGCTAAAGCGCTGGGCTATTTTCAGATCGGACTCGCGAAAAGCCGCTCCACGTCGCCCGAGTTCGGGTAGTTCCTGCGCCGTCTGGCAGCCGATTCCGATTTGGCAGGCGACGCGCCCGCCCTACAATTCTTAAATCTCAATTCAAAACCGCCGACATTCGAAATATAACGGATCAAATGAATGAAAGGTGCCAGATAAGATGAAAGAAACTCCGTTCCCGCCGCCAACCCTCGGTCTCGCAGCCGCCATTCTCGGCATTTGGAAACTGAAATCACGACAAGACGTGGACGACGCCGGACAAATCCAGATCGACCCGTTTCTCGGTCCGGATCCGCTTGGGATACTTTGCTTTGGGCCAACTGAGTTTTCCGCCCAATTCATGAAACGCGATCGATCGCAGCAGGAAAATGTGCTCCAGCGCGCGCAAGCCAAGAATAACACTGCCGGCGTTGACGGCTACGACGCTTACTTCGGCACTTACAGCATCGACGAAATCGCCGGCACGCTCACGACCGAGCTCGAAGCCTCAATTTCTCCCGACAACATCGGTGCGACCTTTGTCAGAGATGCGCGTGTCGTAGGCGACGAACTTTTGATTCAGCTGCGTACAACGGCACTCGATGGCACACCTATAACCCGAACAAACACTTTCTCCCGTGTCGGCTAGGGTCGAAGCGCGCACGAAACCAGAAAAAGAATCTGTGTTAATCTGTTAAATCTGCGGACACCCACCATCCCCGATCTGTTATTGAAGGCCCCGCCTCGCGTGGTCAGGTTGCGTAACCGTCAATCCCATTAATTTTTTTGTCTGTAGGCAGGGAAAGTAAGAGTTAAGAAGGAAGAAGTAAAAAAAGCCAACGCGGCACGCGATGCGATAGTCAATAGCTTGTAGGGCAACCGCTCCGGTTGCCAGATCGGGCTCCTTTCTTACTTCTTACTTCTTACTTCTTACTTTTCAGCCGCCACGAGTGGCGCGTCTGGAACGGAGAGGAAAGGTGCGAAGACTTCAAGGCTACGAGTTGGGAGAGCCGCTTCCACTCGAGTAAAGCCGTCCTCATAATGAAGATCGCGCACCGAGCCCTCCCGGTGGAGTCGGGCCAGCAAATCCGCGCGCTCGGAGGGCAGGCGCAAGTCAACGGTCATGGCGCCTCTTCCTACGAATTCGGAGATCCGTTCGACGAGCTCTTCCATTCCCTCGCCCGTTGCAGCTGAGACTGAGACCGCATCCGGGAAATGCCGCCGTAAGGCAGAGAAGGCAAAAGGATTGCTGACCTTATCCACCTTGTTAAAGACGACTAGCATCTGTTTCGTATCCGCGCCAAGATCGGTCAGGACCTTCATGGTGGTGTTATAGAACTCGATTACTTCCGGCTGCGACGCATCCAGGACGTGGATAAGGAAATCGGAAAGCCCGGCTTCCTCCAGGGTAGCATTAAACGCCTCGACCAATTGGTGCGGCAGCTTCCGGACAAACCCGACTGTGTCGGTGAGCAGAAGTGGTTGCTTATTAGGCAGAGTGATCTTGCGCGTGGTAGTGTCGAGGGTCGCGAACAGTTTGTTCTCGATCAGGACTTCGGCGCCAGTTAGCCGGCGCAGGAGCGACGATTTGCCGACGTTAGTGTAACCAACGATTGCTGCGTTTGGCACCGGCGCGCGCTTGCGGTCCTTCCTTTGGGTAGCGCGCGATTTGCGCACAGTTTCTAATTCCCGCTTGAGCCGGTCGATCTGGAGACGGATTTTGCGTTTGTCCTGCTCCAGCTGGCTTTCACCCTCGCCTTTCGCGCCGATGCCGCCGCCCTGTTGGCCAAGGTGACTCCAGGCGCGGGTGAGTCGCGGGAGGGAATATGCCATGCGAGCCAGGTCCACCTGGATGCGGGCCTCGCGGGTTTGGGCGCGTGCCCCAAAGATATCGAGAATGATCTCCTGCCGGTCCGCGACCGTGATCCCGGCAAGCTCTTCCCAATTGCGTTGTTGGGAAGGGCTCAACTCATTGTCGAACACAAGAACGTCGCACTCGTGTTCCTTTGCGAAATCGACAATCTCCTGGGCCTTCCCAGATCCGATGAGATAGCGCGCGTGCTGTTCCCGATGAAAGACAATCTTTCGCTCGATGACTGGAATGCCTAGCGTGTCGACCAGCTCCTCCAATTCGGCGAGCAAGCTTTCAGCCTCCACCTTTTTGCTGGTATCCGTGTAAGCGCCTACGAGCAGAGCGCGCTCGACCATTTTGTCCTTTGCCTTGATCTCAAACATCCGGCCGCAGTATAGCAGAGAGGGCGCTTCCCTGCGCGTGAATCACGGAGCGGGGCAGTCCCGCTATTGTAGGGCAACCCCTCCGGTTGCCGGCCCTGATTTGGCAGGCGACGCGCCCGCCCTACAACTTCACACGCGGATTCCGCCATTGCTTGCCGAGGGATCGCGCCATAATCTTCAGCCATGACCGCCGCCCAGATCATCGACGAAATCAAACGGCTGGCGCCCGAAGAGCAGGCCGGGGTAGTTCGCATGGTTTATCAACTCGATGCCGAGCGAAAGCTAAGTGGCCCTGAACTATCTGCCCTAGCCGAACGTTTCGTTAACTCCCAGGACCCTTTGGAAGCTTCGCGCGTTCGTGAGACGATTGTTCGCGGCTTCTACGGCGCGAAGGACGATGCCTAAGATTCGGCGCCGCAATCTGCCGCCAGCTCTTCTCGACCACCTGCTCGATCGTATTCGTTCGCGAGAAATCTCAGCGGATCAGCTCGGCAAATTGGCGCTGTGGCTTGATACCGAGCCCGAAGTGCCGATCGGTAAATGGTTCAAACGACTCACCGAGATGATCGTCTGCGGGGAAGGCGATCTCGTGAAAACATTCCTGCGTTTCGGACAGAGCCCCGTTGGAGAGGAAGTCCACTGAGCCCGTGTCCATCCAGCCATCCTCGGTCTTCTATCCTCGCCTCTCCGCCCTCCTCCTTCATCCTTTCTTCCGCTGCCCAGGGTTCACAAACTCGCCCCTTCTTCATCCTCAACCTTCTTGACCGATAGGCTTGCTTCCGATAAAAACACGCGATGCCCCGCCAGATCAGAATCGCGTGCGCCAGCGCGTGTTATCCGAATACCCGAGCAGAGGTGCAACTCAAATTGACGGTGAGACCCGGCACAGTCGCGTTCTGTTTCTTCTGCTCGTCCGTTTTGGGAGCCGGAGTTTCGCAGAAACCGGAGACGGTTGCAGCCCAAAGGCAACGCGAGAGCCGAGAATATAACGAATCAAACCGCGAGGTTGTTGAGCAGGCGTGGAGCAATATCATCGCTGTCGCTGACAAATCTGACGCCGATAAATTGCGCAGGGTAAAGATCGTTTATTCGACCGATGAAACGCCGCTCCGCTTCGAAGCTGACGCGGGCGAGCAACCAATTCTCCTCGTTACCACGGGCGGGCTGCGTCTCTCAAACGTTATCCTGGAGGGCTATGCGCTTCTCGCTGGAGGATACAAGGATGAGGAATGGTTCTTCCAGTACATGCTCTATTTGCGGCAACAACACCTCAAGCATCGCTATTTCCACACTGCTACGACCGCGGCTGGGTTCACAAGTAAAGAGCAGATTAAGGCTCTCAACGCGACGTATCATTGGTTTTATCTCACCGCCCGGCAAACGACGTTTTTCTTCGCTTTAGCACATGAGGCCGCGCATCTGCTTCGCAACGACGTCGTCGAACAAGCAGATAAGGAGTCGACCCACGCATTCGAGCTGCGGATGCGAGAGCAGGAAATCAGAGCGGACAGGTTTGCCGCGGATCTCATGGTCAAGCACGGCCAGTTCGTGGCCGGCTTCACGTCGCTGCTCGTAAGCACTATGCTGATCTACGAACCGAGGGAATCGGTCTCGGACGCGACCCTGCACGTTCCCGATCGTGAGCGCCTACGAGCCATCGCGGGCTGGGTGCGGGACGCGATTGCGAACGACTCGAAGGTCAAGGAACCAGACCGATCGATGATGAACGCCGGCCTTAACAGCATGCTCCAAGTAACCGAGCCACTTCTGTATCAAGTCACCCTATCGTTTCGTGATGCGCGTTTGCAGCATCCAATCTTCGATCGTTTGAAGCTCCCGGAGTCAGCTAAGTGAATCGGAGACGCCTGAGTTTTCTTCTCCTTGGGAGCTTCGTGTTTGCTCATTTCGCACGGGCCGATCAATATGAAGGACTAACTCCAAGCGAGAAACGGCAGTACCTCGAGACTTGCATCGCTCCGCCTCCCACAAAAGGCCCCGGACTCTATGCGACCGACCGAACTCTTTGTTGGGATACCGGCGACACCCTTACAGTTCAATTCCTCGATGGCTCCCCTGAAAATGCTGCTTTCGTCCTGGCCACGGCTGCAGAGTGGACCCGTTACGCCAACATCAAGTTTGTGCAGGTAAAAACCGGGGGTACCATTCGCGTGAGTTTCTCTGGACGTGGCTTCCAGTCTCGGCTTGGCCGTGAAGCATCGAATATTTTGCCAGAAAATCCAACGATGAACCTTGGCTTTGCGTCGGGGCCTCCGGGCGATTGGAAGCGGCACGTCCTCCATGAGTTTGGGCATGTTCTCGGCTTCGCCCACGAACATCAATCGCCCGACGCGGCCATCCCTTGGGACCGGCAGAAAGTCATCGAATACTTTCAAGGTTTAAGGGAGCCGTGGACTGTGCAACGGATCGAAAGAAACGTTCTTAACCCGCAGCCGCCGACAAAGAATGGAACATGGACGAAATTCGACCGGCTTTCGATCATGCTTTACCCGGTGTCGCCGGATCTTACCCGGGACCATACCGGGTACGGATTCAACAAAGAGCTCTCTGCTTTGGATAAGAGCAAAGCGGCCGAAGTTTATCCGCGATAAGCGCTCATTTCGAGCGCGTGCACGGTTCTGGGCCTATCTGCCGCACGGCAGCGGCTCATTGAATTCCCCTATCACCGACAAGGGAGACGATGATCCCTTTTTCACTCCGCAATATCTCACGCTCTCCTACCGCATCGTCGACCGGCAACTCGCCGAATCCGACAACCGCTCTCGCGTTTTTTTTGGCCGATAAACTGTAATAATCCAAGATCAGTTTTTTAATTTCTAATTCTTCATTCTTACTTTTTTCGGTGCCGAGATTCACAGACTGCCCGTCTCCCCTCCTTTTGTGCGCGAGCTGGGCGGCCGGCCGTTTCACATCATCCTTGGCTTATAGGTAAGGACGAACAAGAGGAACACGGCCAGGTAACTCATCCCGATCAGGAGCTGGCCGAGGAAAAGAAAGAAAAGGAGCCGGTAAACCGCCCGCGTCCGCCAGACCCAATAAACAACAACACCCACCACCGCGATCGGCTCGAAGATCACGGGAACAAGATTCAGGCTGTCGGGATCGTTGAGCTGGTTGAGCTGATAATGATGCGTCAGCCAGCCGCCACTGTTGAGGAAGCGGTAAATCCAGACGGCACCGATCAGGATAACCGCGGAATAAATGATCGACTTGGTTTTACTGCGCACGTTTCTCGTCACCATCGGTCTCATGACGAACGAAACCAGCCCTCTTTGTGCAAGGCGGGGTTGACCGGGGTCCCCGCGTCTTTCGCATCCTCGCTTCTTCCGGCCTTTTTAATTGAAAGCCCGGCCGTTGCTTCGCATCTGAAAGCCCGGCCTCGCTTATAGCTGCGTTACGGGTTACGGCTTCCTTCTTAGTTCTTAATTTTGCTACTGACGAGATCCTAAGGACTGACCCCTTTCCCTTGCTCAAATTCAGCTCTCGATGCTCCTCAGAACCGCCCGCGCTGCTTTGACCTGCGGCGAGCGCAAGCTGCCAAAAATCTCAACTGCACGACGGGCGTAGGGCAACGCTTCCGATTTCTTCTCTTGTCTCAGCAGCGCAACGGCGAGGCGGCGACATTGCGAAGCAATCAATTCGCGACGGCCGATCCTTTCTGAGGAAAGCAAAGCTTCTCGCGTTAGAATCTCAGAAGCGTGCCAATCCTGTCGCTCAAGCGCGAGCTCGGCAAGATTCCCAGTGATATACGCTACGCCCTCGCGATAATCGACTGCTTGGGAGATGCGAAGAGCCTCTCGATAGTCACGTTCACAGGCGTCTAAATTGCCGGCGGCTTTCTCAGAACTCGCAAGCGCATTCAGAACCATTGCAAGATGGGCGCTTTCATCGTTTAGAGCACGCAGAGGTTCAATCGCTTCGCGATATGCCTTGGTAGCGGCCTCGTGGTCCTTGGTCATATGATAACCGACGCCACGCAAATAAAACACGAAACTGCGCTCTCGAGCGCCACTTGCTTTCGTGTCGTTCCAGTACGCTTCAGCACGGTCCGCACTGACCAGCACCTCGGCGGCTTGGCCGCGAAGGTAATGGATCCAGCCGGTTTGGAAAGCTCTCCATCCCGCGTTTACAAAATCCTTTGCGGCAACGGCCTTGTGTTCGGCTTCCGATTCCAACGCGGCCCATTCGTCCCATCGACCCGTGAATTCAAGATAGAAGCGGAGCGCATCGCAGATAGTCTGAAGTCTGTCATTTGGCCCCGCCACAAACCGAGGCAATGCTGCTTCGACAGTCGGCCATGCATCTTCTAGGATGGGGAAGCGATCGTACTTTTCATATCCGTTCTCAATCACTATGGCGTAAGCGCGCTTTTCAAGTCGGTCCCCGGTTTCGGCAACTACCCCCGGACGTTTCCGACGGAGGAATTCGGCGACGAGACGCACCAAGGCAAAATGTTCAGCCTCCGCGTCTCTCATTATGAGACCTCTGTCGGCCAGATCATCAAGTGCTGTTTGCGCGGCAACCTGTGAAAGGCCGCCCAATTCCGCTATATGTTCTACTTTAGCAGCTTCCGAGAAATTGGTTAACGCGGCGAGAACTTTGATTTCAGCATCGCTAAAGGCGTCTAGTAGATCTCCAAAAACGAATTCCAAGGGATCATTTTGTGGTGGCGCATTACGCAGAAACTCTAAGGCCTCCTGTATAGAGTGACACCGGCCGCGCCCTAATTGACCCGCTGCCCAACGTAGTAACAGAGGGTTTCCTCCCGTTTCCTCATAGAGAGCGGTAACCTCTTTCTCACTCGCCGATGCCAACTGCGGATAATCGATGGCTAGTTCCTCAATCAAGGCACGCGCCGCCTCGGCATCGAGCCGATCAAGCCTTATTAGACGTGCATCAATATCACTTCGGCGGCGGCTGGTAACAATGGCTTTACAACCGCGAGGCAGCCGATTTAGGAACGCGAAAAGGTGCTCCCGATCCGGGATAGAGAGCGTTTCGAGATTATCTAGAACAAGTAATGATTGTTCGTCTTCCAGCGCCGCTAAGACAAGACTTGCGCGTTCCGATTCTAACGATTTCGTCAACTCCGAGCGGCCTGTTTGGCGAGCAATCTCGTTCAGCATCTCTATATAGCCCGGGATCACAAACCCATGAAGGCTTCTCGTGCCATCGGGCATTAACTCGCGTTCTTTGGCTGATAGAAATAATATCCTGCGAAAACTCCCTGGTGGCACTAATTCCGCAGCTCGAATGGCAAGGGATGTTTTTCCAATCCCACCGGGGCCATCGATCAAAACCCCCCATGTTCTTGCGTTCGGGGAAAGTGCATCAGCAATTTTCTTCAGCTCTTGCTCCCGGCCAAAAAAGCTCGGTAAGCGTGGCAAATTAGAACGAATACCGGCCGAGTGATAATGCAGTTTCGGGATGCGTAGCGGAGACGCCGTGATTTGAGTTGACGCGGGTTGGCGAAGCTCTCCTAAAGGGACAGGTACTGCACCTGGCTGACCAGTCAACAAACGATAAAGAGCATCATATCCAACTTCGGATGAGACATCATATGTTGTGAGCATGCTCAGGCTCGGAGGCAAAAACATCGAATCGTCGGTACCGAACACAACTGGCACTACCGTTCGCCGATCGAGATGGTATTCCAGTAATTCTTCTCGAATAATCGCACCTTCCCACGTGTTACCCAGTAGATTAGACTTTGAAGTCCTTCGAAGACGGCGCGCATAGTTCTCCGTTATGACAGCTAGGACGTAATCCGCTTCGTCCATCTGATTGACGGACCATTCGCCCCAGCCTTCGGCAGGGGAAGTCTCGAACCGATCGATCCACGCGTCGATACCGTCAGTGCGTAGACGCTGCGCGAGTCCAAGTACCCGTCGGGAGTGTTCTGAAGAGTCCCAGCTATAACTAATAAAGACCCTAAGTGGGACTTTCGTTGGAGTGTTTGCCCGAAGGAAACGAGCGATTTGTGGAGCTACAGCGCGAATCGCTACTGATGCCCCCTCGTCAGGGATCACCTGTTTGTTTAGATCAAATCGAAGAGACGTTTTCCCATCAATCAAATGCAACGTCGCAAAGGGCATCCCGACCTGTAACGGCACATCAGCTGACGCAAACCTAGGCTGCTCTTCGCCAGGAAGGATAAAATTAGTTAGGTCAATCTTTGCGTAGCGATCCGACATAGTTAGAAAACCTCATACCGAGTCACGACGCACTCTCGCGGGATAATCCCTACCGCGAGAAGTTCGGCATCGCGCAAGGCTCGTACAATTGTTTCGAGTTCCGGGCATAAGTTCGCGGGTCGTGCCGTCGCGCCTCCCGGGGGCGGGGACTGGATGGGCCGGTCCAGACACGCTTGGTAATTCGTTCGGTCGATCACTCCGATGAGAAAATCAGGGTTTCCGTCGTGATGGTATGTGGCGCCGTCAATCGGGCAATTAAACTTCTGTAGAAGCTCCAACAGGGGGTCCAGGATTTGCAATCCTGCCGGCGGGGGATTGTTGATCTCGATCGCATATACGAAGGCCGGGTCGGCGGCAGTTGGAGTGCCCCAACCAACGGCGTAATTCCATGCGACGCTATAAGAACGGGTAAGCGAAATATACGGACTCTTCGTGGTCCCATCCCGCACGTGGCCAATAAGATTCGGCAGGTTGCGATTCGCGCCGGGTTCATGTGCGACAAAACCAGTAATGCGGGCATCCCGACGGTGCCAATAACTGCCGACCCCAGCTCCGCGATAGAACGTCGCCATGAGTCAACGCGCTGAGATTTCTCGGTGCCTGGGCAGGTATAACATTGTGAGATGATTACTGACTTGATCATAACTTGTGTCGACCCGACTGGCAATGCTTCCGCGCGGTCGACGAATCTCAATGGGCAACAATTTGCTATCGAAAGTGGCAGGATTGTGTATCATCCGCCGGTTCCGAAAAACCAAATGACGAACACCCTTCCCAACGGCAATCAGCCGGGATCGACGATCCCGGTTACAGGGCGCTCGAAGCGCTTTTGTCTGATTCTGGTTAAGCCGTCGCACTATGATGAGGACGGGTATGTGATTCAGTGGTTTCGATCGACGATTCCTTCGAACTCGCTGGCGGCGGTGTTTGGGTTGGCGAGGGATTGTGCGCAGAGGCACGTGCTGGGGCCGGACGTGGAAATTGAGATCCATCCGTTTGATGAGACGAATACGCGGATCAGGCCGGATAAACTGGCGCGGATGATCGAGGAAGCGGGCAGCGGGATGGTGATGATGATCGGGGTGCAATCGAACCAGTTTCCGCATGCGGTCGATCTGGCGCGGCCGCTTCTGGAGCGCGGGATCAAGGTGGGGATCGGCGGGTTCCATGTGTCGGGGATCACGAGCATGCTTGGCGGCGAGTGCGCGGATGTGAAGAAGGCCAAGGCCATGGGCATTACGATGTTCTGCGGCGAAGGCGAAGAGAGACGGGTCGAGCTGGTCCTGAAAGACGCTTACGAAGGGAAGCTGAAGCCGTTCTATAATTTCATGGCGGACCTGCCGAACATCGAAGGCGAACCGTTGCCGCTCATCCCGGCGATTCGTGCGGCGCGGACGGCGGGCGCGATCACGAGCTTCGACGCGGGACGCGGGTGCCCGTTCCAATGTTCGTTCTGCACGATCATCAATGTCCAGGGACGGAAGTCGCGCCGGCGTTCACCGGACGACGTGGAGAAGATCAACCGCGAAAACGTGGCCCAGGGGCTTCACAGCTTTTTCATTACGGACGACAATTTTGCCCGGAACAAGGATTGGGAAGTGATCCTGGACCGGCTGATTCATCTGCGGCTCAACGTGGGGCTCAAGATGTCGTTCATGATCCAGGTGGACACGCTTTGCCATAAGCTGCCGAATTTTATCGCGAAATGCGCCGCGGCCGGAGTGAAGCGGGCTTACATCGGGCTGGAGAACATCAACCCGGACAGCCTGGCGGGCGCGCACAAGCGGCAGAACAAGATCACGGAGTATCGCAAGATGCTTCAGGCCTGGAAGGAAGCGAAGATCATCACCTAT
>DATBCW010000056.1:0-39038 GCA_036270255.1 Chthoniobacterales bacterium
CATGGCCTCAACTGAAACCATCAACGAACAACCGACCCGCACCTCCAACGGGAACGGTTCCAGCAACCTCATCCATCTCGACGGAGTCACCAAAGTGTTCCTCACCGACGAAGTGGAAACGCATGCGCTCTCCGGCATTCATCTCGATATCCGGACCGGCGAATACATCTCGATCGCCTGACCTTCGGGCTGCGGCAAATCGACTTTGCTTTCGATCCTCGGATTGCTCGATACGCCTTCAGGCGGCAGCTATTCGCTCAAGGGCACGGAAGTCGCGAACCTCTCGTTCCCGGAACGGGCGCGCATCCGCAATCGCGAGATCGGATTCATTTTCCAAAGCTTTAACCTCATCGGCGATCTTACCGTTTACGAAAACGTCGAGCTGCCCCTGACCTATCGCGGGATGGCCTCGAGCGAGCGTAAAGGTTTCGTGCTCGAAGCGCTGGAGCGCGTCGGCATGGGCCATCGCGCGAAGCATCTTCCGAGTCAGCTCTCCGGCGGTCAGCAGCAGCGTGTCGCAGTCGCGCGCGCTCTCGCGGGCAAGCCGGCGATCCTGCTCGCGGACGAACCGACGGGCAACCTCGACTCGCGCAACGGCGAAGCCGTTATGGCGCTGCTCAAGGAATTGCACGATGGCGGCGCGACGATCTGCATGGTCACGCACGACACCCGTTTTGCGGAGCACGCCGATCGCACGGTCCATCTCTTCGACGGTCGCGTTGTGGAAGATCGGATGGCAGCCTAACGAGCAGTGGTTAGTTAGAATCTCAGCCATGTAAACACTAACCCGGGGTCTGATGTTACGAGATCTTAGATACGCCAGTCGGATGCTCGTAAAGACCCCGGGGTTTACGGCGATCGCTGTTCTCGCGATCGCCCTCGGCATCGGCGCGTCGACGACGATGTTCTCGGCGATCAACGCGCTTCTCCTGCGGCCGATGCCGTACATCCAGGACCAGGATCGACTGGTCGCGATCTCGGAGTTCTTCACCAAGGAGCCGGGACACGATAACGGAACGGCATTCCCCGATTACCTCGAGTGGAAAAAGAACGTCACCACGCTCGATGGCCTCGCGGCCATGGATGAGGCCACCTTCATTGTGACCGGCGGAGACAAGCCGGAGCGTTACCTCGGCGGGCTCATCTCCGCGGATGCATTTTCGTTCATGGGAGTGCAGCCGATTCTCGGCCGCCTCTTTCGAACGGAAGAAGATGACCTGAACGCGGCGCCGGTCGCGCTGATCGGCTATCACGTTTGGCAGGAACATTTCGCCGGCGACAAGGGCGTTGTCGGCAAGACCATTCCGATCAACGGCAAGCAGGTGACCGTGATCGGCGTTATGCCGAAAGGCTGGCGGTTCCCCGAAGTCTGCGACATCTGGATGCCGCTTCAGTTTGAGGAGAAAGATCATCCGCGCGGAAATTTCTTTCTCGATTGCGTCGGCAAAGTGAAGAAAGGCGTCTCGATTGAGCAGGCGCGCGCGGAGATGGAAGCGATCACCGCGCGGATCGCGGCGCAACATCCCGACACGAACACCGGAGTCAGCGTGCACGTCACCTCCTACCGCGAAGAGAGTGTGCGCAATTTCAAGACGCTCACCTTGCTCGTCATGGGCGCGGTGCTTTTCGTCCATCTCATTGCGTGCGCGAATGTGGCGAATCTTTTGCTCGCCCGCGGCGCAACTCGTTCGAAGGAAATCGGAATCCGGTTGGCCCTGGGGGCGTCGCGCCGTCAGATCATTCGGCAACTGCTTTGCGAAAGTCTCGTCCTCGGAATGGTCGGCAGCGCCCTCGGGTTGCTCCTGGCCGTTTGGGGCGTGGACCTGATGCTGACGGCGTTGCCGAACGAAGTGCCCTACTGGATTCGATTCGACTTCGATTGGCGTGTATTTTCGTTCGCACTCGGCGCCGGCGCGCTCTCGAGCGTTCTGTTCGGATTAGTCCCAGCGTTTCAGGCATCGAATCCACAACTCGTCGATGCGCTTAAAGAAGGGGGCAGGACCGGAGCAGGGGGCGCTAAAGGCCAGCGGATGCGCAATTCACTCGTCGTAGCCGAGGTCGCGCTTGCGCTGGTGCTCTTGATCGGCGCGGGTCTGATGATGCGCAGCTTCAGGTATCTGCAACGGACGGATATTGGGATGGATCCATCGCGTACTCTGACTTTTCGCGTCGGTCTGCCCGAAGCTCAGTTTGTGGATAACGAAGCCGCGCCGCGTTTCTTCGCGCAACTCATTCCGAAACTTGCGGCTTTGCCGGGGGTGGAGGCAGCGGGAGCGACAACTTCGCTGCCTGCCCAAGGCAACATCGGCATTAGCGCATTCATTTTGGACGGCGAGGCTGAGCCGAAACAACTCCAGGACGCCCGCAACATGCGGCAGTTAATGGTCACGCCCGGTTATTTCCAGACCACCCGTGTCCCGCTTTTGCGCGGACGCGATTTTACCGTCGCGGACACGAAGGACGCGCCGCGCGTTTGCCTGATCGATGACGATGGCGCGCGTGCCTGGTTCCCGAACGACGATCCGATCGGCCATCAGTTGCGCTTCCTCGATAAGGCGGGCGAGCCGCCAAATTGGTCGACCATCGTCGGGATCGTTAGGCCAGTCGTTTACGAAAGGGTGACGAAATTGACGAAAATACCGGCGGTCTATTTTCCGCACGAACAAGTCCCAAGCCGGTTCATGTCTGTTATGGTGCGAACGAAAACCGATCCCGCCAAGTTTGCGAACCTCGTCCGCAACACCGTCCTGGCGGTGAACAAGGACCTGCCGATCTATCGCGTTCTCACCATGGACGAAGTGGTCGCGCAATCGTTCTGGGACCGGCGCTTTTTCGGAACACTGTTCACGATCTTTGCCGGGCTCGCGCTCTTCCTCGCGTCGCTCGGAATATACGGCGTGATGGCGTATTCAGTTCGGCAACGGACGCAGGAAATCGGAGTCCGCATGGCGCTCGGCGCTCAAACCGGTGATGTGTTGCGGCTCGTCACCGGCCAGGGCTTGCGGCTGATTTTGACCGGGCTCGTGATCGGTTTTGTCAGCGCTTTTTTCCTCGCCCAACTTTTGGCCGGCAGTCTCCACGGCATCTCAGCGCATGATCCGCCGAGCTTCACCCTCGTGCCGGTGATTCTATTCCTGGTCGGACTCGCCGCGTGCTATTTGCCCGCGCGTGCCGCCATGCGCCTCGATCCGATGGACGCCCTTCGGTACGAATAAAATGAAATCCCAATTTCCAAATCCCAAGCTCCAAGGAAATCGCAAATCCCAACTTTCAAAAGCTCACTGCCAGGTTGGAATTTGGTCCTTGAAGTTTGTTTGTGATTTGAAGTTTGGGATTTGGAACTTTGTATGATTCATACTATCCGTCTCGCTTTTCGCAGTCTGTTTAAAACCCCTGGGTTCACCGCCGTCGCCATTATCACCATCGCACTCGCGATCGGCGCGAACACTGCGGTCTTCAGCCTCGTCAACGCGCTCCTGATTCGTCCCCTGGCGTTCAAGGCGCCGCAGGACCTGATTCTTCTCTTCGAGAAATTCAGCGCTCAAGGTCTCGACCAGATTCCAGTTTCGGCGCCGGAATATCTTGATTGGGAAAAACAAACGCGGAGTTACGAGCGAATCGCCGCGTTTAATAATGCCGACTTCAATCTCACTGGCGGAGACATGCCGGAGCGGATTTCGGGCGCGGTCGTTACTCCAAGTCTGTTTCCGCTGCTCGGGGTGGCGCCGATCAAGGGCCGGGTCTTCAGCGAGGGCGAATTCGGAGAAGGCAACGACAACGTGGCGATAATTAGCGAGCGCCTCTGGCGTAGGCGCTTTAATTCCGATCCGCATCTCGTCGGCTCGCAGGTGTCGGTGAACGGCAAGAGTATCACGGTCGTTGGGATTATGCCGGCAAACTTCGAGTTTCCGCTGCCCCTTTTCGGCGTGCAGGGTGGCACGTTCGCCGAACGCGTCGACCTCTGGCGACCGATCGCGTTTACGAAAGACGATCTTGAGTCGCGTGGTTCGCGCGGCCTCGGCGTCATCGGCCGTCTGAAACCTGGAGCAACGGTCGCGCAGGCGCAGGCCGAGGCGAACACGATCGTGGCGAATTGGTACAAGCAATTCCCGAATAACTATGAGCCGTCCACGAAGTTCGGCGCGACCATTTATCCGTTGCACGATCTCGTCATCGGCGGGATGCGGCCAGCCCTGATGATTTTGCTCGGGGCGGTGGCGATGGTTTTGTTGATCGCCTGCGCGAATCTCACGACCATGCTGCTGGCGCGGGCTGGGGCGCGCGAGCGGGAGTTCGCGATCCGCCTCGCTTTGGGCGCCGGCCGGATTCAGCTCATCCGCCAGATGCTTTCGGAAAGCGTTCTGCTCGCGCTCTTCGGTGGAACGGCTGGCGTTGTCCTCGCCATTTGGGGCCTTGATCTTCTGCGCTCGATCGGATCGCAAACCGTCCCGCGCCTCGCTGAGGTTAATCTCGACCTGCGCGTCCTCTTCGTCACACTCGCGACTGCTGTCGTCACAGGAATTGTGATCGGACTCGTTCCGGCCATCGCGAGTGGGAAACCGGAATTGACCGAAGCGTTGAAGGAAGGTGGACGCGGCGCGACAACCGGTCTGCGCCGGAACCGCCTCCGGAATGCGCTCGTTATCGCCGAAGTGGCGCTCGCGCTGGTGCTGCTCGTCGGCGCCGGCCTTTTGCTCAAGAGCTTCGTCCGCCTTCAAAACGTCAATCCAGGCTTCGAGCCGAGAAATGTGCTGACCATGGAGGTCTCGTTGCCGTTGCTGAAATATCCGCGCGGCAAGCCGGTCGCCGATTTTTATGCCGAAGCGACTCGCCGGATAAAGGCGTTGCCGGGAGTGGAAGCGGCGGCGTTCACCAGCATTCTGCCGCTAAGCGGGACAAACAGCGACAGCTCCTTCACCATTGAAGGCCGCGACGCGATGGTCGAGAAAGTTTTTCCTGACGAAGAAATTCGCGACATCACGCCAGAGTATTTCTCCGTCCTCAAGGTCCCGCTATTGCAGGGCCGATTCTTCAACGACGGCGATCAGCTCGACGGACCGACCGTTGCGATCGTGAATAATTCCTTCGCCAAGAAATGGTTTCCAAACCAGGACGCGGTCGGCAAGAGGATCGGCTTTGGTGATCCGCGCAAGCCAGACATGAAATGGGTCACCATCGTCGGAGTTGTCGGCGACATGCGGCATCGCGGGCTCGATCTCGAGGCGAAGCCCGAATATTACCTGGCGCATAATCAGCGGCCCTATCGCGGCATGATCCTGGCGGTCCGCAGCGCGCAGGATCCGCGCTCGCTTACTTCGGCGATTCGGCGCGAACTCACGCGACTCGACCCCGATCTTCCGGCCGCGAACGTCCGAACGCTCGAGCAAGTCGCAGCCGATTCCATCGCGCCGCGGCGGCTGTCGGTCGTGTTGATTGGAGTTTTTGCGGCGGTCGCGCTCGTTTTGGCGTCGGTTGGGATTTATGGAGTGATGTCGTTCCTCGTCGTGCAACGCACCCACGAGATGGGGGTGCGGATGGCGCTGGGGGCGCAGCGCGGCGATGTTTTGCGGCTCGTGATCGGTCGCGCCGCGAAGCTGGTTCTCATCGGCACCGCTGCCGGAGTCGTTTTGGGAATCATGAGCAGCCGGGCTTTGCGCGCGATGCTCTTCAATGTCGGCGCGTTCGATCCGATGACGTTTGCAGGAGTAACGCTCGCGCTCATCGGCGTTTCGCTCCTGGCCAGTTACATCCCGGCGCTCCGGGCCACCAAAGCCGACCCAATGATCGCGTTGGGTCACGGAGCATAGAATTATGATCGCCGACATTCGATACGCGATTCGGATGCTGGCGAAATCGCCGGCCTTCACTTTCATCGCGGTCCTGACCCTGGCGCTCGCGATTGGCGCGAATACCGCGATTTTCAGCGTTGTTAATGCGGTCTTGTTGCGGCCGCTGCCTTATCCGCACTCGGAACAACTGGTGCAGGTTTTTGGAACGCAGCCAACGCTCCCCGAAGCCCCGACTTCCCCCGCGAATTTTCTCGAATGGCGAACCGAGAACCAGGTCTTCACGCACACAGCCACCTACGTGGGCCAGGGATTCAATCTCACCGGCACGGATAAACCCGAACGGGTGATCGGCCTGCGCGTCTCTGGCGATCTCTTTCAATTACTCGGCGTGCAGCCGACGCTCGGCCGCGACTTCACGGCGGAGGAAGACCGTGAGGGGGGTAATCGAGTCGTAATCTTGAGCTACGAATTCTGGCAACACCGTTTCGCCGGCGACCCGAACGTGATTCGGCAAACGATCACGTTGAGCGACCAGACCTACACGATTGTCGGAGTCATGCCGCGCGGTTTTGCTTTTCCGAGCCCGCGCGCCCAGGTCTGGACGCCGATCGCGTTCAACGCCGCCGAACGCGCGACCCGCGACACGAATTTCATCGACGTCGTCGCGCGCTTGAAGCCGGGTGTTTCGCTGGAACAAGCCCAGGCGAACATGACCTCGGTCGCGCAGAGCCAGACCCAGCGTTATCCGCAAACGAACGTCGGCATCGGCATCAAGGTCGCCTCGCTCCAGGAGCACTTAGTCGGCGACATCCGGCCGATGCTCGTCGTGCTTCTCGGCGCGGTTGCGTTCGTTCTTCTCATCGCGTGCGCGAATGTCGCCAACCTGCTTCTCGCGCGAGCCACGGCGCGCAGCCGGGAGATGGCGATTCGTGGCGCTCTCGGCGCCAGTCGATCGCGAGTCGTTAGGCTGCTTCTCACCGAGAGCGTTTTACTGGCTATCGTCGGTGGCGCGCTCGGATTGCTTCTCGCTATCTGGAGTTTGGATCTCCTCGTGTCATTGAAGCCGGCCAACTTGCCGCGGCTCGCTGAGATCAACGTGAACCGAACGGTGTTCCTTTTCACAGCCGCGTTGTCCGTTCTGACCGGCGTTCTCTTCGGTCTCGCGCCCGCGTGGCAAGTATCGAAATCCGATTTGAACGAAAGCCTCAAAGAAGGCGGCCGCGGCGGAAGCGATGCGCCGCGCCGGCAGCGGATGCGCGCTTTGCTCGTGATCTCGGAAGTCGCGCTTTCACTCGTGTTGCTGATCGGCGCGGGACTGATGATGCGCAGTTTTTCTCGTTTGCTCGCTGTCGATCCAGGCTTCAAGACCGACCATGTCTTGACCGCGTTCGTTTCGCTTCCAGTTGCGAAATATCCGAAGCGCGAAGAACAGGTCGCATTTTTTGACCGGCTGCTCGAGCGACTGCGCAACGTCCCCGGTGTCAGCGCTACGGGCCTCGTGAGCGACATTCCACTTTACGGCGGTAGCTCCACCGGCTTCGACGTCGATGGACGGCCGGCCGCGTTGCCGGGACAGCGGGCGATGACCGATTATCGCATGATCAATTCCGATTACTTTGCTGCGATGGGCATGCGGATCGTGAAAGGCCGCGCCTTTTCCGCTCACGATAGTCAGGACGCGCCCGGCGTTGTCATCATCAACGAAACGTTGGCCGCACGCTATTTCGCCGGCGAGAACCCGATCGGACAACGACTCAACCTGAGCGGCAGTCCGAAAGATTTGCGCGAGATCGTCGGAGTGGTCGCGGACGTCCGCAATTACGGCCTCGACGCCGAAGTGAAGCCAGAAGTTTACGTCCCATTCCTCCAAAGCGCGCCTGGCTATCTCGCCGGCATGACCTCCGCGCTGACGGTCGTAGTGCGTTCAACAATCGATCCGACGGCGCTCGGCCAAACGCTTCCCGAACAAGTCCAGGCGCTCGACAAAGACCAGCCCGTCTCCGCGATCAGGACAATGGAATGGTACCTGGCGGATTCCATGGCGCAGCGCCGTTTCAACATGCTGTTGCTCGCGGTGTTCGCCGGTCTCGCGCTCGTTCTGGCGGCAGTTGGCATTTACGGCGTCATCGCTTACACCGTCACGCAGCGCACTCACGAAATGGGTATCCGCATCGCGCTCGGCGCACGCGGTGGTGATATTCTGCGGCTCGTTTTTTCCAACGCGATGGTGACGACCGTGACCGGCATCGTGATCGGGCTTGGTGCTGCCTTCGGTTTGACCCGGCTTCTCCAAAGCCTGCTCTATCAAGTGACCGCCACCGATCCTTTCGTCTTCGTGACCATTCCTTTGTTGCTGCTGGCCGTGGCTACCGTGGCCACCTACTTCCCCGCTCGCCGCGCGATGAAGGTCGATCCGATTACTGCCTTGAGAGAACCGTAAATGAACACGCTTCTTCAAGACATCCGCTACGGACTCCGAATGCTTTTCAAGTATAAGGGATTCACCGCCGTGGCGGTGATTGCCCTCGGACTTGGGATCGGCGCCAACACCGCAATCTTCAGTCTCGTGAACGGCGTCCTCCTTCGGCCGCTTCCGTTTCCGAACGCGGAACGGATCACTTATTTCGAAGGCAACAATCCTTCGTCCGGGATTAACGAGAGCAACATCTCGTTTCGCGACTTTACGGATTGGTCGCAACAGACCGATCTGTTCGCGAGCACAGCTGCCTACTGGACGGCTAGCTCCAACCTCGGCGCCGACGGGGCGGAGCCGGAGCGCGTGCCGCGTGCCGGCGTGACGAACGGTTTCTTTGCCGTGCTCGGGGTCCAGCCTTTTCTCGGTCGAGCGTTTGTTCCCGAAGAGGACAAACCCGGGACGATAAGCGTCGCGATCATCAGCCACGGCTTGTGGAAACGCCGCTTTGGGTCTGACCCTGCTATCGTGGGGAAACAGGTCCAGATTAGTTCACGACCCATCACCATTCTTGGCGTAATGCCGCCTGGATTTGAATATCCGGAACAAACCCAAATCTGGGTGCCAAGCGCGGTCAATATCTCAGAAGAGTCACGCGATAACCGCTCGTGGTCCGCGATCGGCCGTTTGAATCCCGGGATCGATCTGAAGCAGGCGCAGACTCAGCTGAGCGCCATCAACGCGCGGCTCGCCGAGCAGTTTCGCGAGACGAATAAAGGCTGGGACGTAAAGCTTTGGACTCTCCACGAACGGCTGGTTCGCGAAGTGAAGCCGTCCCTTCTCGCGCTGCTAGGCGCCGTTGGACTCGTCCTGCTCATTGCCTGCGCCAACGTCGCTAATCTTCTTCTTGCCAGGAGCGCCGCCCGGCAAAAGGAAATTGCGATCCGGGCCGCGATGGGGGCGAGCCGCGGCCGCGTCTTGCGGCAGATGCTGACAGAGAGCGTCCTGCTTTCGGCGATTGGTGGAATTGCGGGACTGCTTCTCAGTTTCTGGCTAACTGATGTGCTGATGTCGATAGTTCCCGAAGGTGCGCCGCGGCCCGAACACGTCGGGATTGATTATCGCGTTCTGACGTTCGCTCTGGGCGTTTCCGCGTTAACCGGGATCCTTTTCGGTATTGTCCCGGCGCTCCAGGCTTCGAAGCTCGACGTGACCAGCGCGTTGAAGGAAGGCGGACGCGGCGGCGAAGGACATCGCCGGACGAGCGCGCGAAGTCTGTTGTTGATCAGCGAGGTTGCTCTCTCGCTCATGTTGCTCGTCGGCGCCGGATTGCTCATCAAGAGCTTTCTGCGTCTTCAGGAAGTGCGCCCCGGCTTCAATCAGCACAATGTTCTCATGGGCATGGTGGCGTTACCCGGCGCGAAGTATAAGGATCAACAATTCGCCGAATTTTTCCGGCAGCTGAAAGAGCGGCTCGACGTCGCCCCAGGCGTCCAGGCCGTCGGTGGCGCGATTAACATTCCACTCGCCGCGAGCGGCTACAGCATCGGGCGTGGTTTCATTCCGGAAGGCCGGCCACTCAGCCGGGACGAAACAATCGACGCGAACTATTCGACGATTACGGGCGATTATTTTAAGGCGCTTCAAATTCCGCTCCTGGTCGGGCGCATCTTCGAATTACGCGATAACGCCGAAGCGCAGAAAGTCGTGATCATTAACGAATTCGCGGCGAAACGTTACTTCGGTTCGCCCGCGGCGGCGATCGGCAAGCGCCTCACCATCTGGCGCGACGAACAATTTCCACGTGAGATCATCGGAGTTGTCGGTGATACCAAGGCGAGTTCGCTCACCGGCGAAAACGGCGCGCAAGTCTATGTGCCACATGCGCAGGATCCTCAGTGGAATTTTATGGCGATGGTGATTCGCACGGCCGGCGATCCAGCGGCGTTCGCCACGACCTTGCGCCGCGAAGTGCAGGCAATCGACAAGGACCAGCCCATCTACAATGTCCGGACGATGGACGACGTCGTCATGAACTCGTTAGGCACACGCCGCGTCTCGATGCAGCTCTTCGCCGTCTTCGCGGGAGCGGCGCTGCTTCTCGCCGCCATCGGAATCTACGGAGTCATGGCTTACTCCGTCACGCAGCGGACCCAGGAAATTGGAATCCGAATGGCGCTCGGCGCGCAGAAATCCGACGTGCTCGGACTCGTTATCCGCCAAGGCATGATGCTGAGCGTGATCGGCGTCATGGTCGGAATCGCAGGTGCGTTCGCGCTCACTCGACTCATCGCGAACCTCCTCTTTGGCGTGGCTGCAACCGATCCGTTGACGTTTTTCGCCATTCCGGTGTTGCTCCTTTTCGTGGCGCTGGTTGCTTGTTATCTGCCAGCACGCCGCGCGGCGCGGCTCGATCCCAAAATCGCGTTGGCCCAAAGCTAAAAACTTATGTCAATGATCTCACTCAAACACCTGGAACGTTTTTATCCCCTCGCGAAAGGGAAATTCTTTTACGTCCTGCGCGACATCAACCTCGACGTGGAGGAAGGCGACTTCGTTTCCATCATGGGGCCGTCGGGCGCGGGCAAGTCGTCGCTTCTTCACGTGCTCGGAATGCACGACCACGCCTGGAGCGGCGAATATTTCTTCGACGATGTCGGCGTCCACGCCCTGAAGCCCAAAGAACGTGCCGCGCTCCGGAACGAGAAGATCGGTTTCGTTTTCCAGGCCTATCATCTCCTCGACGACCTCACCGTTTACGAGAACCTCGACATTCCGCTTTCGTATCGGCACGTGAACAAGGCAGGTCGCGACTCGATCGTCTGCGACACCCTGGATAAATTTCACATCGTCGGAAAGAAGGACCTCTATCCCCGACAACTTTCCGGCGGCCAACAACAGCTCGTCAGCATCGCGCGCGCGATGATCGCGAACCCGAAGTTAATTCTCGCCGACGAGCCGACCGGCAATCTCCATTCCGATCAGGGCAAAGAGATCATGGAGATGTTCAAGAGCTTGAACAGCCAGGGCACGACCATCATCCAGGTGACGCACTCGGATGTGAACGCGGCCTATGGCAACCGGATCATTCAGCTGCGCGATGGATTCATCGTCTGATCAATTTCAGGCCCCGCCAACCACCAACACTCCATGTTAACCGACCTGAAATATGCGTTCCGAATGCTGGTCAAAGCACCGATCTTCACCGCGATCGCGATCCTCACTCTCGCGCTCGGCATCGGCGCCAACAGCGCCATCTTTAGCGTCATCGACACCGTTCTGCTCCGGCCGCTTCCCTTCAAGAACCCGGATGAGATAGTCAACATTTGGGGACGCTACGCCAATGATAGCGGATCGCTCCGAGGCAACGTCCACTCGTTTCCTGATTACGTGGACCTGCGGGATCAAAGCCAGAGCATGGCGGCGATGGCGGCCTACACTCGCACTGCGGCTACACTCACTTACGGCGACGACGCAAAGTATCTCGAAGGCATCGCGATAACACCGGAAGCGTTTGATGTCCTCGGCGTGCCGCCGCTCCTCGGCCGCGCCTTCACCAAGGAAGACGCCAGGAACGATGCGAATCGCGTCGTCGTTCTCACTTATCCGTTTTGGAAAAGCGCGTTCGCGGGCGATTCGAAAATCATTGGCCAGCAGGTCATTCTTTCGGGGCGTCCTCACACCGTCATCGGCGTGATGCCGCCGGGATGGAAATTCCCGATCGAAGACGAGCACATCGAATACGCATTGCCTCTGGAATATTTCGGCATGCAAGTCCTGGGAAATCGCGGCTCACACTTTCTTACAGTGGTCGGCCGGCTCAAGCCGGGGATGGCGATCGAGAAGGCGGAAGCTGAGCTAACCGCGATCGCGGGCCGCCTCTCGAAACAATATCCGGATACGAATATGAACTTCACCGGGACCGCGCTTGTGAAACTGCATTCGGATATCGTCGGCGACGTTCGTCCCGCGTTACTGGTGTTGCTGGGCGCGGTTGCCCTGGTCCTGCTCATCGCCTGCGCGAATGTGGCGAACCTTCTCCTGGCGCGCGCGGCCTCGCGCAGTCGCGAGATCGCGATTCGAACGGCGCTTGGAGCCAGCCGCGCCCTCGTCATTCGCCAATTACTTTGTGAAAGTCTCCTGCTCGCAATCTTCGGCGGAGGCGCGGGATTGCTGCTCGCCTGGTGGGGCGTCGACTTGCTCGGGGCGGCCGGTCCACAAGGTTTGCCACACCTGGGACAGATCAAAGTGAACCTGAGTGTTTGCGTGTTTACGTTCGTGCTCGCGATCGGAAGCACATTGCTCTTCGGGCTTATTCCTGCTCTCCAGGTGTCGCGGCCTGCGGTAAATGAATCGCTCCAGCAGGGAGCGAAAGGCTCTACCGGCGGGTTGCACACCAATCGGCTCCGCGCCTTTCTCGTCGTCTCGCAAGTCTCGCTTTCGCTTCTGCTGCTGGCCGGCGCCGGCCTGTTGATCAAGAGCTTCTTTAATTTGCGCGCGACTAATCCCGGTTTCGATCCGGTGCGCGTCATGACGATGACGCTGAATCTGTCGCGAACCCGTTACCCCGAGGCCGATCAGCAAACGCGCACCTACGATGCGATCATCGATAAGCTTGCGGCAATCCCTGGAGTCTCATCAGCCGGCGGCGTGAATCCAATTCCGCTCGGAGATAACCAGCGCAGTTCCTCCTTCATGCCGAGCGGCGCAGCACCGTTGCCGCGCGGCAATCACCCCAGCGCAAGTTACCTGCTCGTGAAACCGGATTACTTCAAGACTATGAAGATTCCGATCCTGCAGGGGCGCGCCATCACTCGGGCGGACGCAAATAATTCGCCGCTTGTCATCATGATCAACGAAGCGTTTGCGCAGAAACATTTCGCGGGAAAGAACCCGATCGGCCAGCAGGTGATGGTCGATCAGTCGGAAAACAAATTCGACACTCGTGAGGTCGTCGGCGTAGTGGCGAATACGCGTCACGATTCTCTTGCCCGGCCGCAGGGCCCCGAAATGTATGTGCCATTCGCGCAGGATCCGGGACGGAGCCTTGATATCGTCCTCCGCGTTAGCTCGACGAATCTGGTTGGCCTGAATGCGGACGTGAAGCGCGCGATTCACGAGATCGACAAGGACATCTATGTGCCGGTGCTCGCTCCGATGACTCGATTTGTCGACACGCATCTCGCCCAGCCGAAGTTCAACATGATGCTGCTCGCTGTGTTCGCCGGCGTCGCCATGGTGCTGGCCGCGATTGGGATTTACGGGGTCATCGCCTACAGCGTCACGCAACGCACACGCGAGATCGGGATTCGGATGGCGCTCGGCGCCCGGCGAACTCAGATGCTCGGAATGGTTTTGCGGCAAAGCATGACGCTGGTCGTGATCGGACTCGTCATCGGATTCCTGATTGCCCTCGGTGCCACTCGGGTGATGACGACGCTGCTGTACGGCGTCGGCGCAAATGACATTTCGATCTATGCTTTGGTCATCGCGCTTCTCAGTGGTGCGGCAATGCTGGCCAGTTACGTTCCCGCCCGCCGGGCCATGAAAGTCGATCCCATGGTCGCCCTCCGATACGAGTAACCGGAGCTCAATATCATGATGACCGACTTGCGTTTTGCCTTTCGGCAACTGCTCAAATCCCCCGGGTTCACCTTGCTGGCGTTGGTCACGCTCGCGCTCGGGATCGGACTGAACACCGCGATCTTCAGTTTGATCAACGATCTCTTTTTGCGCGGGCTTTCCTTCAAAGAGCCGCAGCGAGTGGTCCACATGTATTCGAACGCGCGCGAGCGAAATCTGCTCGAGCTTTCCATTTCAATTCCGCGCTTCCAGCACTATCGCGAATCGCAAACCGTGTTCGATGGTTTCGCAGCGGAGAGCGTGACGGCGTTCACGCTGACTGGCTTCGGCGATGCCGTGCAAATCTTCGGCGGACGCGCGACGTGGGATTATTTCGATGTGCTTGGAGTAAAGCCGATCCGCGGCCGCAACTTCCTGCCCGCGGAAGAACAAAGCGCGGACGTGACCTTGATAACGGAAAACTTCTGGCGCAATCGAATCGGAAGCGATCCAAACGTTATCGGCCGCGGGGTCACGCTCGATGGCGTGCTTTATACGATCGTGGGCGTCATCCCGAACCTCCCGTTCTCATGGGTCGGCCCGACTGCCGAAGTCTGGACGACGAAACCGTATTTCATTCCCGGGCTTCCGTACGAGAGAGTGATGCGAGGCTCCGGTGTGCTCCGCGTTGTCGGCCGCCTAAAACCAGGAATGACCTTGGAGCAGGCGCGCGCGGCCATGCCCGCGCTCGAGCAAAGCTATCGCGCGCTATATCCCGGCAAGATCGACAGCTCATCCGTGATGACGCTGAAGACCCTCCCCGATGATACCACCGGAAGTTTGCGGCCGGCCTTCGCGATCCTGCTCGCGGCCGTTGCCTTCGTTCTGTTGATTGCGTGCAGCAACGTCGCCAATCTACTGCTCGTTAGGTTTAGCGGTCGACGGCGGGAAATCGCGTTGCGAATGGCAATCGGCGCGTCGCGCGGAAGTGTGGTCAGGCTCTTCGTCCTCGAGAGCCTTCTGGTGAGTGTGTTCGCTGGAATCTGCGGCGCGTTCCTCGCCTGGTACGTCGTTCCAATCGTTCCTAAGATGGCTGCGAACTTCCTCCCGCTCGATCCGGATGTGCGCGTCGAGCTTTCGCTGCCGGTGCTCTGGTTCACGATCGGGATGTCTATTCTGACCGGTCTTGCGATGGGCATTTATCCCGCGCTCCAGAGCGCCAAGGCCGATCTGGTCGAGGGACTGAAAGAAGGCGCGCGCGGTTCGAGCGGCAGCGTAAATCAATTGCGTTTCCGGAAAATTCTCATCGGCGCTCAGGTCGCGCTTTCCATGACATTGCTCGCCGGCGCGGCCCTGCTCATCACCAGTTTCGTGCGGCTCGGCCAGCAGAATATCGGTTATCACACGGATAGTGTCTGGTTCGGTTTCATCACCTTGCCGGACGCGCGGTATCCTGATCTCGGCGCGCGGCAGCGCTTCGCGGAACATGCCCTCGCCGCTTTGCGTGATGTGCCCGGTTTACAAAGCGAAACCCTGAGCGCCGACATTCCGCTCTTCCCCGGCGCCGGCAGCAATATGCTTTACACCCGCCCCGAGGGCGAAATCCTCCCGATCGATAAGCGCGCCGCGGCGCCAAGCCACAACATCGCGCCGGATTATTTGAAGACGTGGGGAATTCCCCTTCTGGCCGGACGCGGCTTCGACGAACACGATACTGCCGATCGACCGAACGTGCTCCTGATCAGCCAGGCAGGCGCGAAGAAGATTTTCGGCAATGAGAATCCGATCGGCAAGACGCTGCTCATCGGCAGCGCGAGTTTGCCCGCTGAAATTGTTGGCGTGGTCGGGGATGTCCGCTCGCGCAAAGTCGGCGAGCCTGACGACGTCGAACTTTATCGTTCATGGGCGCAGGAAAATTTCCCGTTCCTCGGCATATACGTCCGGAGCAATCTCACTGTTGAAGCGGTGACGCAGCTGGTGCGCTCCGCCGTCGCAAAGGTCGATCCCGGCCTGGCCATAGCGATTCCGCAATCGATGAATGCGGTCGTCGCGCAAGCGATTGGTCAGACGCGTTTGATGATGTGGCTGCTCGCCATCTTCGCCGGGGTCGCGCTGCTTCTTGCCAGCATTGGAATTTACGGCGCGGTCGCTTACAGCGTCGCCCAGCGAACCGGTGAGATCGGCGTTCGCATGGCACTGGGCGCTCAAACGACTGACATTCTGCGGCTCGTTCTTAGTCAGGGGATGCGGCCGGTCCTCTTCGGATTGATCGCGGGATTGATTGCAATCCTGGCGTTGGGTCGCCCGATCGCCTCGCAACTTTACCAAACCTCGGCGTTCAGTCCGCTGCTCCTCGCCGCGACCGTTTCGGTTCTCGCGCTAGCCGCCTTCTTCGCGTGCATGTTTCCCGCGCGGCGTGCCCTGAAAGTCGATCCGATAGTGGCCCTTCGTTATGAATGATCTCAAATTCGCCTTCCGCACCCTCTCCAAATCGCCCGCGTTTACACTTGTCGCTGTCCTCACGCTTGCTCTCGGCATCGGCGCGTCGACCGCGATTTTCAGCGTGCTCGACGCTGTGTTGTTGCGTCCGATGCCGTATCCAAATCAGGAGCGTCTCGTCGAAGTGAGCGAGCTAAACCAATCCGGGCGCGGTATGCCATTCGCCGAGGCGAACTTCGACGACCTCGTCGCGCGCAATCACAGCTTCGAGGCTGTCGCTGCCTACACGCGTAGCCCGGACGCGGTCGCTGGAGGGGTCGAGCCGGTCCGGACAAATCTTTCCGGAGTGTCGCCGGATTTCTTTCGTGTCCTCGGCGTCACGCCGGTGATCGGGCGATTGTTTTCGACTGAGACGTTGCAGGAAGAAAAACAGGTCGCGATCGTTAGCTACAGTTTTTGGAAGAAGCAACTAGAAGGCAGGCCGAATCTGGAAGGAACATCTCTTCGTTTCGCCAATCGCAGTTTCGCGGTCATTGGCGTTCTGCCGCCCCAGACCGAATTTCCCTCCGGTGTCGATGTTTGGTATCCCTTCCGTGCGATCAATCCGCCCTATGAGTCGCGGACCGCGCATAATTTTCGCGTCATCGCCCGCTTGCGTCCGGCGGTCTCATTTGAACAGGCCAGGAACGAAGTTGCCGCGATTGGGCGCGCGCTAAAGCTCGAACACGGTTCGCAGACGGATGCGGCCAGTTTCGGACTGCTCGCGTTTCGCGAGCGTTTCGTCCGCGATATCCGTGGCGTTCTCTTCGTTTTGTCCGGCGCCGTTGCCCTGTTGCTTGCGATTGCTTGCTCGAATGTGGCGAATCTTCTGCTGGTTCGTGCGGCGGCGCGCCGGAAAGAAGTCGCGTTGCGGGCCGCGCTTGGTGCTTCGCGCGCGAGACTCGCGCGGCAGTTCATCACCGAAGCGCTCTTGTTGACGTTGGTCGCCGGAGGTCTTGGCGCGTTACTCGCATCGTGGAGCGTGCAATTAATCGTTGGGCTTTATCATGGCAATCTTCCTCGGGTCGGGGAAATCAGCGTGAGCCCGAACGTGCTTCTCTTTAGTCTGGCGATTTCCTTCTTGATCGCGATCGCGCTCGGCTCTGTGCCGATTATTCATGCCTCGCGCCGGCAATTGCAAAACGATCTCCAGGACGCCGGCCGCGGCACCTCGAGTTCGCAAAGCCGCGCCCGGAACGTGTTTATCGTGGCGCAAGTCGCGCTGACCTTAATGTTGTTAGTGGGCGCCGGTTTGCTCGGCCGCAGTTTTCAACGGCTCCTTGCGGTCGATCCGGGATTTCGCGGCGAAAGCGTCGTCGCGATGACGGTGTTGCTCCCATTCCCGGAAGACGAACCCAAAAAACGTGCGCTCGCCCAATTTCACCATCAGTTGATCGAGCGCCTCGCGGCCCTGCCCGGCGTGACGAGCATTGGCGCCACGAGTGCGCTGCCGATGAGCGGCAATGGCGCCAACGGAACGTTCATTGAGGAACGCGGCGGCGCGCCTGCGGCAACAATGCAGGAACTCATCAAACAATTTGACGCGCTCTCGCCGAGCCAACGCTCGCGCGACGCCGATTATCGTGCGGCCAGCGCCGGCTATTTCGCGGCCATGGGAATTCCGTTGCTCCGCGGGCGGGTTTTCCAGGAGAATGACGTGCCCGATGCGCGACATGTTGCGGTCGTGAGCGAATCGCTGGCGAAACGTTACTGGCCTAACGAGGACGTAATTGGCAAGCAGATCCAATATGGAAACATGGATGGCGATCTCCATCCTCTTACGATTGTCGGCGTCGTCGGAGATGTGCGGGACAACGGGCTGGAGCGCGATCCGCGTCCGACGGTTTACACGAATTACTTTCAACGTCCCGCCGCGACCTCGGAGTTTTCCATTGTCGCTCGCGGCCAGGGCGAGGTCGCTGGCCTAACGAGTCTAATGCGCCGGGAAGCCCGCGCCTTGAATCCGGAAATGCCGACGAAGTTTGAAACCGTCCAGCAGATTGTCTCAGCGTCTTTCGATAGCCGCCGCTTCAGCATGGTGATGCTCGGGATTTTCGCCGGCTCGGCCCTGATGCTGGCGATGGTCGGGCTTTACGGGGTAATGGCTTATATCACCGCCCAACGAACGCAGGAGATCGGGATCCGGATGGCGCTTGGGGCGCAACGCTCCGACATGCTGGGAATGATTTTCCGCCAGAGCTTCACTCTGGTCCTCGTTGGCATTATGGTCGGAGTTATCGCTTCGATCAGTCTCACGCGTTTTCTTGCGTCGATGCTCTACGGCGTTGGGGGCACCGATGCGGCGACCTACGCCGGCGTGATCGGCCTTCTCGGCATTGCCGCCGCATTGGCCAGTTACATCCCCGCGCGCCGCGCCATGGAAGTCGATCCGATGGTGGCGCTGCGCTATGAGTAAGCGCTGCTTTTTCTCATGGGTCCTATGTGTCCTGTGGGTCGCATCCGCCTTCGCGATCGAACCCCTGGAAGAAGTCGTCGAACAAAAATACAACGTGGATGCG
This sequence comes from Chthoniobacterales bacterium, assembly GCA_036270255.1. GTDB lineage: Bacteria > Verrucomicrobiota > Verrucomicrobiia > Chthoniobacterales > UBA10450 > AV80. The sequence goes on from DATBCW010000056.1 coordinate 18,762, forward strand.
GAGGCGACTATTAGCGTCCAGAACATCGACGGTTCGATTCGGGTTTACGCGGCTGACAAACCAGAGATTCGCATCCAGGCGATCAAGAAAGCTTACGACCGCGAACGTCTCGAAGCGATCACGGTCGATGTGAAGGCAACGCAGAACAGTGTCGCAATCACCACCACTTTTCCGCCTCGGAAGAATGCGCTCAGCGATCGTTCGGGCACGGTCGATTACATTATTGTCGTCCCGCAGACCGCTCGCGTGGCGGACCTCAATTTAACAAACGGCGAGGTGCTGGTGGAAGGTCTGCGTCCCGGTGGCCGGGCCAAAGCGCATCTCGTGAATGGGTGGATGGCTGGCCATAACTGCTTCGGCGATCTCGATCTCGCGGTCGAGACCGGCCGGCTCGATGTTGCCTACGATTGGTGGGAGAACCACGAGTTCTCGATCAAAGCTTTCAGTACCCGCGGCAATATCCGCGCGTTTTTCCCCAGCGACTCGTCGCTTAATCTCAGCGCCACTGCGACTGAAGGCCGAATCGCAAATAGCTTCGGGCCAAAGAAGGCCAATCCGGGCGAGGAGATAATTCACTCCGTAGCGGAAGTCATCGGCTCGGATGCCGAAGCGACCATTTCGCTTGAGGCGCGTCGAGGCAATATCCGGATCGACAAGATGAGTTATTGAAGCGAAGGATCGGCAATTTACTTCGACGCTCTCGCCAATTCCTCCCGCGCTTTCCGATCCTGCTCAGCCTTCACCAGCAAACCGAGTCGTCGGTAACATTGTTCGCGTTTTTCGAGTGCGATCGCAGTCTGGTTCGTCTCGAGCGAATGAGTTAGCGAATCGATCGCCGAGAGAAGTTCACCGCGCGCCATCTCCAGCTCACCGCGGTACTGCCAGGCGGTCGAGAAGTTCGGATCGAGTTCCGTTGCACGCTTTATTTGCTCCAGCGCTTCCGGCACGCGCCCGAGTTTCGTCATGGCGTAGCTCGCCTCTGCGGAAGGGCCGGCCGCTTTCGGATCGAGCTGCGCCGCGGTCTGGGCGTCCTCCAACGCCAGCGCCGGCTGGCCGATTTCGTTCAGTTGCCAGGCGCGCGACGCGTAAAGCTCCGCATTATTGCGCTCGGCGGAGATTTCCGAATCGAGCCGCCCGACAGTTTCGAGGAATTCAGATGTAAGCGTCTCCAGTCGAATCGCGTTGTTAACCCCAAGCCTTTCGCATTCGTCCGGCCGTCCAAGCGCGATCAACGCCAGAGCCTGGAATAGCTTCGGCCGAACGGCCCAGGCCCCGATCTTGCCGGCGGCTTCCGCATCTTCCAGCGCCATCTCAGGATCGCCCGCGCGGAGAAATATCAAGGAGCGATCGGTCAGCAGTCCCACGTCCGTCAGTGAAATGGCGAGCGCGGAATCGAGCTCACGAATTTCGTTCAGCGATTTTCCGATGCGCTCCAGCAATTTCGCCCCTCGCTGGACTTCGGGATCGTCGGGCGAGAGCGCTTTCGCTTTGTCGAGATCCTCGAAGGCATCGTGCCAGCGATGGACTCGGCGCCGGCAAAGCGCGCGGTTGATGCGCGCCACTGCGTTATCCTGAACGCCAATTATCGCCGTCCACGCCGTCTCTTCTTTCGTCCAGAAATGGTTGCGCTTCTCAAGACGCGCAATCTTCTCCCAAGCCCGGACATTTTTTGGATCGGCGTTTGCCACATTTTTCCAGGCAGCGAGGGCCCAGGCGTCATCGTTTTTCGCGGCTGCATAGTCCCCGGCGTATTCGTCGAGGTTCAGGGACGGTTCTGGGACCGTATTGCGCCAATCATCCAGGCTCTGGCTGATCGCCGGCAGGTCGTGCAGACCGAATTCCGCCCGAACAAGCCGGTCCCAGGTGCCGTTATCCTGCGGCTTCAATTTCAAATGACGCCGCGCTAACTCGACCGCGCGATCGTAGGCTTGTTCGTCGATTGCCTTCTGCAGCTCGGACCGCAATGTCTTTTCCTGTTTCGATCCAGCGCGATGACACGCCGGCAGTGCGAGAATAATCAGCCCTGCTGCGAGCGTGCGAGCTTGACGCCAGATTCGAAACGGCATTGGCTCAAGATTCGTCAGCAATCGAAAATCGAAAATCCAAAATCGAAAATTCCCAAGATGCCTTCGTTCGACATTGTTTCAGAAGTGGACGCCCAGGAAATGGATAATGCCGTGAACCAGGCGCGCAAGGAACTGGCGACTCGGTTCGATTTCAAGGGCACCACCGCGGAAATCCTGGTGGAGAAGGACAAGATAACGCTCACCGCCGAGGACGCGTCGAGGTTGCGCGGCCTCCGCGAAATCGTCATCGGCAAGCTGAGCAAGCGCGGCATCGATCTGCGAAACGTCGAGCAGGTGGAACCGGCTATCTCGCCGCTCGGCCATGCGCGGCAGGAATTGAAAATTCAGCAGGGCCTCGAAGGGAACAAGGCGAAGGAAATCATTCTCGCGATTAAAGGACAGAATTTTAAGGTCCAAAGCCAGCTCCAAGACCGGCAGATTCGTGTGACCGGGAAAAAGCGGGACGATCTGCAGGACGTGATCGCGTTTGTGCGCAGCCGCGATTTCGGCGTGGCGACGAACTTCAAGAATTTCCGAGATTAATTTTACCCGCCCTGCACCGGCGGCATGATTGAAATTTCGTCGTCCGGCTGCAGCGCGTAATCGCGTTCCACAAATTCAACGCCGGCCGCGACCAGGATGCTCTTATCCCAATCGCGAAGAGCAGGGATTCTGGAATAGAGGCTCTGAAGGAGGTCGGCCGCTCTAGCTCCATCCGTAACCTCGATCTCCGTCGACGACGTTCCAGCCAAATCGCGGAGCCGCGAGAAAAATTGGACGCGCACTTTCACGCCGTCGCCGCAATCAGATCCTTCCGGAGCACGCCGATGCACGGCAGATTCCGATAGCGTTCCATGTAGTCGAGCCCGTAGCCGACTACGAATTCGTCGCCGATCTGAAAGCCGACGTAATCCGCGTCGACGTGGCGCAACCGTGTTTTTGTTTTTTCAAGGAGCACGCAAATGCTCACGCTTTGCGGGCCCGGTTCGATCGACGCAATCTTCTCCCGAATCGTCGCCAGCGTTACGCCGCTATCGAGAATGTCGTCGAGTAGAAGAACGTGCCGTCCCGCGATGTCCGGCATCCAGAGCTGACGAAAAACGAGCTCGCCCGTGGTTTTACTGCCGCCGTGATAACTCGCGACGCTCAGGCAATCCAATTTCAACGGCATCGGAAGCCGGCGCAGCAAATCCGCCATCAGGATGACACTGCCGTTGAGAATCGCGATCACGGTGAGCTCGCGGTCTCGGTAATCGTTCGCGATTTGGGCAGCGAGCTCGTCCAGGCGTCGATGAATCGTTTTTTCGTCGAAAAGAACTCGCTCCAGGTCCGCCTCCATCGTGGAGAGACTATCCGGTCTTGTTCGCATTGTGCGAAGCGAAAACTTGCCGCTCTTGGCGCGGCCGTTAGCGTGTCGCGATGGCCGTTCACAGCGAGAACTTCGAAGTGCGGACGAAAGGGACGGGGACGTACGAAGTCACCGACCAAGTTCAGCAGATCCTCGCCCGCAGCAAAATCGCGACGGGAACGGCGACCGTCTTCGTTCGGCACACCAGCTGTAGTCTCGTCATCATGGAGAACGCTGCTCCGGCGGCGCGGCGCGATTTGGAAAGATTCTTCGAACGTCTCGTTCCGGAGGACGCGGATTACGAACACGACGACGAAGGCCCCGACGACAGCACCTCGCACATTCGCATGGCGCTCACCCGCACAAGCGAAGTCGTTCCGGTGGCTGACGGCAAACTACAGCTCGGAACCTGGCAGGGAATTTTTCTGTTCGAGCACCGGCGCGCTGCCCATCACCGCAAGATCGTCGTTACGGCGATCGGCGAGTAGAATAGATGGCGTCGATCAGCCGAAGGGACTTCTCGTTAGGCAAGAGCGATTGCTCCATCTGGTTCATGACGTAAGCGAAGCCGATACCGTTTTCGGGATCCGCGAATGCGTTACTGCCGCCGGCGCCGGGATGGCCGAAGGCGGAAGAAGACGGACCGAAGATGCGCGGCTCACTCCCGGGCGGATCTTTCATGAATCCGGCAGAGAAGGTCGTTGGAATTTGAAGGATGCGATCGATTCCCGACGCGAGCGGCGTTGTCATTTGCGCGATCGTATCGGGTTTGAAATAGCGTTGCCCTTCCATCTGACCGCCGTTCGCGAGCATTCCGTAAAATTTCGCCAGCGACGACGCGCTGCCGATCCCGCTGAATGACACAATATCGAGGGCGCGGTTTTCCGCCGAGTTCATGGCCGCGATTGAATGGAGTCCGCCGGGAGAAGTGAACGTTTTCCGCACCAGCGTTCCCGGAGTGGCGAGCTCACGATAAAACTCGGCCGGCGTTTGTTCGCCGCCGGCCCTGGCCGCGTAAATCGTGGCGATCCGGCCTTGTTCCTCTTGCGGCAATCCAATCCAGATGTCGAGGCCGAGCGGTTCGGCGAATGTCTCTCGCCAATATCGTGCGACTCGTTTCCCGGAAATTCGTCGGAGACACTCGTCGAGGAGGAATCCGAAGGTGCGGGCGTGATAACCATGCGCGGTTCCGGGCTGCCAGAGAGGTTTTTGTTTCTCAAGCGCTGCAATAACGCCCGCATAATCGAGCACGTCGGTCGTTCCATCGACGGCACTCAGTCCGGCCTGATGCGAAAGCAATTGTGCCAACGTGATTTTGCTTTTCCCAGCCCGCGCGAATTCCGGCCAGAACTCAGCGACGTGTCGCTCGAGTCCGATGTCGTGTTCCTGCAACGCATGGAGGAGACACGCACTCCCCAGCCCCTTCGTCGCTGACCAGAACAAAACGATCGTATCGGCAGTCCACGGTTGTTCCCGTTTTGCATCGCGAAATCCGCCGTGCAGTTCAAGGATCGACTTGCCGTGCTGCCAAACCGAAATGGCCGCGCCGAGCTCACCGAAACGTTTGAAATTTTCTTGGAACAACTGCGCGACGCGTTCCCGATCCACCGTCGAGCGTAGACCAAGGAGCGGCGCTTTCCAAACCGCCCGCCTTCAAATCGGCGGTTTGTAAACCTCCGCTCTGTGGAGCTTCACAAGACGCTACGAACCAACTACAATCCGCGCGTTCTCCCCAAGTGAACGAACTGCGTTTCTTTAATCCGTACGCTGACATCCGGCACACTGAGAATCGCTTGCCGCACTGGCAGCAGGATGGGGCAGTTTATTTCGTCACATTTCGGCTCGCAGACTCGCTGCCTTCAAACTTGCTCGGTCAATGGGAGATGAACGGCAAGCGTGGCTTCGCGGGCATCCCGAACCATGGAGCGCCGAAACCGAGCGCGAATATCATCAACGCTTTTCCGGCGCCATCGAACGGTGGCTGGATGAAGGCCATGGCTCATGCTTGCTGCGCCGATCTGACTGCGCAGAAACCTCAGCCAACACGTTGCGCCACTTCGAAGCGGAACGCGTAGTGATGATCTCGTTTGTTGTTATGCCGAATCACGTGCATTCGCTTTTTGTTCAAAATCCCGACTGGCAAATAGAGAAATTGATTCGCAGTTGGAAGAGTTTTACAGCACGACAAACTAATAAATTGCTGGGACGAACCGGCAGTTTCTGGCAGCGCGACTACTTTGATCGGCTCGTTCGCGACGAGAAACATTTCGCGAACTGTGTCCGCTACATCCGGCGCAACCCGGATAAAGCACGCCTGTGTGCGGGCGAATTCGTTCTATGGGAGAGTGAGATCGCGCGGGACATCTGTTGATGAAGGAGTGGCGGTTTACAAACCGCCGACAGAAAGGAAGGGCGGTTTGGAAAGCGCCCTCCTTGGTTTCAAATGACCGCGTGAAGTGCCTTCAGATCGGGATCCTTCCTGGCGAGGTCCCGGAAGGAGCTGTCCATTTTGAAACTGATCTGAAGGTTGGTTTCGGCGTCGTGGACGTTCCCGAGAAGGGCCTCGTAACAACCCATGTTGTAATAATAGATCGGCTCTTTCAGGAGCGCGACGGGGCCGGTGATGAGAAGCTTTTTGGCTTCGGCGGTTTTGCCGAGCTGGTGGAGACAAAAACCGGCGTGGAGAAATCCTGCGCCGGCGTCGGGTGCGACGCGGCACAATCGTTGGCTCACGCGAAGCGCGAGGGTCCACTTCTTCTTCCGCATCAGATGATGGAGGCGAAGCTGAAGAACTTCGGGGCGGTTTTGATGGCGTTTGTCGATCGCGTCGAGTTCGGCGAGCGACTCGCGTGTCATGCCTAGCTCTGCGTAGCCGCAGGCTGCCTGCAACTGCCATTCGAACTGCACGTTTCCTTATTTAGCAAATCGCTTGCCATGGGGTGTTAGGGCGCAACTAGTTTGCCGGGCTCGCGCTTGCTGACCTTACTCACCTAAAGCAAGAGCGATTCGAGCTCGGTGAGCCGCCGCTCGAAAAGGCGAAGCGCGCTTTCAATCGGCGCGGATGTCGCCATGTCGACTCCGGCAGCACGCAGGGTCTCGAGCGGAAACTTCGAGCCGCCGGACTTCAGGAAATTGAGGTAAGCCGCGACCGCGCCGTGTTCGCCGTTGAGTACCCGCTCAGAGAGCGCGACCGCCGCGGAAATGCCGGTCGCGTACTTGTAGACGTAAAACGCGTTATAGAAGTGCGGAATACGCAGGCATTCCAGATCAAGCTGCGGATCTAGAACAACTGCCGAGCCGAAGTAGGCCTCCAGCAACGCGTGATACTCGGACTTGAAAACATCGAGCGTTAGCGCATCGCCGCGCTCTTCGATCGCGTGAATGATTTTTTCGAACTCGGCGAACATCGTCTGCCGGAAAAGCGTGGCGCGGATGTCGTCGATCTGACGATTGATAATGTAGGCCCGCATTTTTTTGTCCTGCGTCTTCTCGAGCAAATGATGGGTCAGCAGTTCTTCGTTAAACGTGGACGCGACTTCAGCGAGGAAGATCGGGTAGTTGTAATCCTGGTAGAGCTGCGTGCGTTGCGCGAACCAGGTGTGCATCGAATGGCCGGCCTCGTGCGCGAGCGTGTAAACGTCGGAAAAGACGTCGCTCTTGTAGTTCATCAGGATGTAAGGCGGCGCGCCGAAGCTGCCGGAAGAAAAGGCGCCGCTCCGTTTTCCTTTCGTTTCGTAGCGATCGCACCACCGACTGCGCAGGCCTTCGCTCAAGACCGTTGTGTATTCCGGGCCGAGTGGCTCGAAGGCTTCGAGGATGGTTTCGCTAGCCTCGTCGAAAGAAACTCGGGATTCGATCTCTGCGACCAAGGGGACATAGGTGTCGTAGTGGTGCAACTCATCCAAACCGAGAACCCGGCGGCGCAGCTCGTAATAACGAAAAAGTGGCGCGACGTTGTTTCGCACGGCCGAAATCAGACCGTCGTAAACCCCGGCCGGGATATCGTCGCGGAAGAGCGAAGCCTCCAACGCCGACGGATAATTCCGAGCCCGCGCTCGAAACACGTCGGCTTTCACCGTGTAAGCGAGCGACGCAGCGAGGGTAAACTGGTGATCCTGAAATTCCTCGTAGAACTGGTGGAACGCGCGTTTTCGCAGGCCGTGATCGCGTTTCACCAAAAAAGAGCTGAACGAACTTTGGGTGAGTGGTTTTTCTTCGCCCTTCTCGTCAATTAGGACGCCGAACTTCATGTCGACATCCGTCAGTTGCGAAAAGGTTTCGTCGTAGCCGTCGAGCGCTGCGCTGCCGAGGGCGAGAAGTCGTTCCTCCCGCTCCGACAATACGTGCGGCTTCATCCGCCGGATTTTTATGAGTGCGATTTTCCAGTCGGCCAGGGACGGATCTTCCAAAAACTTCGCGAAGCTGCTGCCGGGAATGGCCTGGATTTCCGGACTCAGAAACGAAGCCGCTTCGCCGATCTTGGTCAGAAGATTTTGCATTTGCCCCATCCGAATGAGGTAGTCCGGATTGGCGCTGTCCTCGGACAACTGGAGCGAAGCAAAATGAAAGAGCCGCTCGATTTTCAGATCGAGCGATTTTTCAAATTCCAGGCAGGCCGCGAGCGAGGCCGCAGACTTTCCGAGACAGCCTTTCCACTCGGCAATTTTTGCATAGCTCCGTTGCAGCCAGGCGAAATCCTCGGTCCACTTATCAACATCAGCGAACAGATGAGTGAGATCCCATTTGTCGGAGTCGGGAAGATCGGCACGGGTAAGAACTTTGGCGGTCATTGGGCTTTCAATCTCCGCATTGCCGGATGACGCGCAACGAGTCGCATCGCTTTGCGAAGCAAGCCGAGCCCAGGTGGAATACGATGCCACGGCGAGGCACCCGATGGATGCGGTAGCGGAACCAGATCAAAGGCGCGTCGCTTATCGCGGATGTGGAAGGTTCGCCCGACGACTTCATCGAGTTTTTCGAACGGAAGAAATTGCGCAATGGCCAGTTTGCCAACGGCAATGACGAGATCGGGCTGGAGCAAGTCGATCTCGTCGTTCATCCAGCTCGAGCAATTGCGAATTTCGTCCGGGGCGGGAACACGGTCGCCGCCGGCAGCAGTTTTCCCCGGGAAACAGCGGCAGACGGCGGCGAAATAAAACTTCGACCGCACTTGTTCTTCGCTCATTCCGCAAAATTCACTGAACCAACCGAAGAGCGTGCGGCCGGCGGTCCAGGCAAACGGTTTGCCGAGCACAGGCTCTTTCACGCCGGGCGCCTGACCAATCAGCATGACTTTGCTCAAGATCGCGCCGCCGGATATTGGCGGCGGCAACATCCGCGGGCAACGCCGGCATTGGCGAAGCAATGCGACGTGCCGCTCGAGGAGCTGTTGTTTGCGCGACGCGCGGGGCATGCGGCGATCAGCGACGGAAAAGCGACAGGAGCAACGTCAGGACAACGCTCACGATGATGCAGGTGACGATCGGGAAATAAAACGCAGTGTTGCCGCGTTCGATCCGGATATCGCCAGGCAAACGTCCGAGCCAGCCAGCGCCAAAGCCGGCCCAAAGCGCGATGCCGACGATCATGATGACGCCGCCAAGAATGGCTAGCATCCGACCAAGTTCTCGCATGTTTGACGATACCGCGGTTGCGCGGCGTCGCTAGCTACTGAAACTTTGCGCGAGACAATGGCAGTTCAATTTCGCGATTACTACGAGACCCTGGGCGTTCCGAAAACGGCGAGCAACGATGAGATTCGCAAGGCGTTCCGGAAACTCGCACGCAAATACCATCCCGACGTCAACAAGGACAAGGCGACGGCGGAGGAGAAATTCAAACAGCTCAACGAAGCCTACGAAGTCCTGGGCGATCCGGAGAAACGGAAAAAATACGATGAGCTGGGCGCTAACTGGGACCAACCGGGAGGATTTCAGCCGCCGCCGGGATGGGGCGCGCAACCGGGCGGCGGTTTTCGGCGTCATCAAACCGGCGACGGTGGCGGGATCGACTTTGAATTCGGCGGGACCGGCTTCAGCGATTTTTTCGAGGCGTTTTTCGGCGGTGGACGGCAGGCTGGTTTTGGCGGCAGCGGGTTTGGCCAGCGTCAACGTAGCGCCGAAAGAGGAAGTGACGTCGAAGCGGACATCATGGTCACATTGGAGGAAGCGTTTCACGGATCAAAGCGGCCTATCTCACTGCGACGCGGGAATTCCAACAAAGTGGAAAGTTATCAGGTCAAAATTCCGAAGGGGGTGCACGAGGGACAACGGATCCGGCTGGCTGGCCAGGGCGAGGCGGGAGCGGGGGGCGGTAAGAGCGGCGACCTTTTCCTGCGCGTTCGGTTGGCGCGCCATCCGGATTTTACCGTTGAAGGCAACGATTTGATCCATGAAGTAAAGCTGCCGCCATGGCAGGCGGCACTCGGTGGCGAGTTGCGTGTGCCGACGCTGGAAGGGCAAGCGCGTTTGAAGATTCCGGCGGGGACGCAGGGTGGACAGCGTTTCCGTCTGCGCGGTCATGGCTTGCCGACGTCGGGCGAAAGCCGAGGCGATTTATTTGTCGAGGCGCAGATTCAAATTCCGAAAAAGTTGAGCGAGCGCGAACGCGAGATCTGGAATGAGCTGGCGAAACTTCACGGCACTGCCTGACGCTTTGGCTCGACACCGGCGCGCGAGGCCGATTAGAACGCCGGAATGAAAATCTCGCTCGGCACGGACCACGCCGGTTTCCATTATAAAGAGAAGATCAAGGCGTTGCTGGTCGAGTTGGGACACGAGGTGAAGGATTTCGGGACCTTCAGCGACGAGCCGGTCGATTACCCGCTGTTTATCCGGCCCGCGGCGGAAGCGGTAGTAAGAGGTGAATGCGATCGTGGAATTGTTTTCGGCGGTTCCGGTAACGGCGAGGCAATTGCGGCGAACAAAGTGCGCGGCGTGCGTTGTGCCCTTTGTTGGAACGAGGAGACAGCGCGATTATCCCGCCAGCATAACGATGCGAACGTCCTTTCGATGGGCGAGCGTGTGATTCCTGAGGAAACTGCGCTGGCCATCGTTCGGGTCTGGCTCACGACCGATTTCGAAGGCGGCCGGCATGCTCGACGGATTGCCGAGCTCGAACCGAATTAGTTCCAGCGATCAGCCACGACCGCGGCCACGAACAAGACGCTGACGAACGCGTTGCTCTGGAAAAATGCCCGATTAATCGCGGCGAGGTCGAGCTTTCGCGCGGCCCGATGTTCGTAAATCAGAGCGCCTGCAATGAAAGGCATGGCGGCGTAATAAGGAATTCCGAGATTCGCAGTTATGCCGAAGGCGATCAGGGCGAGGAACGCGACTGCATGCAGCCACTGGGCAAGACGCAGACTGCCGGCGACGCCAAGCCGGACGACTAACGAGTGCAGGCCCTCGCGCCGATCGAAGTCGGCGTCTTGCGTGGCGTAGATCAAGTCGAAGCCCGCGACCCAGCAGATCACGCCTGTTCCAAGAATTAGTGGCGGCAAATCGAGCCGGCCGGTCTCCGCGATCCACGCGCCCGCCGGAGCAACCGCGAGCGCGAGACCGAGAAAAAAATGGGTCGCGCTCGTGAAACGTTTAGTGACTGAGTAAAAGAAAATGATCCCAAGAGCGACCGGCGCCAGCCACGCGGTCATGCGGTTGATCGCGGCGCTGGTGAGGAGAAAACCGACGGCGGTGATTACCAGTAGGATCCACCCAGTTGGCTTACTCACGAGGCGATGTCGCGTCGCCGTTCGAGGGTTCCTCTGATCGATCGACCAGTCAATCAGACGGTTAAAGAGCATCGCGGCCGTGCGCGCGAGAACCATGCAGGCGATGACGAGGAGGAGTACGCGTGTGTTCAGGCGACCATTTGCGGCGACCACTAGCGCGCCTAATGCGAAAGGAAGCGCGAAGATCGTATGGGAGAACCGGATCAACCGGAGGAACCGCGTAACAATGTTTCCGGGCGGCGTCTCCATTCGCGTCAGTGGTTCACCAGCAACTGTTCTAAACGCCGGCGCGCGCCCGTAAGAATCGGCGTACCATGCGCGAATAACATTCGCTCAAAAGAATAGTCGAGCAGCTTCGGCAGCGAACGGCGCATCAGTTTCACATTCGAACAGTATTTGGCGGGCAGGAATGTGAATCCGTACGGCTCGAAATTAATTAGCGCATCGCCCATTATCACGACGCCGCCGGCCGTCTCCGAGTGGATGGCAATCTCCCCGGCAACGGCGCCCTCGATTTGCACTGCTGTCAGTCCTGGCGGAAACGACTGCGAGTCGCCCGAGTAGATTGGCGCCTTAAAGTTATCCGCGAACTCTGCCGCCGCCCGCCGGTGGTTATCGTTGGTGACGACGATTCCGTTGATTGTGTTGTGTAAGCGGAGTTCGGTAAGCGGGTTTGGCGTCAGAGGGACCGGATCCACCAGATAGGCGCCTGCGGCCGCGGTGATCGCGGTCGAATAGAGTTCCGCTTTGACGGCGGGATCGTAGACCCGCCACAGGAAAAGGCCAGGGGCCACGGGTTCGATTTCAGAGGCAATTGGCATGGTTTGAGGATCATCCGCCTCTACGAAGCACCTCTCAAGAGCGGGTTTACGGGTGGGACAGGAAGAGAGGTGGCACCGTAGCTGCTATACGTAATATAATTACCATAACATGATCACCTTCTCCTACCAAGCCCGAGACATGTCCGGGAAGATCGTTTCCGGAATCCAAGACGCCCTCAACGAGGACAATGCAGTCACCAGCCTCATGAGTCGGGGCTTGATGGTTCTATCGCTTCAACAAAAGGCCGCTGCGACAAAGTCGCGGAAGAAAACATGGTCGGTTAAAGAGACCGATTTGGTGCTTTTTACCCGCCAGCTCTCCACGATGATCGAAGCGGGTATTTCGTTGGTCCAGGCGTTGACCGCTCTTTACGACCAGTGTGATCCGAAACGGCAAAAGAGCCTGCGCCATATCATCAGCGACGTGACGACCCGGGTTCAAGGCGGCGAAACCTTCCACGAATCGATCGCGAAACACCCTCGCGTATTCGATCGGCTTTTTGTCAGCATGGTGAAAGCCGGCGAACACGGTGGTTTGCTCGCGGAAATTCTGGACCGTCTGGCCGGCTTCCTCGAAGCCAGCGCGCGCCTGCGCAAGAAAATCAAGTCGGCGATGACGTACCCGGTCATTGTTATTTGCATCGCGATGGCGATCACGACCTTCCTAATTGTGAAAGTTGTTCCGATCTTCGGGGAAATCTTCCAGGACTTTGGCTCGAAGTTGCCGGCACCCACGCAATTTCTGATCGACGTCAGTGATTTTATGCGGGGCGAATGGTACTATCTCATTCTCGGAATTGGCGGCGTCTTCTTCGGCATCCGGACCTTTCTGCGCTCGACGCGCGGCAAACAGCTCTGGGATCGTTGGAAGTTGAAGCTGCCGGTGTTCGGCCCTCTGGTTCACAAGATTTGCATGTCGCGGTTCGCGCGCACCTTCGCGCAGTTGATCCGCAGCGGCGTTCCGATCCTCGAAGTGCTCGACATCGTGGGTGGTGCTTCGGGCAATCACGTCGTCGAAACAAGCATCAGCGGAGTAAGCTGCGATGTAGAGAAAGGCGACAATCTCTCCGTCGCGCTGTCGAAGAAACCGATCTTCCCGCCGATGATGCTGCGTATGGTGGCGGCCGGCGAAGCTACGGGCAAGATCGACACGATGCTTGAGAAGATGGCGGATTTCTGGGACGAAGAAATCGAAGCGATGCTTGATGCCCTCACATCGTTGATCGAGCCGATGCTGATCGTTTTTCTTGGTGTGATCGTCGGCGGTATCGTGATCGCGATGTTCCTGCCGATCTTCAAACTCAACGAAGTGGTTTCGCAGGCCAAGACGTAGATTTCGCAGAGCAAAAGCTAAGGAGAAGCCTCGCTCATGTGTGGGAGGAGTGGGATCGAAAGGTCCCACTCCTTTCGCGTTTTATCCTTCTTTCTCGATCGATTGATCGGCGGCAGCACTCTCCACCTTGGAATACATTTCGCGATAGATTCGCTCGATCGCTGAGGTGGGATCTTCGAGCATCATCGTTTCTTTAATTACGCTCGCGTACATAGCGAATGAAAACGGCGAGACTGCGGGGACTTCGACAAGTTTCCAATCGTAGTCCGCGACGTCATGGAGGAATGCTAATGCCGCTTCCGAGTCGAGAAAGGTATGGGTCGCCTGCCGGTAGGCCTCAACCAACAGCGGGTGATCCGGTTCGTGGCGTTCCAAGACTCGAAACAGGACCTCCGAGCTCCAGCTCAACTGCTTCTGCTTCCGTTTCTTTCCCGGCAAATTCCGCGGCACCATCAGGCCAGTCTGGGCGACGCCGCGAAACTGCCATTTCACCAGCTCCGATCCTCGCAACGCTATGCCAAGGTCGACCTCGGCGTTCTCCTCGGAAAAACAGCTTCTCAACTCGTCGACCGGCAACTCCTGAAATTCTCGGAGCGTGAGGAGAAATCCATAATCGTCAATCGTGGCCAGCGCATTCCCGCCGATCCGGTTTTTCACCCGAAGCGCTACAATCCGCGATAGCGCGTCGTTCGCACTTCGGCCGATGAGCGAGTGGAAAAAATAATGCGCGTGGCGCCCTTCACGATAAAGCTCGACGAGCATTTTTCGGCCGACCGGAATGTCGGAGATGCTCAGCTGCGTGCGGAAAAGTTCCACGATCGCTTGGGCATTAGCCATCGAAATATCGTAATGCTCGACGAGCCAATCAGCGATCGTCGCGTCGTCTGGGGTCTTGCGAACTTTCGTGTCGAGCTCGGTTCGGAGTTGGCGGACGGCGCGCGCCAGGCCTGACGTGAGGGGCATCTTCGCCGCGTTCCAGCGAGGCACGGTCGGCAGCTGCCCGTCCGCTCGTTCGACATACGCTTCCTGCACGCCGGTCTCGACAAGACGAACCACGCGGCCACCCAGGACGAATAGATCGCCGATTTGAAGTTGTTTTACGAAGTTTTCCTCGACGGAGCCGAGTCGGCGCCTCCGGAGCAACACGTCGATGAACCCTTCGGAGGGAATCGTACCGATGTTGATGAGAAAATCGCGCGCGACCCGGGGATCTGCCAGAGCGACCAGATTCCGCTCACGCCGGATCTTGCCAAACAGTCCCGCGTATTGCCGCTCAAGCGCTGCTCCACCTCCCTCGAGATACTGCAGAACGCGGTCGAACTCTTCGCGGGTAAGATCGCGAAACGGATAGGCAGTGCGAACGAGATCGAAGACCTCTCCGCTCTCGATTGGCGCCGTCGCGGCAAGACCAACGACGTGTTGGGCGACGACATCGTACGGCTTCTCCTGAATCTTGATCGGATCCAGCGCTCGTTGCCGAACTAGCTTCGCAGTAACCGTCGCTTCGACGAGATCATTGATATTCGTCGCGACGAGCACTCCGTGGCTGCTCCGGTCGAGCGAATGTCCCGAGCGCCCAATCCGTTGAATGGCGCGCGACACCCCCTTCGGTGTCGCGACCATCACGACCAGATCGACGGCTCCGATATCGATCCCCATTTCCAGGCTGGTGGAACAAACGACTGCGCGCAGCTCGCCATTCTTGAGTCGGTCTTCGACCTCGACTCTCACGCTTCGGTCAAGCGAGGCGTGATGAATTTCTATCTGCGCTGCCAAGTCGGGAAGCAATTCCTTCAATCGCAACCCCACTTGCTCGGCCGCCGAGCGGACATTCGTGAACACGAGAACGGATCGCCGGCTGCGAATTAATTCGGCCAGCTCGGCGTAAAGTCGAACTCCAGTATAGCCAGCGGGAGGATACGGCTTGCGCCGGATCGGGGAGAAGACCTCGACGAGCGATTCCTTTTCCGTCTGCGCCTCAGCGATCCGACATTTCCGTCCCTGGCCAACGAGAAACCTCGCCAGGACTTCGAGCGGCGCGGCAGTTGCGGACAATCCAATGCGGCACAGCGCGTTTGCCTTGGAATTTCTCTGGAGACGCAAACGCTCCAGCCGTTCCAGCGAAATCGTCAGGTCGGCACCGCGTTTGTTGCCGGCGAAAGAATGCAACTCATCGACTACGACGAACTCGCATTCACCCAGATGCCGCGCATAACTTTCCTGTGCGAGCATCACCGCAAGACTTTCCGGCGTCGTAATCAGAATGTGGGCTCCACGCTCCCGAAACTTCACACGCTCCGCGCTCGGCGTATCTCCCGTGCGCAACGCGATCCGCAACTTCTTCTCCAGTCCCATCCCGACGATCGGCGCTCGGACATTTTTCCCGATGTCGTAAGCGAGCGCGCGCAAGGGTGAGACGTAGATGCATTGCACGGCTGAACTCAGGGTTCCGGCGTCGAGTTTCCGAAGGAGTGCGTCGAAGATACCGAGAAAAGCTGCCAGCGTTTTTCCACTCCCCGTCGGCGAAGTCAGCAGAATCGATTCGCGCTCCAGAATTGCGGGTACGGCGAGGAGCTGGGCGTGAGTGAAATTGGGATAGGTTGATTGAAACCAGCGCCGCAGCTCGGGGTGCAGTTTTTTCCGCAGCGCCGCCGACGTTGCTGCCTTTTGCGTGACCATTCGGGACACCGCAGATCGCGGCTCACTTCTCCGGATTCACCGGGAAGTGTTTGTTCTTGAGATGCTCGGGGATGCGCTCCGTTCTTTCGTTTTCGATTTCTTCGGTCGCGGCGCCGAGGGCTTCGTAGGCTTCGCGGTTTTTCTTGGCGCGACACATGTAGGCAGTCGCGTGGGCAAGAGGAATCCGCGCTTCTGGCATACCGACAAATTCGACCGCGTGTTGCGCCGCGATCGCGAGCGGTAACGCTTCGGGATCGGCGAGACCGACGTCTTCACTGGCGAAAATTACAATGCGACGCGCGACGAACCTAAAATCCTCGCCGGCGTGGAGCATTTTCGCGAGCCAATAGATCGCGCCCTTTTCGTCGGAAGCCCGCATGCTCTTGATGAATGCGCTGATTGTATCGTAATGCGCGTCCCCCTTTTTGTCGTAGACCACCGCCTTCTGTTGGATGCTGTCTTCGGCAACAGTAAGGGTGAAATGAATGACGCCCTTCGTGTTGGCGGGAGTAGTTAGGACGCCGACCTCGAGAGCATTCAGACACTTCCGGGCATCACCGTCGCTGAGCTTCGCCAGGTGCGTACGAGCATCGCTGTCGATTTCAACATTGTATTTGCCGAGGCCGCGCTCTTTGTCAGCGAGGGCTCGATCAATCAACTGCTCGAGTTGCTCCACCCGCAACGGTTCCAGTTGGAAAACCTGCGAGCGCGAGACGAGTGCGCTATTGACGTAGAAAAACGGATTGTAGGTAGTCGCCCCAATCAGGCGCAGATTTCCGCTCTCGACGTCAGGCAACAGAATGTCCTGCTGCGCTTTGTTGAAATGATGAATCTCGTCAACGAACAGAATCGTTTTCTTGCCTGACGTGCGGAGACGATTTGCGGCCGCGGCCACTACCTTCCGCATCTCAGCGACGTTGCTCTCAACGCCGCTCAGCCGCTCAAACTTTCCATGCGTCATCTCGGCGATGACATGCGCGAGCGTCGTTTTGCCAGTCCCCGGCGGTCCCGACAAGATTACCGACGGCAACCGGTCCGCTTCGATCGCGCGCCGCAAGAGTTTCCCGGGCCCAAGAATATGTTCCTGGCCGACAAATTCCTCGAGTGTGCGAGGACGCATTCGCGCGGCCAGCGGCGCCGACGCGGTGATCCGTTCGGACTCGGGATCTTCAGCAGCCTGAAACAAATCCTGCACGGGACAAAAAATACGAAGCGCAAACAGCGGCGCACCTTATATTCGCGCGCATGCGGAAAACGCTCTTAATAATCTCTGTTTTTGTTGCTACCGCCGTGCTGGCGATCGCCGAATCGCGTCTGCCTTTCGGCACTGTTTTCAAGGGACGCGATCGTTTCGACAACCTCCTTGGCAAAGCGCGGCAGGAGAACTGGAAGGCGTTGCCGATCGGCGAACGTACCGCCGCAGTCGGACGCGCTCTAGTCGGCACTCGCTACAAATCTTTTACACTGGAGATCGACAACCGGATCGAAGCGCCTTCGGCGAATTTTAACGGGATGGATTGCTGGACCTTCTACGAGATCGCGCTCGCGTTCGCCCGGATGCTGAACGAGCCCGAGGAGAGCTGGACACCAGAACAACTGCTTCACTACATTGAATTGGATCGGTATCGCGGCGGACATTGCACCGGTGAATATCTTTCCCGGCTTCATTACCTGGAGGACTGGCTCGCCGATAACGACCGGCGCGGCCTTGTGGAAGATCTGACGCACAACCTGGGTGGAACGAGCGTACCACATTCTGCGCGGGAAATGACAATAGGATGGCGCCATTACCGTTATCTCGCCGCGAATCGATCTCTACTCGGCCCGCTTGCGCAAATGGAAGCGCGCGTCTCGAGTCGGCCCCTTTATCAGATTCCGAAAAGCCGAGTCGCTTCCATCGAGGGGAAATTGCGGAGCGGCGACATCATCGGCATTATTTCGCGTGACCGTGGCGGCCTCTATTCCACCTCACACGTAGGCCTCGCTCTGCGCACACCCGACGGTTCGCTCCATTTCATGCACGCTTCTTCGCCGCGCAATTACGGGAAGGTCGTGGTTGATTCGACGCTTTCGAGTTACCTCGCTCGGTATCGAACCGATTCCGGTATTTTAGTGGCGCGCCCGCTAAGATAGGCTTAGCACGATCAGGCGGCCGTCTGGAGGTCGATTACGAATTTGGCGCCCTTACCGGGGCCTTCGCTGAAGGCGCGAATCGAACCGCTATGCATTTCAACGATGGCTTTGCTGATGGCGAGTCCCAAACCTAACCCCTCGCGTCGTATGCCGCCTTGCTCAAAGGCTTCGAAAATCTTTTCCAAATTATCCGGGTCGATCCCGATGCCGGTATCGCTAATTTCTATATGGAGTGCTTGTGGTCGGGGATTTGAGGTGCGCACGGTCACAGCGCCCTGGCCTGGGGTGAATTTGGAGGCGTTCTTGAGGATGTTCCAAAACACCTGCTGGAGCCGGGATTCATCCGCCACCACGAGGTGGTTGGTCGCGTCCAGTTCCACGGCGAGCTTCAATTTCCGCGATGAAATTTCATCCCGAACAATTTCCATGGCGTGGCCTAACAAGTCGTGCGCATCGGATTTGCGCAAATGCAGTTTTAGTTTGCCTCGTGCAATCCGGGTCAGATCGAGCAGGTCGTCGATGAGCCGCGCCTCGAGCTCGATGTTCCGGCAGATCATTTGGAGACCTTCATCGATTTCCGGTGGGAGCGACGGATCGTTCGCCATTCCGCCGGCCCAAATAAGAATAGGCGTGAGTGGGGTGCGGAGTTCGTGGCTGAGTGTGGCGAGAAAACGGTCTTTGGCGGCGTTCGCGGATTCGGCGGCTTCCTTTTGCCGTTTCAATTCCGCGTCCATCAGCCGCCGATGAACAAAGAGACCGATTTGGCTGCCGAGCGCTTCCATGAGAGACAGCAAGTCTTCATCCGGGCGCACAGTATCGTGACTGAATAACTCGAGGACACCGTTGACTTCACCTTCGGCCACGAGTGGGAATGCAAATATGCTCTTCAGTTTAGCGCGAGAAGCGGCGGTGGCGCGCGGAAAGCTCGCGTCGTCAGCAAGGTCCTGGATCCACAGCGGCTTGCCCGATATCAGGACGCGGCCGGGTAGACCTTGGCCTTCCGGGAGAGGTGTCGCTTCCGTTGCTGTGGCAAAGTCGGCGAGTCCCGGCTTATCCTGGTGCCAGGTGATGGAGCATTCTAAGCCGCCTGTCTGCGGGTTGTGCAGCCAGATGGAGCCAGCACTCCAATTCCCAACCGTCGACACCGCTTGGATCACTCGAGGACCGACTTCCCTAATCGACCACGAGCCAGCGAGCAGGCTGGCCACTGTGTATTGAGCTGTGCGTCGTCGTTCATTCTGGATCCGGTCGGTTATGTCCCGAGCGATTTTCGATGCGCCGATGATCTTGCCGCTTTTATCTTTGAGCGGAGAGACGGTGACCGAAATGTCTAAGAGCGTGCCATCCTTTCGCTGCCGCACCGTTTCATAATGATCAATTCGCTCGCCGCGCCGGATTCGTCCCAAAATCTGCGGCTCTTCGTGTTGTCGGTCCGGAGGGATCAATGTCAGGATGTTCCGGCCTATGATCTCGCCGGCGGTGTAGCCAAAGAGGCGTTCCGCCGCCACGTTCCAACTTGTAATCACGCCGTTGAGGTCCTTGCTAATAATGGCGTCGTCGGAAGATTCAATAATCGCAGCCAGACGGCGGCTTGCTTCTTCACCTCGCGTACGGTCGGTGATATCGCGGAGATAGGCTGTGAAAACGGGCCCGCTTTCTCTCGGCAATGCGGTTATCGCAAGCTCGACTAAAATTTCCGAGCCATCAGCCCGCAGAGCCTTTACTTCGAGGCGTTTGCCCAACACGGGGCCTTCGCCGCTTTCGAGATAATTTTGAAGCCCCTTGCGATGGCGTTCTCGTTGGTCCGGTGGAATGATTAGGCTCGCTAGTTCCTGGCTGAGGGCTTGATCGCGCGTGTAGCCGAAGACGCGTTCTGCCGCTGGGTTGAACTCAATCACGTGGCCAGATGCATCCATAGAAATAATGCAATCAAGAGCCGAATTAAGAAGAGCCCGGTCGACGCCGCCTCCATCAGGCATTTCAGCCAGACGAGGCGAGTCAGTTTCCTTTTTGGATTCCATTCAGATCACGGGCCTTAGATTACCTTCGCATGAAAGGTTGTGTGTGACCGCCTCGCTGCTGCAACTCCGCCTCATTCTGCCGGCGTGTCCAAGTCGATTACTTGCCGGCGTTGTTTTGCGAGGGCGAGCGCGAGTTTCAGCCGGTCG
>DATBCW010000057.1:0-29033 GCA_036270255.1 Chthoniobacterales bacterium
ACCGTTCGCTTCTTTAACAAGGCCGGGGCTGAGATCAAGGCCGACAGGATCACACGGGGAACACGCGTCCACGTTTACTACACAGGTGCGGGCGAAAACCGCGTCACTGATCGCGTCGTCGTCGACGAGAACTAACGCCTAACGACAGACTCACCGAGAAGCCGCAGGTTCCGCGTGAACCTGCGGCTTTTCATTTTCCCCTGAACTCGCCAGAATGCCGGTGTGGATATCAGCACCATCGCGAATGTGGCGACCGCGATCACGGTGCTGACCGGCGTCATCTTCGGCTGGTTCGAAGTGCGGCATTTCCGCCGGGAACGCGAGGAGCGGGCCGCATTTGAATTGCTTCACACGATGCTGACCGCGGAATGGCTGCGCTCGGCGGTTCTCATCGACACCGTGCCGGATAACGTCGCGCCGGAGATTCTCGAAGCCGACGCTCGGATGCTCGACGCCGCGCATTCCATCGGCTTGATTCTCGAAGCGGTGGGTTACGCGGTTTATGCGCGGATCGTTCCGATCTCGATGGTGGACGACATGATGGGCGGGATTGTCCGCGTGACTTGGCGCAAGATGGAGCGCTATGTCATGCACGATCGCGCGCGGAGCGGTTCTCAGAAAGGCTGGGAATGGTTTCAATGGCTCCACGTCCAACTGGAGAAGCATGGCCGGAGCAAGACGAGCCTGCGGCAGGGCGCGTTTGAGGTTCATCGGGATTGGAAGCCGTAGAGTTGCGTTCGACGCCCAAATCGCAGACCATTCCCCGTGGCTTTTGACCTTAAGGAAATCGTCGCCGCGCGGCTGGGAGAAAACTACCGGCTCCACGAGCGCCATCTGAACCGGACGCTCGTCGCGGCCCAGCGCGTCATCGGTTTCGACAAAGTCTATGCGCGGGCCGAAGGCGCGTATCTCTACGACATGGACAACGCCGCTTATCTCGATTTTCTGAGCGGTTACAGCGTCTTCAACATTGGGCGCAATCATCCGGCGATTAAGAAGGCGATCGGCGACGTGCTCGATTTAGACTTGCCGAACATGGTCCAGATGGATTGCTCGCTCTTGAGCGGGCTGCTGGCCGAGGCGGTCACGAAACGCACGCCCCCGCATCTTGATGCGGTCTTCTTCTGCAACTCCGGAACGGAAGCGATGGAAGGCGCTCTGAAATTTGCGCGCGCCGCCACCCAGCGAAAACGGGTGATCTCGCTGGAGGGCGCATTCCATGGGCTGAGCCTCGGTTCCCTCTCGCTGATGGGCTGCGACAGCTTCACCGAGGGTTTCGGGCCGTTGATGGAAGGATTCGAAACGCGGGTGGCGCTTGACGACATCCAAACTTTGGAGCGGGAACTGGCGAAGCGCGACGTCGCCGCTTTCGTCATTGAGCCGGTCCAGGGCAAAGGCTGCAAATCGCCGGCAACCGATTTCTTCGAACGGGCGCAACAACTTTGCCGGAAACACGGCACGCTCTTGCTTTGCGATGAAATTCAGACGGGCCTCGGTCGGACCGGAAAGATGTTCGGTTTCCAGCATTGGAACCTCGAACCGGACATTATCACGCTCGCGAAAAGTTTGAGCGGCGGCTACGTCCCCTGCGGCGCGATCGTAACTCGTCGCGAAATCTACCAAAAAACTTTTAGTCGAATGGACCGGTGCGTCGTTCACTCCACCACCTTCGGTCGAAACAATCTCGCGATGGCTTGCGGGCTCGCGTCGCTTGAAGTTCTCGATGACGAAAAGCTCGTCGAAAATTCGGCGCGAATGGGCGCGCTCCTGATAGAGCGTGTCGACGCCTTGCGCGCGAAACATTCTTTCATCAAAGAAGTCCGGGGCAAAGGGCTCATCATCGGCATCGAGTTCCATGAGCCGACGGAGTTCAAGCTCAAGATGGCTTGGAAACTCCTCCACAAAGTCGACAAAGTCCTCTTCGCCCAAATGGTCGTGACCCAGATGTTGAGCAAGCATCGCATCCTGACTCAGGTGGCCGGCCACGCCATGGACGTGATCAAGATTCTCCCGCCGCTCATCATCGGCGACAAAGAGGTCAATCTCTTCGTCACCGCGCTCGACGATGTCCTGACCGAATGTCGAAAGTTCCCCGGCCCGATGTGGGAAATCGGTCAGAACTTCGTCCGTCACGCGCTCGGCACGAAGAGGCCGGCTTCGGATCGGCAACCGATCTCGGCGTGAGCGCGCAATCCCCCCGGGATTCGGGATTGGTAGAAGCGCGCCTATTCTGTTCCCAAAGTGTACCTAAGTGTTCTCAAACTGTTTTTGTGGAAAGGCGTTACCGGAAAGCGAAAATCGAGGCCTCATGACTTTGTGCTGCAGCCGAACTGTCAGGGTATTGTTGCCGCTGCATGCCGTCCCGATTCTTATCGCGCTGTTTTTTGGGTTCGGAGCGACCGAGTGCGGTTTCGCCAAAACAGTTCCTTCAAACGATGACGGCTCGAGCTCCAGCCTGCCGGCGTCGCACATTACGAGCGACTCTGCCCTCGTTTGCTACCTCGGCCGTCCAGTAAACTTTCAAATTCAAACGGATTTCGAAGCCACGAGCTTTGAGGCGCCCGATCTGCCTGCGAGCCTCACAATTGATCGACAGACGGGCCTGATCACCGGCATACCGACCGTCACCGATGTTAATGTGAACGGGATTACATTGATCGCTCATGGGGCGAGCGAAGACGTAACCGCGACCTTATACGTCTACGTGTATTTCCCTCTTCCCACCGACGATCAGCCCATCGCGGTCCTAAATTATTTTTGCGATGAACTAGTGGCGGATCCGCTTCGGCGGCGAATTTATGGGGTAAACTGGAATGAGAGTACCCTGCTAATAATTGATGGCGACACCCTGGCGGACATCAAGGAATTTCACTGCGACGCAATCGCCGGGGTCAGGCTCGCGGAGGACGGTCGGCATCTCTGGATCGGTCGCAACGCGTCGCTGAACCCGCTGGCGAGCCTCGATCTCGACGCGCTCGACGCCATTGTTGATGTTCCGACTCTGCCTTACATGGCGAGGATTTTCGAAGGACTGGGCGGAAGGTTTTATGGGGGGGACGGAAGTGACGTGGTGCAAATGGCGTCGCCCGCCGGCCCGATCCAACAGAGGATCACGCCGAGCGCAGGATTCCCTCACAACGTTGGATCTCAATTCGCGCTGAGTCCGGATAGGAAAACTCTATACATTGCGGATACGTTTTATATCCCCGGCTCCATCGACACTCATTCCGCCGTCTCGCGTTACGATGTCTCAACGGAAACGCCTGTGTTGATTCAGCGTGTCGAAATGCCTGCGCCGGATGTGCAGTTTACTCTGCCTCCGGGTGGTGATTCGATCTATGTCCGGCTCGGACATCTTGACGGCAATGCCCATCGCACGCATCGGACGCTCTGCTTGTCGGTCGAAGACTTAAACGTAGTCAAAGGAGAATTGAATTACGAAGGGGAAGCGGGCTCGCTGACCATCAGTCCGGACGGCAAGTTGGCGCTGCAAATGATTCAACTGGGAGACGGCGGTTTTTTTACCACCGCTTTGCTGCAGGTGTTCGACACCACAACATTTGCCTTGAGGAAAACTATCGTCCTCGGAAGTGCTGGTCGTGATGAGATCGGGATTCGGGACGCTGTCTTGGACGCGAGTGGCACCAGGATTATTGCCGGCACAGATTTTCTCGTGGGCCTGCCCGGCTATCAGGCGATCTACAGTGCGGAGTTACCGGCTCTGCCCGTCGTTCGGCCGAAGAGCCTGCTCAATCTTTCCACTCGGTTGAAAACGCAGCCCGGTGACAATGCGCTCATCGGCGGTTTCATCGTCAGTGGCAACGAACCGAAGAAGGTCGCCCTGCGTGGGGTAGGGCCTTCCTTGCCCATCGAAGGGAAACTTCTAAATCCGATTCTCGAGCTTTACGCCAGCGACGGAAAGCTCATCGCCCGCAATGACAACTGGAACGAGCACCGGGATGAAGTTCTGGCCGCTGGGATTGCGCCATCCAATGAATATGAAGCCGCCATCGTAGCGGCGTTGCAGCCTGGCACCTACACGGCGGTGCTGCGCGGCGTCACTGACTCGAGCGGCATTGCGCTGGTTGAGGCATACGACCTCTCTTCTGGATCTGATTCCAGGCTCGCCAACATTTCTACGCGCGGAAGAGTCGAAACGGGTGACAACGCCATGATCGGCGGTTCATCGTCGGCGGCGATCAGCAGACGAATGTGGTCGTATGTGCAATCGGACCGTCCCTCACGGCATTCGGAGTGAATGGGACGTTGGCCGATCCGACCCTCGAGGTTCACGACGGGAATGGTGCCGTCGTTGCTCAGAACGACGATTGGCGCGCGGCCCAGGAGCAATCTCTAATTCAGAGTGGGTTGAGTCCCACCGACGATCACGAATCGGCGCTCCTGCTTTCGCTCCAACCCGGGGCTTACACGGCGATCGTTCGCGGAAAAGATAGCGGGACCGGCGTCGGCCTCGTCGAGATCTACAATCTCGACGCGAACTGACCCACGAATTTAGTTTCGTATTGTCGTCTGGCCGGCTGAGGCCTACTTTCAAAAACGACTGGAGCCTTTCGGTTCGGTCTTTTGGAGGAAACCGATGCCATGACCACCGCCACCGCCGAACAAGAGAAGACAGGGACGAAACTTAGCCAGCTCGATCAGTTGAAGAAATTCACGATCGTGGTGGCCGATACGGGGGATTTCCAGAGCATTAAGGAATTCAAGCCGCGGGATGCGACGACAAACCCGAGCCTGATCTACGCTGCCACCCAGAAGGAGCAGTATTTC
The DNA here is from genome assembly GCA_036270255.1 of Chthoniobacterales bacterium. Taxonomy (GTDB): domain Bacteria; phylum Verrucomicrobiota; class Verrucomicrobiia; order Chthoniobacterales; family UBA10450; genus AV80. The sequence goes on from DATBCW010000057.1 coordinate 4,789, forward strand.
CATTTGCTCGACGAAGTACTCTCGGAACGGAAGAGTTCCGGGTTATCGGGCGCGGCGCAGATCGAGGACGTTATCGACCATCTCCTGGTGAAATTCGGCTGCGAGATTCTGAAGATCGTGCCGGGACGCGTCTCGACGGAGACCGATGCGCGGTTGTCCTTTGATACCGAAGGCTCAATCAACAAAGGCCGGCAGCTGATCAAGCTTTACGAGGAGAAGGGGATCGATCGGCAGCGCGTCTTGATCAAGATCGCGTCGACCTGGGAGGGGATTAAAGCGGGTGAAGTTTTGGAGAAGGAAGGAATCAACTGCAACCTCACGCTCATGTTTTCGCTCCCGCAGGCGGTGTTGTGCGCTGAGTCCGGGATTGAATTGATCTCCCCGTTCGTGGGGCGAATTTACGATTGGTTCAAGGCCAGCACGAAAAAAGAATACACCGGGGCGGACGATCCCGGCGTGCAGTCGGTTCAGGAGATTTACACTTATTACAAGAAGTTCGGTTACAAGACGGAAGTGATGGGCGCGAGCTTCCGCAATGTCGGTCAGATTCTGGAACTGGCCGGTTGCGATCTGCTGACCATCAGTCCCGATCTGCTGGAAAAACTAAGCGAATCGGACGGACCAGTGGAGCGCAAACTCGATCCTGAAAAAGCGAAAAGCGCGAACGTCGAGCGGCTCGAGATGGATGAAAAGAAGTTTCGGTATCTGTTTAACGAGAATGCGATGGCGACCGAGAAAACGTCGGAAGGCATCCGGAAATTCGCCGCGGATATTGTGAAGCTGGAGAAATTCATCGCGGGCAAGTTGTAGGTAGGGTCGGCGCGCTGCGCCAACCGGACGCCGCAGCGCGGCGTCCCTACCATGTTCAACGTCGTCCTCGTCGAGCCCGAGATTCCGCCGAACACCGGCAATATCGGACGCCTCTGCCTGGCTACTGGTTCGACGTTGCATCTGGTGAAGCCCCTGGGATTTTCCATCGACGATCGAGAACTCAAACGAGCCGGCCTCGATTACTGGAAGGAAGTCGATGTGAAACTCTGGGATTCTTTCGGCCAGCTTCGGAACGAGAATGCGAATGCCCGCTTCTTTTTGCTGACCACGAAATCGGACCGCGCCTATTACGACGTAAAATTTCGGGCAGGCGACTTCCTTGTCTTTGGGCGGGAGACCAAGGGTTTGCCGGAACCTCTGCTCGCCGCGAATCGCGACGAGTTGCTCACGATCCCGATGCGTGGGACGCGCAGTTTAAACCTCGCCACCGCCGTGGGCATTGTCCTGTTCGAGGCGATGCGACAAATTGGTGGGACGACCTCTGTGTCGTCCCACGAATAATGGGACGGGACAGAGCCCGTCCCTCCAATTAAGTATGTCATTACCGCGACCAGTAGCCGTCTTTCTCTATCACGCGCTGGGACGAGTGCAGGCCGTGGCCGCCACGCTGGCGAATCTCGGCCGGCCGGTGCCGCGGGACTATCGCGCCTACGACGTTTCCAAACTCCTGCGCGCTCATCGGCTCGCGCAACGTCTCCAGGATGGCGAAGAAGTTCTGGATGTCGGGTGCGGCGATGCGCGGCTGCTGCGCGACCTGGGGCTCTTTCGCTCGTTGAAACGACGGGTTGGGATCGACGTCGACCTGCCGAGATCGCCGGAGCCGGCGGTTGAAGTCGCGGCTTACGATGGCCAGGCGCTTCCATTCGCTGATCGAAGTTTTGACTCGGTTGTGTTCGGTTATTTTCTTCATTATCTGACGCGGAATCACGCGGTCCGATTGCTGAAGGAGGGGTGCCGCGTGGCGCGCCGCAATGTCTTCGTGCTCGATGACAGCCAACCAGCATGGAGTTTCTGGTATCGCACGCGAAACCGCCTGGAGCGCCTGCGCAGCGATATTCTTTATGGTGCGGTCAGCGACGATCTTTACCGCGGCTCTGGCAATGAAGAGATGTATCTGACCTACGACGGCTGGCGCAGGTTATTGGAGGAGCTTCCACGGGTTGCGACCGTGGAAGTGGAGCCGCTGGGCCGCGTCTCCGGGCTCGTGCACCACACCCTGTTTCACGCCCGCCTTGAAGCTGTTACCAGCCGGGTTGAATAAACGGCCGCTGGGGCGGTCTAATCTTTCGAGGACAATTATGAAAACACTTTTACTTTCAGCACTAGCTTTGACGGTCGCGGCCGCGCCAATTTTCGGCGAGGAGCAGGATCAATCGAAGCATCCACAAAAGCAGGCGCCAGCGCAGCGCCACGTCAACGCTGTTCCGCGCAGCTACACACCGCGCGTTCAACGGCAGTTGCAGACCAAAACTCAGTCGCTGCAAAACAATCAGAACTTCAAGCGGACGAACACGACGAAAACGTTTACGCCGAACGTTCAAACGCGAACGCGGACCTTCACTCCGAACCAAAGCACGACGGTCACCGGCAATACGAACGTGACCAACCAGAATTGGAACCGGAATCGGACGCGGACCAATACCAAGGTGCTGACGAATCCGCTCAACACCACGACCCAGGCGAACACGAACACGACCGTTCGGAACCGCAATTGGCAAAACCGCTCGACGACGAACACGAGCCGGACGTTCACTTACGACCAGGCGCGTAGTAATTTTAGCCGCGAACGCCACGACCGCAGTTGGTGGAGGAGCCGTTACAATCGCATCGTCCTTTTCGGCGGCGGCTATTATTATTGGAACGACGGCTATTGGTATCCGGCCTACGGCTACGATCCCTATTACAGCACCTACGCTTACGATGAGCCGATCTACGGCTATAACGATCTCGCGCCGGGACAGGTAATCGCCAATGTTCAGACCGCGCTAGCTGAGCAGGGTTATTATCGTGATGCGGTTGATGGCCTGATCGGCCCGAACACCCGCGCGGCCCTCTCGGCCTATCAGCGCGATCACGGTCTCCCCATTACGGCCGCGATCGACGGACCGACTTTGCAGGCGCTTGGGCTAGCCTAAACGCCAGTCATAGCCAGGAAGCCGCCCCGCAAATTGCGGGACGGCTTTTTCTCTTGAATTGCACCGAGCGGCGAATGAGCGAATGCTTCCGCCGCCATGGCCGAACCGCAACTCGTCGCTCGCGATCTCTATCGCTCGTTTCGGATTGGCTCGCGCCGGATCGAGGTGCTCCGTGGAATCTCGATGGATGTGGCCTTCGGCGAAGCCGTCTTTCTTTGCGGCGCGTCGGGCGCAGGTAAGACGACGCTGCTCTACACTTTGGCCGGATTGGAGCGGCCGGAATCCGGTACGGTGGAATTTGAAGGGCGCCGGCTTTATACAGGCAGCGCTGCCTCCCAGGCCGGGGTGCGCAATCGGAAAATGGGTTTCGTTTTCCAGGGTTACTTTCTCCTCCCGGAGCTGACGGCGTTGGAAAACGTGATGCTGCCGGGGCTGATTCGCGGGAAAAAAGACCAGGCAGCCGGTGAAGCGTCGCTGGCCGACGTGGGCTTGGCGGATCGAATGCAACACTTGCCGGCGGAACTTTCGGGCGGCGAACAGCAACGCGTCGCGATCGCGCGCGCGTTGACGAACGATCCGGATATTATTTTCGCCGACGAGCCGACCGGCAATTTGGATTCGAAAACGGGCGACGCGATTATCGAGCTGTTGCTGAAACTGGCGCGGACCCGCAACAAGACGCTTCTCGTCGTCACGCACGATGTGCGGCTGGCGGAACTGGGCGATCGGCAGCTGCGGATCGTTGACGGCGTCCTGGCTAACGGGAAGCCGGTTTGAGCTTTCCTACTTGAATTGCCTTCGGAACCGCCGGAGATTTTTTCGTGCTAACAAAAACCACTGGTGCAGCGGTCATCGACGAACCGGAACAAAAGAAGACGACGGCGAAAGCCCCGGTTAAGCCTGCGGTAGATTCGCAGAAGAAAACGGCGCCGGCCCCAGCGCGCGAATTGACGATCTTTCTGGACGGAAAATTTGTGCCGGAATCGGACGCAAAAGTTTCCGTGTTCGATCACGGCCTTCTCTATGGTGATGGAATTTTCGAAGGCATCCGTTTTTATAACGGCCGCGTCTTCCGCCTCGAGGAACACCTCGACCGGCTCTGGGATTCCGCCCGCTCGATCTGTCTCGAGATTCCAATGACCCGCGGCGAAATGACCGAGGCGCTTTTAGAAACGATCCGGCGCAACAACCTTCGCGAAGGTTATATCCGCCAAATCGTGACCCGCGGGGTGGGCAACCTCGGATTGAATCCTGCGCAATGTAAGCAGCCGAGCGTGATCATCATCGCGACGACGATTGCGCTTTATCCGAAGGAAGTTTGCGAGAAGGGACTCACAGTTGTGACCTGCGCAACCCGGCGAACGGGCGCAGCGGCGCTCAATCCAGCGGTGAAGTCGCTTAATTATCTGAACAACGTCATGGCGAGAATCGAAGCGAACCTCGCCGGGGCGGATGAGGCGTTGATGTTGAACGACGCTGGAAACGTCGCCGAATGCACGGCGGACAATGTCTTCATTATCAAGCGCGGCCAGATTTTCACCCCACCGATTTCAGCGGGCGCGCTTCGCGGGATTACGCGTTCGGTTGTGTTCGACATCGCGGCCGAGCTCGGAATCAGGATCATGGAGACCGACATCACCCGCCACGACGTCTTCGTTGCCGACGAATGTTTTCTGACCGGAACGGCCGCGGAAGTGATTCCGGTTGTGAAAGCAGACGGCCGCACAATCGGGAGCGGCAAGCCCGGATCGATCACGATGCGGATGATTGGCCGGTTCCGGGAGATGACGCGCGAAACCGGCACGCCTGTCTTTGACTAATCCGGCCAAAGCGCGATCGGCGTAGAAGGTGCTCAGCCAGTTGAACGTTGAATGTTTCGAGCGGTTCGAGGTCTAATCTAGAGAGATGTTGTGCGACGTTTGCAAATGTAATGACGCCACGGTTTTCCTGACGCAGATCACCGAAGGGAAAATGCAGAAGGTGAATCTCTGCGAAGCCTGTTCGAAAGAGAAAGGCGTCCAGGATCCGACGGGCTTCGCGCTCGCGGATCTGCTTCTCGGCATCGGCGCTGCGGAAGAGATTGAGAAGGGTGCGCCCGCGCAAAAATGCCCGATGTGCGGATTCACCCAAGCGGATTTCAAAAAGACGGGCCGGCTGGGTTGCAGCGTTTGTTACGTCACGTTCGCGGAAGGGCTGGGGAGTTTGTTGAAAGCGATGCACAAAGGCACCGAGCACGTGGGCAAGCTGCCGCAACGCGCTCATCGCGAAGTCGAGTTGCACGATCGGATGCGTGCACTCAACGAAGATTTACAGAAGGCGGTCGCGGAAGAGAACTACGAAAGCGCGGCCGCCTTGCGCGACCAAATCAAACAGCTCGAGCACGAGAAGGCGGTTTAGTTATGAAATTCGCGAACCTGATGTCGACCGGCGGCGAGTGGCTGCGCGGCGAAGGGCCGCATCACCAGATCGTGATTAGCAGCCGGGTGCGGCTCGCGCGCAATCTGAAGCAGCGCGCGTTTCCGGGCTGGGCGAAGAAGGCCGAGCGAACGTCGGTTTTGGAGCTGATCAAGCCGCGCGTCGAAGAGCTGCCGGAGATGCAGGATTCGTTTTCGGAATTGTTGCAGGACTTGTCGGCGCTGGAAAAGCAGGTGCTGGTCGAACGCCACCTGATCAGTCGCGAACACGCGGCCAAGAGCGTGGGGAGCGCCGTGATCATGAATCGCCGACAGACCTTGAGCATCATGATCAACGAGGAAGATCATTTGCGGATGCAATCGATCCGCTCCGGACTGCAATTGAAGAGCGCATTCAAGCTGGTCGATAAAGTCGACAGCACCCTCGAGTCGAAACTGGATTTCGCCTACGATTCGAAGCTCGGTTACCTGACAGCTTGCCCGACAAATGTCGGCACCGGCATGCGCGCTTCCGCGATGCTGCACCTGCCCGGCCTCGTCCTGAGCGACATGATCAACCAGGTCATCCAGGCCGTGAACAAGATCGGTCTCGCCGTGCGTGGTCTCTACGGCGAAGGCACCGAGGCGATGGGCAACCTTTTCCAGATCTCAAACCAGACAACCCTCGGCGAAAATGAAGACGCGATCGTGAGCCGTCTCAGTAAAGTAATTGAGACGATCATCGAGAAGGAACACGACGCGCGCCAGATGTTGATCCAGAAAAAATCGAACACGCTTTGGGACCAGATCGGACGCGCCTATGGCGTGCTGACCTTCGCGCATGCGATGACTTCGAAGGAAGCGCTCAATTTATTGTCGATCATGAAACTCGGCATCGACCTCGGTGCGTTCCCGGAAGATCGGCGTTTGCCGATCGACGAACTGTTTATCGAGACGCAGCCGGCCCACTTACAAAAGAGCTCGCAACAGAAGTTAAACGCGGAAGAGCGCGACCATTTGCGCGCCCAAATCATCCGCGAGCGTTTGCGAGTGTTCCCTAAACCTGATATTACTAAAGTGGCGAAGGAATCGGAAAACGGAACGACTCCGGAGCCACCGAACCAATGAATAATTTTACGCCGCGAGCCCAGCAAGTCCTGGCTCTCGCTCGAAAAGAAGCCGACCGCTTCAATCACAATTACGTCGGGACCGAGCATCTCTTGCTCGGCCTGATCAAGCTGGGGCAGGGCGTGGCCGTCAACGTTCTCCAGAAGATGGGGCTCGATCTCGAAACCGTGCGGATGGAAGTGGAGAAGCAGGTTGGATCGGGGCCGGAAACGAAGATGGTCGGCAATATTCCTTACACGCCGCGAGTGAAGAAGGTGCTCGCACTGGCGGGGAAGGAAGCGAAAGCGCTGAATCATTCTTATGTCGGCACCGAACACATTTTGCTCGGACTGCTGCGGGAAGGTGAAGGCGTCGCCGCGCGCGTGCTCAAGAGTCTCGAAGTCGATATCGAGCGGACGCGGAACGAAATTTTGAAAGAGCTCGACCCGAACTTTACGCCGCCGGAATCGGAACAGGAAGGCGGCGAGCCTTCGCCCGGTGGAAAGAAGGATGTGAAGACGCCCGCGTTGCGCGCGTTCGGTCGCGACCTGACTGAGCTGGCGAAGAAGGGCGAACTGGATCCGGTGATTGGACGGCACAACGAAATTGAGCGCGTAATCCAGGTCCTTTGCCGGCGAACGAAAAATAATCCGGTGCTGCTCGGGGAAGCGGGCGTGGGTAAGACCGCGATCGCGGAAGGTTTGGCCCAGGAGATTTCCAACGGCAACGTGCCCGAATTATTGCGCGACAAAAAAGTCGTGACGCTCGATCTCGCTTTGATGGTCGCGGGCACGAAGTACCGCGGTCAGTTCGAAGAACGGATCAAGGCGGTGATGGACGAGATTCGCCGCTCGAAGAACGTCATCCTGTTCATCGACGAATTGCATACGATCGTCGGTGCCGGTTCGGCGGAGGGCGCGATGGACGCGTCGAACATCATCAAGCCGGCGTTGAGCCGCGGGGAACTCCAATGCGTAGGCGCGACAACGCTGAACGAGTATCGCAAATATATTGAGAAGGACGCAGCCTTGGAGCGCCGTTTCCAGACGGTTAAGGTCGATGCTCCGACGATCGACGAGACGATCCTGATCTTGAAAGGACTGCGGCCGAAGTACGAACAGCATCACAAAGCGAAGCTGACGGACGAAGCGCTCGAGACCGCGGTGAAACTTTCCGAGCGTTACATTACGGGCCGGTTCCTGCCGGATAAGGCGATCGACGTCATGGATGAAGCGGGCGCCCGGGCCCGGATCAACGCGATGACGCGGCCGCCGGACGTGAAAGAGATCGAGCGCGAGATCGAAGAAATCCGGGTCGAAAAAGAAGCGGCGATCAAGGCCCAGGATTTCGAGAAAGCGGCGTCGCTCCGCGACAAGGAAAAGCAGACCAAGGAAAAGCTCGACAACATTTTGACGAAGTGGCGCGAAGAGCGGGAAGAAAAGGAAGTGCTCGTGACCGCCGACGACATGATGCACATCATCTCGAAGGTGACGGGCGTTCCGCTCCAGCGAATGGAGCAAAAAGAAACCCAGAAGCTCCTCGCCATGGAAGGCGACTTGAGGCAGCGCGTCATCGGCCAGGACGAAGCGGTTACGGCGATCAGCAAGGCGTTGCGCCGTTCCCGCGCGGACCTGAAGGACCCGAAACGGCCGATCGGCTCATTCGTTTTCCTCGGACCGACCGGCGTCGGCAAGACGTTCCTCGCTCGCACCCTCGCCGAATTCATGTTCGGCGATTCCGATGCGCTCATTCAAATCGACATGTCGGAGTACATGGAAAAGTTCACCGCCTCGCGGCTGATCGGATCGCCTCCGGGTTATGTCGGTTACGAAGAGGGCGGCCAGCTTTCCGAAGCGGTTCGACGTCGGCCGTATTCGGTGGTGCTCTTCGACGAGATCGAAAAGGCGCATCCGGACGTGATGCATTTGCTTCTCCAAATCCTTGAAGACGGCAAAGTGACCGACTCGTTAGGCCGGAAGATCGATTTCCGGAACACGATCATCATCATGACCTCGAACGTCGGCGCGGACTTGATCCGCCGCCAGACGACGATGGGCTTCGGCGCGCCGAAAGACGTCCAGGATTACGAGACGATGCGCGAGAAAATTCTCGAGGAAACCAAACGCGTCTTTAAGCCGGAATTTTTGAACCGGCTCGATGAGATCATCGTTTTCCACACCCTGACCAAGCCCGACTTGCTCAAGATCGTGGACCTTGAGGTCAACAAGGTGAAGCGGCGTTTGAAGCTGAAGGAAATCGAGATCGTTCTCGACGATCCCGCGCACGAGTTCGTCATCAACAAGGGATACGACCCGACTTATGGCGCCCGTCCGATGCGGCGAGCGGTCGAACGTTATCTCGAAGACCCGCTCGCGGAAGAGCTGCTCAAGGGAACGGTGAAAGCCGGCGATACCGTGGAAGTGACGGTCGACGGCGAGAAGCTAGCGTTCCGAGCGGCAGAACCGCACGCGAGCACAGCGGCAAGCGCAAGCTAGAAGATGTGACGAGTGACATGTGACGAGTGGGTGAGAAACGTCGGTCATAATCTCGTCACACGTCACTCGTCACTTTCTTATGCCCTTGGATGCGCTTCAGCGTACGCTTTCTTCAAGCGCTCCACCGTGACGTGGGTGTAAATTTGCGTCGTCGATAAACTGGCGTGCCCGAGCAGCGCCTGGACGCTGCGCAAATCCGCGCCGCTATCGAGCAAATGAGTCGCGAAGCTATGCCGAAGTTTGTGTGGACTCACGGCAATCGGAATCGACGTATGCCGCAAATACCGTTTCAGGATTAGCCAGATTGAGCGCGAGGAAATTCGGCGGCGCGATTTGTTGATGAAAAGCGGGCCGGTCTGGATATTCGCGGCGGCCCGATAACGCGATACGGCTTCCAACGCGGGCAAACCGACCGGACAAACCCGCTCTTTTCGGCCCTTGCCGAGAATGCGGACCGACTCGGTATAAATGTCGAGGTCGGCGACGTTGAGCGAGGCCAGCTCCGCGAGACGCAAACCACTGCTGTAGAAAAGCTCGAGGATCGCGGCATCGCGCAATGGCATCCAGCTCGGCGCGGCTTTCTCTTTCGGCACCCGCAGCGGAGCGGTGAGAAGTTCCTCGATCTGCTTCTGAGTGAGGACCAGCGGCAATTTCTTTTCCGCCTTCGGCAATTGCAGTTGCCGGACCGGATCGAGCAGCAGTTTTTTTCGTTCAACGAGAAACCGATAGAACGTGCGGAAAGCCGAGAACTGAAGCCGGATGTAAGAGCGCGCCTGCCCATTCTTCATCAGCCTGAACAGGTAATCGCGAAAATCGTCCGCGGTGCATTTCTGCCATGATCCGAAATTTTCCCCGGCGCGAAAAGTGGCCAGCGCCTGCCGGTAAACCGAGAGCGTCCGCCCGGAAACATTCCGCTCCACGTCCAGAAAGCGAAGGAACTCCTCGACGAGTTTGTCGCGGGAGTTGGGTGCGGCCACGAGTTACTCGGGCTTCTCGATTTGGAAACGGCCGAGCGCGGCCTTGGCGCGGTCGCTGTATTGGCTCTTGAAAATCGGCGCCGGATTTTGCGAGATCAGCTCGTAACGTTTCAAAACGAATTCGGGATAAAAGCCGTTGCTCGCCGGCTCGTAAACCGTCTGGCCACTGAACGTCCCGTAAAGTTTGTATTCGTAATTATTGTCGCTGCCGAAGCTCAGTTTCTCCCGGTCCGGCGCCAGCTTTTCCTTCTCGTTGAACACGACGAGCTGCGCGGTGTTCCATGGCTGGCCCGGCTTGCGGACGTAGCCCCAGAACTTGAAGACTGGGGCTTTGAAATAACGGCGCCCGATAAAATAATCGCCGGGCGGTTCCTCCGCGATCTTCGCCGCCTGATCGATCTTCGCCTGCTGAATTCCTGAGGGCATCGGAGTTGCGCAGCCCGCTAAAAGAAACAACCCGAGTAAAACTTCGAGGGCGGAAATAAATCGAAATGCGCGTTTGCTCATGGACAGTTCCCTTTATCGCAGGGAACGCGTCCGCGCAATTCCCTCCTGCTCCTGATCATGATCTTGCTCCTGATCTTGGGAGAACCATGGGCATAGAAAAGGAGCAGGATCTTGATCAGGAGCAACAACAGGAAGCGGAAAAAATCATTTCAGATTTTGCATCGCGTTCGGGTTACTCCTACGATGGCGGCGTGCTGGAACTCGCGTCTTCGCTCGCATGTTTACTCGTCTATTGAGCGCACTGGGAGGCCGCGCGGTCTCGTTCGCGGTTTATACCGGCGACGTAGTGATGCTCGCTTTCGAAACGATCGGCGCCGCCTTCGCGCACCGGATTCGTTGGCGCCTGTTCCTCCAACAGGTCGTTGAGATTGGATTGCGCTCCCAGGTCGTCGTCATGATTACCGGGGCTTTCACTGGCGCGGTCTTCGCGGCCCAGACTTATTTTCAATTTAACAAGCTCGGGATGGGTTCCGCCGTCGGCGCCGTGGTCTCCGTCTCGGTCTGTCGCGAGCTCGGCCCAGTCCTGACCGCGTTGATGGTCACGGGGCGCGTAGGGGCATCGATGTCGGCCGAAATTGGAACCATGAAGGTTACTGAGCAGATCGATGCTCTCCGCGCTCTCGCCGTCCACCCCATCGATTATCTCGTCGTTCCGCGCACTCTCGCGATGATGCTGTCGATGCCGCTCCTGGTGGCGGAATGCGTGGCGATCGGCATCGCCGCGGGATATTTCGTGGCCATCTTTCTTCTCGAAGTCAACGGCACCTATTACATCGCGAACATGGTTCGCTGGACGATGCTGCGCGACATTATTATGGCGTTGACCAAGGCGTTTTTCTTCGCGCTTCTGATCGTCTTCATCAGCTGCCACAAAGGCCTAACGACTCGAGAAGGCGCCGTTGGCGTCGGTAAAGCCACCACGGAAGCGGTCGTTAACGCGTCGCTCGCCGTGCTGATCTTCAATTTTTTCCTGACCATGGGCCTGAACATTATTTTCCCAGCAGGCTAATGAGCGAGAACGGCTCCGCCATGATCGAAGTTCGCGGGCTCTCCAAACGCCTCGGCGAACAGGAAATTCTGCGCGGAATCGACCTAAGCGTCGCGAAGGGAGAGACGCTGGTGATTATCGGCCGGAGCGGTGCCGGCAAGAGCGTCCTGCTGAAACACCTGATCGGCCTGATGACGCCGGATGCCGGGAAGATTTGGATCGACGGGGAAAGCATCATCGGGCTAAGCGAGCGCCAGCTCGCCGCGATCCGGCGTAAGGTAGGAATTTTATTCCAGGGCGGAGCGCTCTTCGACTCGATGACCGTTGAGGAGAACATCGCGTTTCCGTTGCACGAAGCGGGTGAGCGCGATCAGGAAAAAATCGCCGAGAAAGTGCGTGAGATGCTGGAAGTCATCGAGCTCGAGGGTGAGCAGACCAAAATGCCGGTGAACTTGAGCGGCGGAATGAAGAAGCGCGTTGGCCTGGCGCGTTCGATCATCCAACGGCCGTCGTGCGTCCTCTATGATGAGCCTACCGCGGGCCTCGATCCGGTTGTGTCCGACAGCATCAACCGGTTGATTCGCCGGCTCCAGAAACGCTATGGAGTCACCAGCATCGTGGTGACGCACGACATGAAGAGCGCGTTTCACATTGCCGATCACATTGCCTATCTGCACGAAGGCCAGATCTACTTTTACGGAACACCCCAGGAGCTGGAAGTTTCCAGCGACCCGTTGATCCAGGATTTTATGCTCGGCCGATCCGAGCCCGTAACCACCGCCGAATCTGGCTGACGCGATGGGAACACGTGATAGAGTCGTGAACTAAAGCTCTCCCGGAAAATGGCAACGCGTCACAGCGAGAAAGGTCTGGAGCTGAAGGTCGGCGCGTTCGTGCTCGTCGGCCTCGGCGTACTTGCCTTTCTGCTCGTTCAGTTCGGCCGGCTCGGTGAAGGGTTCCAGTCCTATTACCAACTGCTGATTAAATTTCCGGACGCGAGCGGTCTCTTGAAGGGTTCCGACGTTCTCCTGGCGGGCGCGAAGATTGGTCACGTCTCGGGCGGTCCGCGTCTCGCACCGTCGGGTCAGGGAGTGGAAGTGCCGGTCCGGATTTTTGGTTTCGTAAAAATTCCGGCCGGGAGCCGTTTCACCGTGGGCTCGTCCGGTCTGCTCGGCGATCGTTTTGTTGCGGTCACCGCTCCGCAACGCATCACCGAGGATTTTGTTCCCAAGAACAGCGTGATCGAAGGCACGCGCGACACCGGCCTCGACGATCTGACGAAAGAAGGCGGCGCGCTTGTGGAAGATCTGCGCACCGCGGTCCAAAACGCGAACGCCGCCATCGAAAAACTGAACAACGAAGCTCTTTCCCAGGCGAACCTGGACAACATCAAATCAGCCGTGGCAAATTTGAACACGGCCACAACGGCGCTCGCTGGTTCGACTCAAAAGATTGACGGCGTCCTCGACAAAGCGAGCGAGACCATGGACTCGGCGAAAAAAGCCGCGGACGACTTGCCGGCGACAATCGCCGACGCGCGCAAAACGATCCAAGCCGCGACCGAGACGATCCAAAAAGCGTCCACCGGCAAAGGCGCACTCGCCACGCTGCTGACGAACCAGGACTTTGCGAACGACCTGAAAGCGCTGGTCAGCAACCTGCGCGCGCATGGCATTCTCTTCTACCGGGACAGCGCCGCGAAAGAGGAAGCCCGGCAGCCGAATCCACCCCGTAAGAACACCCGACCCTGATGACCCCGTTGCTCACCGTTAATTTGTTGCGAGTCCTGTTTGTGACGTTTTGCGGAGCGATCGGCGGAATCGTCACCGTCGAAACGAACGGCACCTACGTGCCCGGCATCATGATCGGTGTCGTGTTCGCGCTCCTCATTGTCCTGGCGGACCGCCTCCTGAAGGGCTTTTCCCTGCGCGCGTTTTCTTCCGCCACCTTCGGTCTGCTCCTCGGATTGATTTTTGCGAACCTCTTTACCGCCTCCGATATTTTGCGTTACCAAAGCGACACCGTGCAATGGGCGGCGCGGATCGTGGTTTATTGCACGTTTGGTTATCTCGGGATGATGCTCGCGATGCGGAGCAACCGCGACGAGTTCTCGCTCATCATTCCTTATGTGCGCTTCGCCCGGGAGACCACCCAGCACGAGCCGCTGGTGGTCGATACGAACGTTATCATCGACGGCCGCATCGCCGATCTCGTTGGGACCGGCTTCCTGAGCCGCGCCTTGATCGTTCCGCGATTTGTTCTGGGCGAATTGCAAACCTTGGCCGATTCGCGCGACCCGATAAAACGCGAGCGCGGCCGGCGCGGCCTCGACATTTTGAACCAGCTCCAGAAATCGAAAGAGCTCGATCTCACCATCCACGACACGACCGGCGACGCCGATTTATCCATCGACGCCCGGCTGGTCCGGAGCGCGAAATTATTGCAGGCGCGTTTGCTGACCAACGACCAGGCGCTCTGTCAGGTCGCGCGATTGCAGCAGGTGCCGGCGCTGAACCTCGCCGATCTCGCGCGCGCTTTGCGCCCGAGCGCGGCCGCCGGCGATGAGTTGGAACTGAACCTGGTGAAAGAAGGCCGCGAATCGCACCAAGCCGTCGGTTATTTGCCGGACGGGACGATGATCGTCGTCAATCACGCCCGCGCCTTTCTTGGGAAGGTCGTGACGGTCACCGTTTCGAGCGCGCTTCAAACCGGCGCCGGTCGTCTGATTTTCGCTGAGGTGAAGCAGGGAAGTTCGACTGGAGGGACGACCGCTGTGTCGTCCCATTAGTCCGTTCGTTTCACAAAAAAGAGGACGACACAGCGGTCGTCCCTCCAAGCTAAAGCCCAACCGCCGCGCGCACCCGGTTCATCACTTTGTCGGCCTCGGTGTTCGCGCGGGTAGCGCCGCGCTCGAGAACCTCGTCGATGTAACCGGGATCCTTCAGGATTTCTTCGCGCCGATTGCGCATCGGCTGGAAATATTCCCAGAGCTTCGCGAAAAGTTGTTTTTTGAAATCACCGTACCCCGTCCCGCCGCTTGTGAAGCGCTCGCGCATCTCGGACAACTCGTTAGGCGTGGCGACGAGTGAGTAGAGCTGAAAGATCGTCGAAGTCGCCGGATCTTTGGGCGCTTCCACCGGCTGCGAATCGGTCACAATCCCCATCACGCGTTTCCGGGTTTCTTTTTCGTCACCGAAAATATCGATCGTGTTGCCGTAGCTCTTGCTCATTTTCTGGCCATCCGTCCCGGGAACGGTTTCGGTCGCCGCCTGGATTTGTGGTTCAGGCAACTTGAAGATTTGCCCGTCCGGCTCCGACCCAAAGGTTTCATTGAATTTCACCGCAATGTCGCGGGTCATCTCGAGATGCTGTTTCTGGTCTTTGCCGACCGGAACCAGGTCGCTGTCGTAAATTAAAATGTCGGCCGCCATCAGGACGGGGTAATTGAAAAGGCCGGCCGACGCCGGCAGACCGCGCGCGACCTTGTCTTTGTAAGAATGCCCGCGCTCGAGAAGCGCTTTCGGCGTGACCGTGGATAAAATCCACGTCAGCTCGGCGACCTGCGGAACATCGCTCTGCCGGAAAAGAACGCCGCGCTCCACGTCGAGCCCGCAGGCGAGAAAGTCCAAGGCGATCCGCCGGCTGTTCGTGCGCAGCGTCTCGGGGTTATCGATTGTGGTCAGCGCGTGATAATCCGCGATGAAATAAAAGGTTTCGTTGGCCGCCGCTTCCTGCAGCGCAATCGCCGGCCGCATCATCCCGAAATAATTTCCGATATGAAGAATGCCGGTGGGCTGAATGCCGGAAAGGATGCGCATGTTAAGGAAGCGCAATGTTCAACGCTGAACACGCCTTCTGCAAGATTCTCGCGGGCAGTTGCGGCTAATCCAGGTCGTAAACCTCGATCAATCCGATCCCGGTGCCGTTGTTCACCCCGCGAAGAATCACGGTGTAAAGTCCGGGAACCAGCGTGCGCACGATGGCCGATTCTCCGTCGTTCGGAGGCGGAATTGTCGACGCCTCCACGTCGCTCTTCTGGCTATCCTTCCAATTATCGTTCGTGGCGATCACGCCGTTGGCATCATGTAATTCGAGGATTGGATCGGCGAGCGCCCCGTCGATGCCCAACGAGGGACCGAGACCGCGGATGATCACTTTGGCCGCGCCGCCTCCATTACCTCCCACGGCGAAACCGCCAAACATTGCGTTATCGCCGGTATCTACCAAACCGCGGGTGCTGATGTTCGCCATCTTAGAATTGGCGGCCGGGTCGAGATCGTACACTTCCACCACGCCAATCCCGGTCGTTTGATTCTTGCCTGCGAGAATCGCGGTGTAGGTGCCGGGATTGAGGGTTACGACTAACGCGGATTCCAAATCATCGGAAGGCGGGACCGTCGTAGCGCGGATGGCGGCTTCCTGAGATTGGCCCGTTTGATCGTCGATCTTCCAATTGTCATTCGTTATCGGGGTGCCGCCCGTGTGCAACTCGAGAGTCGTATCTGCGAGCGCGCCTTGGAGGCCAATATTCTTTAGCGAGGGGCCGATCCCTCGAATGATCACTTTCTTCGGATCGGTCCCTGTGATGATAAAGCCGACGATGAGCACATTATTTCCGGTCAGCACGCGCATCCGCGTCGAAATGTTCAGGAGTTGATCGGGCGGTTTGGTTTGAAAATTCGAAAGCACCAGATGGTTGTCGCTGTAAGTCGCGATGAACGAACCGCGCCCGTCGGTGGTTGGGAAACGCGCGCCGTTGGCGGCGTTAATGAAGGCGCCGGTGATATTCGGACCGGCCGTAAGGACGGTGAAGCTGTCGTTAGGCGCGGGCTGAAACCCATTCACGAAACTCACGTCGAGGGTGCCGCCGAAGTTCGCGGAGCCGCTCACATTCATGGTGTCGAATTCGCCCGCCGTGTTGTTGCGGATGACCAGCGACAAGTGGGCGTCGGCGCCAAGATTCAGATTACCGTTGATCGTCATTGTGTCCGGGCCGGGAATGTCGGTGCTACCGGGCACCACGATGATCAAGCCGCCAAGATTAACAGTGCCACCGCCGCCGCCGCTGGTCGGCGCAATCGTGCCGCGGGTGACATTGACATTGCCGTTGATCGTGCCGCCGCGATGCAGGATTCCGCCTTGGATCAACACGTTCGCCGCGGTCAGGATGCTGTCGAAGAGTGAGGTGTCACCGCCGGTTTGGATGTAACTATGTCCGCCGGCGACGGTGAAGACCTGCGACGGATCGAAGTTGGAAAGCGAGACGGTTCCAGCGTTCGTGAAATCCGACGGTGCGGTAAACGCCGCGCCGACGAGCGAAAAAGAGCCGGTGCTTTTGTTGTCCACGAAGTTTCGCAAGCCATCGTTGTTCGATAAATCCATGATTGCGGCCGGGGCGCCGATGGTGATCGAGCTGGCGTTATGGACGATGTCGGCGCCCTGAAATTTGAGCGTCGCCATGGAAGAATTGAAGGAGGTGCCGAAGACTTCGAACGAGCCGCCGGTCAGGGTCCGAGTCGCGCCGTCAAAATTCGTCAGCGATCCACTCACCGTGAAGGTGGTCGCCTGGCTTTGCGCGTCGAGTCTGAGGTCGCCGTCGTTGGTGAACGCGCCGGCTGTGGTGAAATTGTGGTCGGTGAAGAACAGGACACCGCCGGCGAGATTGTGAGCGAAATTGCGGAGGCCATCGTTGCCGTTCTGATCGAGGATCTGCGAGGCGGGACCGGTAATGGAAATCGACGAAGCATTGTTGACGATGTCCGCATTCGGGAAGCGAAGGATGACCTTGGTCGCCGGCGTCCCGAGAAAGCGTTGCACGCCGAACGAGCCGCCGGTCAAGGTGCGTGTTCCCGAATCGAAGTTCGTCAACGAGCCGGCGACGGTGAAGCTCGAGTCCAATCCCGAGTCGCTTATGCCCAGGCTGCCATTCACCGTCAGGTTTCCCGCATTCACAAAATCGGATGCCGACGTCGAGAGAAAGCCGCTGGGACCGATCGTGGCCAGGTGACGCAATCCGTTATTCCCATTTTCATCGATGATGTGCGTGTTCGACCCGATGAGGTTCACGCCCGCGTTCAACGTCGTGATGTCTGCGCCCTTGAATTGCAAAGTGGCCGCCGGCCCGCCCGCAAAGAGTCGTATTTTTGTGCCGCTCAAGGTGCCGCCGGAAAAGTTCGTAAAATTACCTAACGAGACGGTTGCCTGCGCGTTGTGGGTTTCAATATTGAACCCGGGATTATCCGCCAGATTCTGGACCGATTGATCGGTGGTGGTCCCGAGGACAGTCAGGTCGTGCTCGTGGTCGGAGCCGGTTGGGCCGCCGTCGGTCAATCCAGCGTCGACCAGAGTCAGGTTTGAGATTGTAACTGTGGTGTCGAGCCGGACCGCTCCGAAATGCCGGGTGATCGTCCGATTTTCGTTGCTGAGCTGTCCGCTCAAGGTCAACGCATTGATGGTGGCGTTGTAAAAAACTCCATTGGCATTATTCGGGACCTGTCCTGTCGACCACCGCGTGGAATCGCTCCACGAGCCAGTCGCGCTCGAGACGGTCGTGCCGTTTTGGACGAAGCTGGAATTCGTGGTCGATGCACCACCAAGGGTGCATCTAAAATCCAAGCTGTCGGCGTAACCGTCATTCGAGCTGCCGTTCAAACGCGTCATCGTTAGCGTGAGCACGACCTTCGTCGCATTCACCGGGATAATTCCGCTGGCGGTGCGCTGAAGCAGTCCGGTCGCATTAGTCCGGTCGCTCGCCGTCACGTCGCCGGTGGTGACCGCGCCGAGAATGGTATTGCTGATGTTGAAGAACGTGGCCGTCAGGGTCGCGTTGTCGTTGTCCGATGAGAAACCGCCAAAGTAACCGGTGAGATTGTAAACAACGTTTCCCGAATTGATGTCGCCGGCGTTCGCGCTGAGATCGATCTGTTGGGTGGCAGTGCTGACGGCCGCGCCATTACCTCCCGCGAAAAAATTAGCGCCGCGATCGGACGGGCCGGGATCGGTGTTGATCGGATAGCCTCCACCTGCGACCCATTTAATCACAGTGAACGCGCTGCTCGTCGCCCAATTTGTTACGGCGACATGAGAGCCGTCGGTCGAACCAGTATCGAGATCGCCATTCGGGTTCTGGATCAGGTTCACGTTGTAGGCGAACGCGTCCGCTCGGCGCGGAAACAAACCGATGGCCGTGAGCGCGATCAAGGTCACAGCCGCTAATCGATACGAGTTGATGGACATGAGAAGTTTGGCGATTCGGCGCGTTATAATCGGTCTGTCCGGCCTATACAAACTAAGAATGCACTAAAGGTTGCGAGATCGCTTGCTACCATCGGGGTGTCCGATCAGGTTTGGCCGAGTGAAGATCCGCTCATTTCGTTTCGCGCTCCTGCTGTGTCTGTTCTTTGCTTTTTCGGATGAGCTGCCCGCCCAAGGCCCGGCGTCGTCGCCGTTGCTTTCGCCTGGTCCGGTTCTGCAACCAGCGGCGCCGCTGCCCGAGCTCACTGTCGCGCACGATTTAACCAAGCCCGATCTCGAAGCATTCTTCGACGCGTTGATCCCGGCGCAATTGCAAAGCCGCGATATCGCCGGTGCTGTGATCTCGGTGGTTAAGGACGGCCAGGTTCTTCTCGCGAAGGGCTACGGCTTTGCCGATTTTGCCGCGAAGAAACCGGTCGTGGCGGACAAGACTTTGTTCCGGCCCGGTTCTATTTCCAAAGTTTTCACTGCGACAGCGGTCATGCAACTAGTGGAGCAGGGGAAGCTCGATCTCGATCGCGATGTGAACGATTACCTCGATTTCGCGATCCCGAAGACCTACGACGCGCCGATTACGCTGCGGCGGCTTCTCACCCACACGGCTGGGTTTGAAGAGACCCTGAAGAATCTTTTCGTTCCAAGCGCGCGCGAGATGCGCCCGCTGCGAGATTACCTCGTCGCTGCGATGCCGGCCCGGATTTTTCCGCCGGGTGCCGTCCCCTCGTATTCGAATTACGGCCTGACCATCGCTGGTTACATCGTCGAGCGAATTTCCGGCGAACCGTTCGAAAAATACGTCACAGCTCACATTCTCACGCCATTGCGCATGGATCATTCGAGTTTCGCGCAACCGTTGCCGGAAGACCTCGAAGCAAATATGTCGGCCGGTTATCTGGCCGCGGCCCAGGGCGCGCGAAAATTCGAGTTCGTGACCACAGCCCCGGCGGGCGCGCTCTCGGCGACCGCGACCGATATGACGCGGCTTATGCTGGCGCTGCTGGGTGAGGGGACGCTGGAGGGCGCCACAATCCTGAAACCGGAGAGCGTTCGCGCTATGGAGTCGCATCAGTTCGAACTTCACCCCGCGCTCCATGCGATCGGATTGATCCTGATGGAATATTCCATGAACGGGCAGCGCATCGTGGGCCATGGCGGCGACACGATTTTTTTCCATAGCGACATGATCCTGATGCCGGATGCGCGAGTCGGGCTGTTCATTTCCTACAACAGTGCGGGGTCGCGGCCGGGCGGCGGCCGGACCGAAGTCATTCGCGCTTTCTTGAATCGCTATTTTCCCGGGCCGGTCTCGGCGACGCCGCTGATCGATCTGAAAAACGCCCAGGCCGATGGCCGCGCCGTCAGCGGCCTTTATTCGGGAAGCCGGCGCGCGGATTCGACCTTGTTAAAGGTCGCCGCGCTGCTAGGCCAAATTTCGGTGCGGAGCGATCAGAATGGTGTCCTTACGATCGAAGGTCTGCAAAGTCCGCGCGGTGGACTGAAGCAATGGCGTGAGATCGGGCCGCTCGTTTATCGCGAAGTCGACGGCCCCGATGTGATCGCGTTTCGCCAGAACTCTAACGGCGTCGTCGTTGATATGTTGCCGGCGATGCCGATCCAATTAGCGCAACGCGTCAGTGGCCTTGGAAATAAAAAGGTCTTGCTGCCGGTGGTCGGAACATGTCTCGCGCTGCTTGTTCTAACCCTGCTCTTCTGGCCGGTCGCCGCTTTGGTGCGGAAGCGTTACGCCCGACCGCTCTTCACCAACACGGGCGATCGCGTCCTTTACCTAATAATTCGCGTCGTCGGTCTTCTCCAGATTGTGAGTGTGTCGCTAATCGTTTTGCCGCTCAGTTTGGCGGACAAAAATATCGGTTTTCTCGGCGACGGAATCGATCCGTGGCTGAATACCGCGCACATCCTTGGATGGATGGCCACGGCGGGTCTCGCGATCATGGCGTTTGCTGTCGTAAGATTTTGGCGCCAGGCAAGTCTTGGTTGGTGGGTGCGTGTCCATACATCATTGCTCTTCCTCGCCAGCGCGATCTTTCTCCTCTTCGCGTGGTGGACGCATCTTCTCTCCCCCTCGCTCAAGTTCTAGCCGGCTTGAAACTTTCTCTCGGCCAAGCTTTCGATATCTGGCATGCCGCGCCCCCGGGACGTCGCTTCGAAGTTTTGTGTAAGGTTCGCCGCGCCGTGCGCGAACCTGCCGCTGCTTCTCCCGGGCGCTGTTTCGACATTGGCGAGTTCCAGAACTGGGAGCAATTCGAGATCAAGTATCGGCAGTTAGCCGAGGAACTCGGGCACCGGGGAAAAATTCCGGCGCGTGGCGAAGTGGAATTTCTCCACCGGATGGTGCACCTGGACCGTGCCCGTTATCCCGGCGGGATCGGCTCGCGCGATTATTTCTTTCTCACTTGTCTGGTGAGCATTCTCGCCCCGCGCCGGGTCATTGAGATCGGAACGCTCACCGGCTTCTCCACCGCCATCATCGCGGCCGCGATCCATCATCGACATGGACCGCAACCAGGGTTCACTGTGGAAACAATCGATAATCATACCCAGTGCATCATCGATGAATCCCGGCCGGTCGGTTTCGAGATTCCCGATCTGATTCCCGATCTCGTCTCCAACGTCCGCATTCACACCGGCTGCGAATCCGATGTCGTCAGCGAGATCGCTGAGCCCGGGGAATTCGGTCTCGCTTTCATCGACGCCGATCATCGTCACCCCTGGCCGCTGCTCGACGTGCTTCGCCTCGCTCCGTACATTCAATCGCGCGGTTGGATTGTGTTGCACGACATTCAGCTTGGCAGCTTCGGCCAGATTGAACGCGCCGCCGGCAAACAAATCGACGCCAATCCCTATGGCGCCGAATGGCTCTTCGACCGCTGGCCCTTCCGCAAAATCCGCTCGTTCCACATCGGCGCCATCGAGTTGCCTCCCGACACGAGCGCCCTCGTCCCCTTCGCCTTGGACCTGATGAATGAGCCGTTCGAAGTGACAGGCAAAACCGCACAGCGAACCCGCACCGCTCTCTATCGCAGCTTCGCGGATCTGGTTTAAATGGCCTGCGAAAATTCGCTGAGAGGCGCTTGCAGGTAAGCAGTCGCTTGAAAAACAGTTGGGCGGGATCGCGCGAACGCCTCCCCGGTCAGAAGCTCGTCCGCAATGCCGTTGGCCACGGCTTCCCAATCGGCGGCGGCCAAGTCGACTCGTACGAAAGAAGCGTTTCCGAATGGCAGACTGACGGGTCCATCGACCAATGCGACGCGGCGCCGACTCATTAGGGCGGTAAGAAGATCAGGCACCCGAAAGGCGAAGAGTGATGCGGCCGCGCCAAGGAGGATGATCCCCCGCTCTTGCTCTGCCGCCAACCCGCGTAAAAGCGTTTCGTAATCCGCTCGCCCCGCCTCCTCAAATTCATAGTCCCAACCCGCACTCTGGAGAAGCCCTTCCAGCCGTTCTTCTTCGATAGCCGATCGCCGGACAGCGTGAACCACGCTCACCTTTCGAATGGCATCGCTCATCTTCCAGTTGTGCAGAATCTTCTCAGCCGCTTTTTCGCGCGAAATTTCAAACCGACATGACAGCGGCGGCAAACCGCCGTCGGCCACACCGATCACACGGATGCCATTGTCCTGGAGGAGCCGCGCAGTTTCCCTGGCGCAGTGATCCGGCTGATACCAAAGCACCGTATCCACCTTGCAGTGTTTGATTCTCTCCAAAAGAAAATCCGGGCGCGCTTCCTCCGTCTCATAGAAAACTCCAGCTGTCATGAAGCCACGGCGGCGCAGCACGCGCCGTGTGGATATAAAAAACATCCGGCATTTCTGCCGCGTTAAGAAAGACGAGAGCGGCATTGGCAGACCAACGATGCTGTGCACTTCGATCCGGCGGCCAGTGTCCAGTCCTTTCAAGAGTGTTCGCGATCCCCGGAGACGGGTGAGCAGACCTTCGCTTTCAAGCTGACGATAAACAGCCGCTGCCATAGAGAGCGAAACACCAAAACGCTTCGCGACTTCCCGCAACGCATAAAAAACTTGTGGTTTTTCTGTCTGCTGTTGGCGCGCCGTTTGGCGGAGGATTTCCGAGAGCTGGTCCGTTTTCATATCGACTCCGGAACGGACGAGTTTTCCGCGCAAAGGCGACAGGCGACGAGGGATTTTTTTTCGAGCCATGAGCCGGGGTGAGGGGCGAGGGATTGTGTTCTGTATCTGTTTTCTAAGTGTTCGCTTTTTGTTTGTCTAGCCGCGAACGAGCAAAATGGCGGAAAAGCAGCGCCATGAAATTTTCCTGGCGCTCTTTTGGGCTGACTTTTCTCGTCGGCGTTTGTTTCGCGGACCCAATCGGATCATTCGCCGAAATACCGCCGTTACCCTTGCCCAGCCCTGGCGTTAGGCCCCCGCTGAATTACGCGATCGCCACGATCATCTTCCCGGGTGCGCAGTCAGCGACGGCGCGAGCCGCCGATGGTCGCTTTGAAATGGTCGGAATCCGTATTCACGAGACAGCCGAGATCGCCGTTCAATTTCCAAGTAATCCCACGACCAAGGCGTTAAGCGTGCAGGCATTGGATGGCGGCCTGATTACCGGCGGGACGAAGGGTAAAGGCATTGGAGCGGACGCCATCCATTCCTTTCAATTCCATGCTCCTGGTAAGCCGGGACTTTATCGCATTCTCGTATCGAGCTCAGCCGGGCCATTGACGCTGCAGTTTTGGATTACCGACCCCGGACATCCGGGAAACAAGCGACCGATCGTCAATCCCAATCACTAGGAATTCCGAATGACTACTCATAAATCGCGCAGTTTGTTGGCTGGTGCAGTAGCAATTGCCATCCTCTTCCCGAGACTGATTGATGCTCAAATAGGCAATGATAACCCGACCGGTCCAGCCGGTATTTTTAACGGGAACATTACCACCGGATGTTCTTACGATCCCTACACGGGCAACGCGCGGCGAGCCGTCACCGACCTCGTCGTGCCTGGAAGTGTTGGCGCGTACCCGCTGGCTTTTTCCCGAGTCGCCAATAGCCGTGGTTATGAGGTATTCTCCGACTATCAGTTTGGCGAAGGAGGATGGTGGCGCCACTCTTATAGTTGGTATTTGGATATCTCCTTTGGACTCGGCCAACCCACCCAATATAATGTCGCCTTTCCGGATGGCCGCCTTATAATCTTCACCCCCTCGGCCGACGATTCTTGCTTTCGGGCTACGCCGGGCGTGCGAGAGAGATTCAAGCCACTCGATTTGAACACCAATTTGGCCTATCTTCTCCTGCCGGATGGAGGCAAGGTTGAATTTACCGCTACTCCGTTCTATTCCCCATTTTCCGGTTACCGATACCTAGCGACGGGAATTATCGATCCTTATGGGCAACGTACTTCGCTGGCTTATAACGACGACGGCAGTCTGAATACTATCCAGGAGCCTGGTGGGCGCTGGTTGCAAATCGTATATCAACTCGATCCCTGGCCACAATGGCAAGGCCGTCCAGAGCACAATATCGACCATGTGCAGAGCAGCGATGGCCGCGTCGTCCAATATTACTACGACG
>DATBCW010000058.1:0-9652 GCA_036270255.1 Chthoniobacterales bacterium
AACACCTGCTACTACATGTTTGGCGGGCCGGATTTCCTCTACGCGAACCTGTTTTTCCCGCAGGCGAAAACATACATCCTCGCCGGACTCGAGCCGGTCGGTCAGGTGCCCGATATCACAAAGATGGACCGAGCGACGATGCGAACCGATCTCAATGCGTTGCGCCAATCGATGCACACCGTTCTTCAAACGCATTATTTCATCACGAAAGATATGCGGACCGATCTGAGTGGTCCGAACTTCGGCGGTACGCTCCCGATTCTTTACGTTTTTCTCGCCAGGATGAATTGCACTGTGCTCGACACGACCTACGTGAAGAGCCCGGCCGAAGGCGTGAAGATTACCTTCACCACAATCCGCGGCGGACCTCCCCAGACCCTCTATTACTTCAAGACCGATCTTTCCGGCGGGGGCCAGAGTCCGTTCTTGAAATGGTGCGCGAAGCAAGGACCGGGCGTCAGCCTGCTCAAAGCCGCGTCCTACCTCATGCACACGGAGGGCTTCAATGGCGTCCGCAATTTTCTTCTGAACAACAGCCGCGTCATCGTGCAGGACGACTCCGGGATTCCGCTCCGCGCGTTTCCAAAAAATTGGAAGGTCGATTTCTACGGCCATTTCGTGCCGCACGAGGAAATGTTCGCCAAATACGATCAGCCCGATCTGGCCGCGATTTACAAACGAGACCCGCCGCCGCCCGACCTCGGGTTCGCGTTCGGTTATCATTGGCAAAAAGATCGCGGGCTCCTGATGCTCGCGACCCGAAAGTAGGGTTTCTCGCTTGCTGCGCCTAAAACGATTTCTTCTCCTCGGCGCGCTGGTCGCGGGGAGCGCTTATGCGGCGGAGCCAAATCCGGACGCGACCGCGAAATTCCTTGCCGGTCTTCCGATCGCCGGCACGCCGCTCGAGAGCTTTGCGAACGGCACCGGATGGAAAACTCACGCGACCGATCTCGATCGTGCGTGGAAACAATTCGACGAACGCCAGCTGGCTAAAATTCGCGAGTGGGCGCCGCAAGCGCTCGGCCCCGCCTATCAGGACAGCGGCCCGATGTATTACATGTTTAGCGGCCCGGACTTTCTCTACGCGAACGCCTTCTTTCCAAACGCCAGCACTTACATTCTTTGCGGGACCGAACCCGTGGGCCCGATTCCCGATATGGCAAAGATCCCGGCGCACGTGCTGCCTTCAGCGCTCGCGAACCTTCGTAAATCGCTCGATTCGGTCCTGAGCTGGAGTTTTTTCATCACGAAAAACATGAAGGTCGACCTGCGGCAGCAGCAACTGACCGGAACGCTGCCGGTGCTCTACGTTTTCCTGGCGCGCGCCGGTTGCACGATCAATTCGGTGGAACTGGTGGCGCTCGATAAGACCGGCGCGTTTGTTCCCGAAGGCAAAGGGACCACGCCCGGCGTGAAGATCACGTTTACCGGATCGGCCGGACGGCCGCAGACGCTTTTCTATTTCACGACCGACCTGGCGGACTGGGCCATCAAAGTGAATCCGAACTTCGGAAAATTCTGCGAACAACAGGGCCAGGGCGTGACGTTGCTCAAAGCGGCGTCGTACCTCATGCACTCCGATAATTTTTCCCAGGTGCGCGGCTACCTTCTCGCCCACAGCAAAGTCATTCTCCAGGACGACTCCGGAATTCCGTATCGGTTCTTCTCAAACAACAAATGGAATGTGCGTTTTTACGGGCACTACCCGGGCCCGATTAAACGATTTCTCAAGAACGTTCAGCCCGATCTGGCGAAGGATAACGCGGCCAGCGGGCCGCCACCGTTGCCTTTCAGCTTCGGGTATCAGTGGCAGCCCAGCCGGTCGTCGCTCATCGTCGTGACGCCGAAACTGTAGCGACGGCGCTCTGTCGCCGAAAGCACGCTGGGCATTTGATCAGGCGTTCGTACGCCAACAGAGCGGCGTCGCTACAAGGAAATGCTACCTCCCTACCAACAAACGCAAGAACTGCGCGTCGGAAAATTTGCGGCCGGAACCGTGGCGGACGACCACTAAATTCATTGAGGGAATTACGTAAAGCCGTTGATAGAAAGATCCGATACACGCGACTACATCACTGGGCGCGTTGCGACAAAGCACGGTCCCTCCCCAGCTTTGGCGTTGCCACTTCGGAATCAGCGCTGCTTCGATATCGAATTCACGACCGCCGGGCGCGCCCCGATTATTCCACCAGCCTAACGAGTAGGCCCGGTTCGCACCTGAACCGCGCCAGCATTGTGCCATCGAACCCGCGCTAACCACGGGCGCACCGCCGTGCAGCGCCACCTCGCCTATCTTCGCCCACTGACGCGCGCTCAAGAGCCAACCGGACGCGAGCAACGGATTGCCCGCGCTATCGGTCAGGTAACGTTGCGACCCGAGCCCAAGCCGGTGCAAAACGCGCCGCTCCAAATAACTAGTCGGCGATTCACCCTGAAGCTTCTCTTTCAGGACAGCATGAAAAACCTGGAGCGGACTCGGGGAGTAAATGAACGCGCTGCCCGGACTCGCCACGAGCGGCGCTCGAATCGCAATCGCGTCGCGATTACCCGGATTGTCGCCGTGCAGCGAGAAAACCGGCTCGAGCCCGCACGAAAAATCGAGCAGCTGCCGAATCGTGACGCGGGCCTTGCGCGGATCGGCCTTCCACTCGGGAATGGTATTCGCCACCGGCTCGTCGAGGCTGAGCAATCCATCTTCAGCTGCAGCCAAAGCAGCCAGGCACCAGAACGCCTTTGTCCCGCTATAGATTTTGTGCGGCTCGCTTGCGGATTGTTCCAGAATCGTCTCCCCATTTTGGACCGCGAGAAAAGAAGTCCCGCCCGCGCTCCGCGAATATGCCGCCGCCGCTTGGAGCGCTCTTGGATTCAGGGGCGTCGCCGCACTCGCGATCGTGGCTTCGGCGGCCAACAGCCAGACGGCGAACGATCTTTTCATGACGGCTTTCACTTTGCGCATCGCTTACCAAAACTCCAGCAGTCTCGACACCGAAATTCGCTCGGCGAACAAATCGCTTTCCGCTACCCTCCTACCATGCGCGTTTTGATCGCGGACGACGAAAGAGGCGTCGGCACAGCGCTGGCCGACCTTGTCCGTCGTTGCCAGCATGAAGTAGTCGAGGTCGTCACGTCGGGCCTGGAAGCCATTCAAGCCTACGGACGGCATCGTCCCGACGTTCTGCTCATGGATTATCAAATGCCGAAGCTGAACGGAGCAACGGCTTGTCGTAACATCGTCGCAAAATATCCCGATGCCCGCGTGATCCTCGTTTCTGGATTGCCACGGTATATCGATACCACCGGCGCAGTCGGCGTTCTGTTAAAACCGGTCGATCTCGATCAACTTTACGGCGCTCTGTATGATGCGGCGCGACCGCGCCCCTCGACCTAGCTAAGATATCGCGCCGGCAGCGGATGGGCCGCATTTTCGTGCTGCCAAAAAATGCTAACGATCCACCAGCGCAAGCCATCGTTAAACAACTGGAAACTGTTAATCCCCCGCATGAACGGCTCGGGTTCATCCATCGAATGCCGCGACTCGTACGTGCTCCAGACCTGCGCCATTTGGCCGAACTCTTCCGTCCGCCGGGCGACTTCGGTCTCGTAAAATCCCTGCTCGCGAAAAAACGGCTCGACGCGCTCGATGTAACCTTCCACGTCAAGCAACAGCGGCGTCAGCTTCGATTCGTTGTCCCCCGCTTTGCTCGCCGTCGGAATGACGCGCGCGCCGGGAAAGAACAACGAGCGCTCGCGTTCCCAATCGCGCGGTTTTCCGGCGGGACCGGAAATGACGTCATAAGCGGCGTTGATGATGGCGTCGATCGAAGAAACGTCGTCGGGATTCATGAGAGAGAATACTACAGCGTGGCGTCACCGCCGAAAGGTCGCCTTCACCCTTTTGGATACGAAACAGTACGGCACCCAGATCGCCGCAGCGACAATCACCGACACGACGCTGCGAACATTTCCCTCGACTGCGGCTTTCGCCGCCGGGACCATTTGGACGAGAAGCAAATCTGTGACTGTGACTGCACAGATAAAAATGAGGAACGCGGCGTAGCTCCGCGGCCAGGCCGCGCGTTTCCGAAAGAAAAGCAAAATCATTAATCCGGAGACAATGAAGCACGCCAGATTCGCGAACAGTTCAGTCAAGAGCGCGGGCTTCCAATACGGATTGAAGGCGGTGCCGCCCGGTTCAGTCACGGCGCGCCACGTTTCGTC
This sequence comes from Chthoniobacterales bacterium, assembly GCA_036270255.1. Classification (GTDB taxonomy): domain Bacteria; phylum Verrucomicrobiota; class Verrucomicrobiia; order Chthoniobacterales; family UBA10450; genus AV80. The sequence continues at coordinate 4,219 of DATBCW010000058.1, forward strand.
GTTAAAGACGGCCGGAAACACCGTGATCAAGGCAGAGAGATAGATGAAGGGACGAACCACGTGGTGGATTCCGACGAGGACGAGCCAGCCGCCGAGGCCCTGTTTTTGCGGCAGCGTTGCCGCTGGAATTGGCAGCGGCACTTCCCGCTTGGTATGGAAGAAATACCACACACACAGGACGACCAGCACCAAACCAAGGCCGCCGGTCAGCAAAGCGATCAACCAATTAAAGGAGCGCAACCAGGTTCGCACATCGAACCTGCCACCTGGTTTCTGGAAATATAGCGTGTAGCCGAGCGAATCCTTTAGCTTCGAGAGTCCGGCATTGTAGGTCGCCAGGTCACCGGGCGCGACTCGGTCTGCCAACGCCTCGTAAGTGTATGTAAGAGTAACGCGACGACCATCTACCTTTGCGTCATCGCTGTAGCGATAAAACGCATTTTTTAGCGAATGGTTCTTCACCGTGAGGGACCATGGGTCGAACATCTGAGCGTTGATGATCTGCGTGACGTTGACGGGATAATACAGCGACAGTGGGTCGTCCCGTTGGCCCGGCCCGGGCGAACCCATCGGCTCGGCAATGTCACCGGGATACAGCGACAACTCGTTCTTGTTCTCCTCTTCGTTCCACGTCCAGATCTTGGGGATTGAATAAAACTCGCGCGTTCGGCAGGCATTGCCCTCCGGAATCTCTTCGTAAACCAGCGGCTTCCTTACCAAAATGTGCGGGAACCGGCGGGCATAATATTGGAGATATTGTTTTTCGATTTTGTCCCGGCCGCTCTCCTGAAACCACGACCGCGTTCTCTCGGCCGCAAGCCCCTCCGCTTCCGTGATTACTTCCAGCTCTCCCGTTTCGCCGGGCGGAGGCACGCGAAAATTTTCCGTAACAGTCTTGCGCGGCAGCGAATCGGGCGGCGGCGAATAGCTGGTGAGCGCTGCCGAACCCGGCCGGACAGGCAAGGCCGCCTTCAAGTCGAGTAGGTAAAGTTGGGAGAGCGGCCCGCGCTGGGCCGTCCGCGTTGGATCAAGCCAGTGAGTCTTGTCGCCGATTTTCACCTGCACGATCGTGTGATTGAAATCGTCCGGCGAAGGCAGGAGTTCCGCGACCGTTCCGCGATAAGACGTGCTGACCAGGGCGGGGACTGCTTCCACGCTACTTTGCTGCAGGAGCGTGACCAGTAACAGCGCCTTGTCTTTGCAATCGCCAAAACGACGTCGAAATACTTCGCTCGGCGCGGTCGGCCGATGCGAGCCGACTCCGGACTCAATGCCAAGGTAACGCACCTCTTCCTGCGCCAGGCGCAGTGCCGCCAGGACTCGTGCTTCCATATCCGCGATCTGCCGAAGCTTCCGGACTTCCGCTTCCAGCTCGGACGATCGTGACGTTTCGGCTTGGAAAAGGGGGACCGCCCAATCCACCACGTCGCGCCAGCTTTCGAATTCGGTGAATTGGACCTGGCCGTTGGGATCGTAATCAGGCGGCACGTCCGGATCGGTCCGACGCGCGGCGACTTCCGATTGGTCGCAAAGCCATTCGGTCGTTCCTTTCGCGGAAGTAATCGCTGGTTTCAGAACACGGTTCTGCGTCCGAAAACGAAGCCGTCTTTGTTCGGGATACAAGAGCCGCGTGACGATGCGGTGCGCGCGAAAACTCCAGTCCGTATAAAAAGTTTTCGAGTAACGGCCGGCCTTTACGGGATTGGCTCCCTTGATCGTGTAGGCAAACTCGATGACGTCGCCGATGCGGATGTCCTCCAGTTCGCACTGCGCGGTGTAGGAGCCATCGTAGAGAAACGATTCCATGTCCTTCTCGCGCCGGAACAAGTTGATCCCAGAACGATCCAGCCGGTTCGTCACTGCACCGCCGCGAGTGACGCGTAGAAGATGAAAAATCAGCTCCTGGTACGCCGGATCGAAAGAAACCGTCACGGAGGCGCCGTTTTGAACACCGTTGTCTGAAGTCACCTGGCGGACCTCGTGATAAAAAGCCTCCTGCTGACCGACATTATCCTGCCGGTCGATCAGCAAATAGGAAATGCCGCCGCTATCTCCGTCATTTTCTTTTGATAACGGCTCGAAGTTTTTCACCCAGCCGGGCGCAGGCGCAATCGCGAACGAGACTTCTTTGAGCGCGGGCGGTGGCGTCGGTGCGCCGTGGCCGCTCGCACCAGTGACGACCGCCACTGCGACCGTGAGAAAAATTGAGGCAAGTTGGGATCGGCAGAGGGAAAACAAGGCCGATGCCAATAACCGAACCTCGCGCAAGAATCAATCGCCGCGCAGTTGTCGTGGTAGCCTCCGAATTCGCAGGGCGCGCGAACAATCAGACGATCCAGCCTTTGCCGTCGTATTCCATGTAGGCCGCAGTGGTCTTCGCTATTTCGCGGCCGAAGTAACGCTCGACGACTCGCAACGCCAAATCGGTTCCCGACGTTAGCCCGCCCGCGGTCGAGATTTTGTCGCTCTCGACGAAGCGCACGCCTCGTTTCACATGAATATCCGGAAACTCCCGTTCGAGCCGGTCGAGAGAGTCATGGTGGGTTGTCGCCGACTTGCCCGAAAGCAATCCGGCCTTTGCCAGCTGAAATGCCCCGGTGCAAACCGACATGGTTACGTCAGTTTTCCCTACAATTTTTCGCAACCATTCGCGCATCACATCGGAACCGCGTTGCGCCGGGATGACTACGACTTTCACTTCGGGGACATTGTCGAACGTGTAGTGCGGCATCAGCTTCAATCCGCTTCCGGAACTCACCACCTCCGCCGTCTCCGCCACGGTGAACAAATGAAAGGGCGGTTCGTTCGCGTTAGGAATTTGCACGCTCTCGAACACTCCCCATGGACCGGACATGTCGATGACGTTGACATTAGCCGAGATCAGGACCGCGACCGGGATGCTTCCATTCGGCGGCGGCACCAGCTTGGATTTTTCGACGACCAATCCTTTGGCCGAGTCCTCAGCCGCGATGACGCTCGCGATCGGAAGAAGGCCCGCAGCGCCGCCTAACGTAAGCGAGCGGGTGAGAAATTTTCGTCTGTTCATAAATGATTTGTTAGTTGGCGCGCAGGGCCGCGATCGGATTTACAGAGGTCGCCCGACGCGCGGGCAGCAGACAGGCGAGCGCAGCCACCGCCAGGAGCACGGCGGCGACCGCCAGAAATGTCAGCGGATCGTTCGGAGAAATTCCGTACAAGACTTCTTTCATCAGTCGCACCAGAAACAGCGCGGCGATTGTTCCTCCCGCGAGTCCGATCAAGACCAGGAGCAATCCTTGTCGCAAAACCATTTGCAAAACCGCGCCGCGACTTGCGCCCAGCGCCATCCGGATTCCGATTTCTTGGGTTCGCTGATTCACCGAAAACGCGAGCACTCCTCCGATACCGGCCGCCGTGATCACGAGAGCGAGCAGCGCAAACAGGCCCAGCAGCGTCGCGATCAGAGTCGGTGAAGCGAGAGCGCGGGTGCGAACCTGATCGAGCGTCTCGATCCGGGTGACAGGCTGTTGGGGATCGACGCGCCGAATGGCTTGGCGCAGTTCGTGGCGCAATCCGGTCGGTGCGCCATGCGCGCGAACGACAAGCGCGCCAGCCGCCAACGCGTTCCCGGCCCTTAGCGGAAAGTGAATTTCGTCCTGCGGCGGGGAATCTATTTGCGAGCGGGCATTCGCAACCACGCCAACGATCGTGGCCCAGTGGTCACCGTTGTCGAACGTGATTCTCTGTCCGATCGGATCCTGACGCTGCCAGTAACGGCTGGCGAGCGATTGATTGATAATCACGACCTGCGGCGCTTCCCGCGTGTCGCCACTCTGGAAGAAACGGCCGCGGAGGAGAGGCTCGCCGACCGTCTTGAAATAATCTTCGCTGCTGATGAGAACAAACGCCGCCGCCGAGGCCGAGTTCGCCTGCACGTCACGGTGCTCAATCGCGAACGTCGATGGATTGTTCGCAAGACCGTTCAAGGGCAGACTGCCAGAGACGGCGACCGATTCGACGGCGGGCAACTGTCGAATTTCATTCAAGTTTCGGTCCCAAAAATCGAGCCGCTTCTCGAACGTGTTGTACTTGGTGAAGTTGAGACTGAGGCTTGCGGCGAGAACGTGATTTGTGTCCACGCCAGGATCGACCTGGTGCAACTGGAGAAGGCTGCGCGCGGCGAGAACCGCGCCGACCAGCAGCGGGACTGATACCCCGACTTGTCCGATGATTAGCAATCCGCGCAGCCGCCCGCCCTGGCTGCCGGACCCGCGAGCGCCGTCCTTGAGCGAACCAAAGAGCGCGCCGACACCCGGCAATCGCGGCCATGAACCGAAGAGAAGTCCGGTCAGCAGCGAGATTGCAGCGGTAAAGATAAGAACCGGCGCGCTGATCCGAATTTCATCGGCGCGAGGAAGAAAAGCAGCCGCGTAGGATTTCAACGCTTCGAGTCCCCAAGCCGCCAAGGCCAACCCGGCGAGGCCGCCCAACGCAGCCAGCAACAAATTTTCTGTAATCAGTTGCTGAAGAATTCGGCCGCGACCGGCGCCCAAGGCAACGCGCATCGCCAGCTCGTGATCGCGCAGGACGAGACGGGACAACGAAAGATTAGCGACGTTGGCGCACGCAATCAGGAGGACGAACGCCGATGTCGCGAGCAACACATAGAGTGGCGTGCGCGATCGGCCGGTGAAGTCGTCGTTCACCGGTTGCATCCGGACGGTGTAACCGTCACTGACCGGATAATTTTGCGGATACGCGCTCGCCAGTTCGGCGCCGACGCGTTGAGCGTCATCCCCGGCCTGGGTCGGCGTGACGCCATCTTTCAATCGCGCAAAGACGTGGCTGATAATGCGGCCGTTGCGATTCGTCAGAACGCGATCCGCACCCCGAAACGGACAGGCGGCCGCCGGCATGAAAACTTGGTCGAGATTCGGAAAGGCGGGCAAAGGCGGGAGCACGCCGACGACGGTGTGCGGCTTGTCATTCATTTGGAAGACCTCGCCGACGACGTTCGGATCGCTCGCGAAACTTTTCTGCCAGAAGTTGTAACTCAGCAGAAGCACCGGCGCCGCGCCTTGCTTGTCTTCACCAGGGAGAAACGTGCGGCCGAGAAATGGTTTCACGCCGAGCGTCTCAAAAAAATTATCCGAGACGACGCCGGTCTGGACGCGTTCAGGTTCCGGGCGGCCGAGCAGGATGAACCACATCGAGTGATATTCCGAGAGAGCGGAGAAGGCGCGCGTCTTCTCCCGGAAGTCGGTGAAATCCGGGACGGAAAATCCGAAGGAGTCGGCGCCGATTTTGGGAGCGGACTGATGGAGAACCATGAGGCGTTCCTGCGCCTTGTAGGGCAGCGGCCGCATCAGGACGCCATGGACAACGGAAAAGATCGCAGTGTTCGCTCCGATCCCGAGACCGAGCGTGAGAATGACGATCAAGGCGAATCCCGGAT
>DATBCW010000059.1:0-7824 GCA_036270255.1 Chthoniobacterales bacterium
TTTGCGGTTTTCCAGAAACGGCTGTAACAGCCTGAATGGCATTCGCTGCGCGCGCATAGGTAAACGGGTTCATGCGCCACCCTTCGTCTTGGCTTCTTTGATTGCTGCCAGAATGTTTGGATACGCGCCGCAACGGCAGAGATTGCCGCTCATCCATTCGCGAATGTCGGCGTCCGATTTCGCGTGACCTTCCGCGATACACGCAACGGCCGAACAAATTTGCCCGGGCGTGCAATAGCCGCATTGAAATCCGTCGTGCTCGAGGAACGCTGCCTGGACCGGATGCAATTGGTCGCCGTTCGCGAGGCCCTCGATCGTCGTGATCTCATCGCCCTCGTGCACAATCGCGAGGCTGAGACAGGAATTAATCCGCCGGCCGTTGACGAGCACCGTGCACGCGCCGCATTGACCGTGATCGCAGCCTTTCTTCGAACCGGTCAGCTGGAGATGTTCGCGAAGCGCGTCGAGCAAGGTCGTTCGCGGATCGATCTCGAGCGCATGCTCCTTGCCGTTGATCTTGAGCGTGACCTTCGCCGGAGTAACCGCTCCACTCGGCGCAGTCTCCGCGCCTTCGGCCGATCCGAACCCCATCAGAGACGGTCCGAGACTGATCGCCGCGCCAGTTCCGGCGACTTGTTTTAGGAAACGACGGCGCGTCGCCGGACTTCCGAAGATGAGCAGGTCATCCAACCCGCCGGTCGGATCGATCGCCGCCAGCTCCGCGGGATCGATCGCTTCGTGATCCTCGTCGTTCACCATTTTGAATTCGCTTGCGCTTCAATCGTTGGATGCGGCCAGATAACAATGATGAACATCGGCCAAACCTTGCGAGTGACAACGCGAAAAGCGTGGCGCACGTGGCTCGAGAAAAATCACGCGCGGAAAAAAGAGATTTGGCTGGTCTACGCGACGAAGAAGAGCGGTAAAGGACGCGTGGCTTACAGCGACGCTGTCGAAGAAGCGCTTTGCTTCGGCTGGATCGACGGCACCATGAAATCGATCGATGAAAATTATTTTGCACAACGGTTCAGTCCGCGCCGAAGCGCAAAGAGTCAGCTCTCGGAGACGAACAAGGAACGAGTGCGGCGATTGAGCCGCGCCGGATTAATGACTCCGGCCGGCATGGAAAAAATCCGCGGTCGGATGAACGAGAAATTTGTTCTGGCGCCGGACATTGTTCGCGAGCTGAAGCGGGACCCGAAAGTTTGGAAGAACTTTCAACGCTTCCCGAAATGGTATCAGCGGGTCCGCGTCGGCTGGCTCGATATGTCGCGGCATCGCCCGGAAATTTTCGAGGCCCGGCTGCGCTACTTCCTGAAGATGACCGCGCAAAACAAGCGCTACGGGCAGGTCCACGATTCAACCAGGGAACGGCGCTTTCCAAACCGCCGACCTAAAACGACGGCGGCTAAAGCCACCGCTCCTTGACGCTTGCCGTTCATCCACGCTTGAGAACATTGTTGGGCGACATGAAAAATTTCCTCGCCGACCTCCGCTTCGGACTTCGCATGTTGCGGAAGTCGCCGGGATTCGCGCTCACGACGATCGCGGTCCTGGCGCTCGGTATCGGCGCGAATGCGGCGGTCTTTAGTGTGGTTGACGCAGTCCTGCTGCGTTCGCTGCCGCTCCGCGATCCGGAGCGGGTCGTGATGCTCTGGGAAAAAAATCCGGCGCTCGGGGGTTCGATCGGCGAGCGGGTGCCGTCGGCCTACGTGAATTTTTTGGAGTGGCAACGGCAGGCGACGCAATTCGAAGGGATCGCCGGATTTGAAGACGCGAATTTCAACCTAACGAATGGTCCGGAACCGGAACGGATCGAAGGTGCGCGTGCTTCCCCGAACATCTTCACCCTGCTCGGTGTGAAGCCAGCCCTGGGCACAACTTTCGATTCAGCCGCAACCGATCCGTTGAAGACCCGCGTCGCTGTGATTACCGACGCGTTTTTCCGCAGTCATTTCGGCAGCCAGCGATCGGCGCTCGGCCAGACGCTGACGCTGAACGACGTCGCTTACACGATCGTTGGCATTCTCCCCGAGGACTTTCATTTGCCGGCCGCGCGCGAAGGACAGGATCAGCATTCGCCGAAGTTGTGGGTGCCGTACGAGGACACTGCCACCCAAAATCAGGCCGAGGCGAAGCGTCGCAAAATGCAGGTGTATGGCCGGCTCCGCGACGGCGTCACGCTCGACCAGGCGCGCGCGGAGATGGACGGAATTGCAAAGCGCCTTGCCGAACAGGATCCGACCCAGAATGCCGGCTTCGGCGTGAACGTCTTTCCAGTCGCTGTCGAAAATCTCGGCCAGGATCTGCGCCGCAATCTTCTAGTCATGCTCGGCGCGGTCGGTTTCGTTTTGCTGATTGCCTGCGCGAATATTGCCAACCTGATGCTGACGCGCGCGGCGGCTCGCCAGAAAGAAATGGCGATTCGCAAGGCGCTCGGCGCCGGCGGCGGCCGTCTCATCTCGCAGTTGCTCGCGGAAAGTTTGTTGCTCAGCAGCATCGGCGCGCTGCTTGGCTTGGCCCTCGCGCACTACGGAATCAAAGCGCTGATCGCGTTGCGGCCGGCCGGCATCACACGGCCGGAAGATATTCAGCTCAACCTGACGGTGCTGCTTTTCACGATCGGCATCTCGATCGTCGCCGGGGTATTCTTCGGTATCGTTCCCGCGTTACAGGCGGCGCGCGCGGACGTGAACGCTTTTCTAAATCAAACTCGCGGCGCGCATACCGGTTCGTCGTCAAGCCGAATTCGACGCGCGCTCGTCGTGGCCGAAGTGGCACTCGCCTGTGTCTTGCTGGTCGGCGCCGGCTTCATGGTGAAAAGCATGCTGGCGGTGCTGAGCATCGATCCAGGATTTCGCGCGGATCATCTGCTGACGATGAAATTCAGCATGCCCGCGTCCCGTTACGCGAACGACGCGCAGATTGCCGCATTCTGCCGGCAGGTCGAAGATAAAGTCGCCGCGATGGGCGGCGTGAAGAGCGTCAGCTTTTCCGACGGCCTCCCGATGACGAGGATTCGACTGACCCGTTTCGTGCTCGAAGGCCAGCCGCCGCCCCCGCGCGGAAGCGAGCCGACCGCAGATATGCGCGGAATTTTTTCGCCCGGTTATTTCGACACGGTCGGGATTCGGTTGATCGCGGGCCGCAACTTCACCGCGGACGAGCTCCAGACGAAAGCGCCGATCCTGGTGATGAACCAGACGCTGGCCAAACGGCTTTGGCCTAACGAGTCGGCGGTGGGCCAGCATATCCGCAACGTTCCCGCGAAACCGGACGCACCGGTAATCGTCTCGACCGTGATCGGCGTGGTCGCCGACACGCACCAGGAAGGTCTCGAAACCAAAACGCGACCCGAGATCACCAAGCCGATGGTCGACTTCACTCAGCTCACTTTCGCCGTCCGCGCGGCCGGCGATCCCGAGTCGCTTATTAGCGCCGTGAAAAGCCAGGTCTGGGCAGTCGACAAGAACCTGCCGGTCTACGAAGTCCGGACCATGGAACAGATTCTCGACGAAGACACGAGCCAGCGCCGGTTTCAATCGTTCGTCATGAGCGTTTTCGCGGGGCTCGCGCTCGTGCTCGCATCGATCGGATTGTTCGGTGTCCTCACCTCGCTCGTCGGGCAGCGGACGCAGGAGATCGGGATTCGGATGGCGCTGGGCGCGCAAAGCAAAGACGTTTTGCGGCTGGTCGTAGGCGAGGGCGTGCGGCTCGTTTTTCTTGGCGTTGTGATTGGAGTAGGCGCGGGTATCGCGTTGAGCCGTTATCTCGCGAGTCTGTTTTTCGGCGTCAGTCCGGCGAACCCGGCGACCTATCTTGAGGTCGCGCTTCTGATGATTGGGATTGCGCTGATCGCGTGCCTGCTTCCGGCCTTGCGCGCGATCCGGGTGAACCCGATGACCGCGCTACGCTACGAATAACAAGGAAGGGCGCTTTCCAAACCGCCCCTCTTAAAATCCGCGGTTTGTAAACCGCCGCTCCTTGGTCTTATGATCCGGCTCGCCATGGATTCCGACCATCCCACCCAAAAAGCCGCACGCGCGGCCGCGGAAGAAATCCTGCGAATTATTTACGGCGACGATCTGGCGGGCTGCACGGTGAGCCTGGATCGAATCACGGACGTGATCGCAATCGCGATGACGGGGCAGACGCAGGTCGATCGAGCGATCGCGGAGCTAAACGACAAGGCGTATGAAGCGATCCGACTGTTGTCGACCCCGCCGGCTGATGGGGCATCGCTCAATGCCGATGAGTTGCGCTCGCTCCTCAGCGATCGGCTCGATAAAATTCAGGCGCTGGCCAACAAAGTAATCGCCACGACCAAGTCGAAAAAAGAAATTACCGACGAACCCACCGATCCGAACTCCAACTGACGCTATGAAAACAATCCTGATTGCCATCTCCGCTTTGCTTTGCCTGACGAATGCCTGGGCCGGCCAACGGATCGACGCTGCTGCCTGGAAGAATGTCCAAACTTACGACGTGGGAACACTGTTGAGCCAGGAAGCATCGCTTATCGGCCGGATCGTGGCGGTCCGTTTTCATTATCGGAGCGACAAGTTGCGGCATCTCGAGCCGAACTGGTACGAAGCGTCGATCTGGCAACACGACCCGAAAGCAAAAGGCGGCTACTCCGCACAACGCGTGATGGTAGCCAAGAAAGATGTCCCAGCGTTCCAGACGATTCCGTCCGATTTCCATTCGATGACCAATCTGACCGCGTATGGCCGGGTAGAAAAAGATCCCGACAACAACCAGACGCATCTGCGTTTGCTCGGGCGTAAAGTCGAGACCGACGCTGCCGGCAACGCGACCGTGGATTGGTGAAACGTCGTCGCCCTTTTTCTTGCTGTCACGATGAGCTTGTCGAAGCATCTCTGACTATTTCTGCGTTGGAGATGCGCCGAAATAGTCAGAGGTTCTTCGCCTCCGCTGCGCTCCGCTCAGAATGACACTAAGGTAGGTGCGAATGTTCGAGCAGCTGCCCTTACCGATCTTGTCGCTCATCTTCCTGGGGGCTGGCGCGGTCGTCTGGATCGCAGGGGTTTACGTTTCGAAGACAACCGACGTTCTCTCATCGCGCTTTAAACTCGGGGAAGCGCTTGGCGGCGCGATTCTCCTCGCGATTGTCACGAACCTGCCGGAGATCGCGATCACGATCAGCGGCGCGTTGCGCAATCAGATCGGCCTCGCCACTGGAAATATTCTCGGCGGCATTGCCATTCAGACTGTCGTGCTCGTTGTCCTGGATTTTTTGGGCACGGGAAAAAAAATGCCGCTCATCGGCCACGCCGCGTCTCTCGATCTGGTGCTCGAAGCGGTGCTGGTGTTGGTGATGCTCGCGCTGGTGGTCATGGGGCACCAGTTGCCAGACAAGCTCGTCTGGCACGGGATAACTCCAGACGCGGTCGTGATCTGCGTAGCGTGGATTGCCGGATTGTATCTCATTGGCAAAGCGCGCGGGAACCTTCCGTGGGAAAGCGGCGGCGACGCGCCCGGAGGGCAACCGCGGCGAACCGAGCGGCAAAAAAAGGAAAAGGCAGAGGGACAAAAAGCGAGCACGGCCTGGGCGGTCACCATTTTCCTTATCGCGGCCGCAGCGACGTTGGCCGCGGGCGTTGTCTTGCAGCAGACCAGCGAAACGATGGCGAAACAACTCGGACTGAGCGGAGTCGTTTTCGGCGCGACAATCCTGGCTGCGATCACCGCGTTGCCGGAGGTCTCAACCGGGTTCGCCGCGGTGAAGCTCGGTGATTACAAACTTGCGATCAGCGACATCTTTGGTGGGAACGCTTTTCTGCCGGTCATTTTTCTGGCCGCGACGCTCGTTTCCGGCAAAGCCGTTCTGCCGCACGCGACAAAGGCGGATATGTATCTGACGGCGCTCGGAATGTTGCTGACCGCGGTTTACATTTACGGACTGGTTTTTCGGCCACGCCGCCAGGTCGCACGGATGGGAATGGATTCGTTCGTCGTGCTCGTGCTCTACGTTATCGGCGTCGTTGGTTTGTTCGCGATCGAGTGACTTTGCCGCTACGCTTTAAGACCATGAACGCGCTCATTCGATCTCTCGTCCTCTTTCTCTTCGTCGCGCCAATACTCCTTCGCGCCGCCGAATATCCAGCGCCGACGGAAGGCGATTACATCATTCGCGATTTCAAATTCACCTCGGGCGAAACGATGCCGGAGCTGAAGATCCATTATCGGACGATCGGCAAACCGTTGAAGGACGCGAAAGGCGTCGCCCAAAACGCCGTGCTCATTACCCACGGCACCACCGGCAGCGGCGCGCAATTCATCCGGCCGGAATTCGCCGGAGAACTCTTCGGCGCAGGCCAACCGCTCGATGCCGCCAAATTTTTCCTCATCATGCCGGACGGAATCGGGCATGGGAAATCGAGCAAGCCGAGCGACGGCTTACACGCGAAGTTCCCGCGCTACGGCTACGTCGACATGATCGAGGCGCAGTTTCGATTGCTGACTGACGGCCTTGGAGTCAATCACGCGCGGCTCATCATGGGCACCTCGATGGGCGGGATGCACACCTGGCTCTGGGGCGAAACGCATCCCGACTTCATGGACGCGCTCATGCCGCTGGCGAGTTTGCCGACGCAAATCTCCGGGCGGAACCGCGCCTGGCGGAGGATGGTCATCGACGCAATCCGGAACGATCCGGAATGGAAAGGCGGCGATTATTCGTCGCAACCGCAAAGTCTGCGGACTGCCGCGCAAATGCTCTGGCTCATGAGCAGTAATCCGCTGTTGCGTCAGAAAGATGCGCCGACGCTCGCCAAGACGGACGAGGTTTTCGACAAGTTCGTGGCCGATTATCTGAAGACGGGCGATGCGAACGACATGGTCTACGCCCTGGAGGCGTCGCATGACTACGATCCCGGTCCGGGCCTGGAGAAAATTCGCGCGCCCTTGCTGGCGATCAATTCCGCTGACGATCTGATCAATCCGCCCGAGCTCGGAATTCTCGAGCGCGAGATCAAACGCGTCACCAAGGGACGCGCCGTCGTCATTCCGCTCAGCGACAAAACGCGTGGCCACGGCAGCCATACGATCGCCGCGCTTTGGAAAAACGAGCTGGAGCGACTGCTGAAGGAATCAGCGAAGTAACGGGTCATCCCGAGTCGCGCAGACGACGAGGGACCTCGCAGTTGCAATTCCCGCTACCGCGAAACGGGACGCGAACGACCACGTATGCGCCCACCTTAGCGCGGGAGCGATTGCGCGCCCGAGAGATCCCTCGGCGCGCTCCGCCAGCCTCGGGATGACAACTGCTAACGTAATCGTACCTTCCGCATGCATGGAAGCACCTGGCTCGCTTTCAAAAGCGGAAAAATTTCTTCACGAACAAATCCCGATCACGCGCGCGATGGGATTACGGGTCGTGGCGAACGATGAAAACGGCTTCGTGGTCGAAGCGCCTGTCGCGCTGAACTCGAATCATCTTCGGACTGCGTTCGGTGGAAGCATCAACGCCGTCGCGACCCTCGCCGCCTATGGGTTTCTTTGGATGGAACTGACCGAAGCCGCGGCCCACGTCGTCGTCGCCGAAAGCTCGATCCGCTTTCTGCGCCCGGTGCGCGAAATCATTCGCGCGATTTGTCTCCGCCCCGATGCGAAAACTCTGGGAGCGTTCGGGAATCAGTTCGCCGAAAAAGGAAAAGCGAGAATCACACTTCGCGTCCACGTGACCGAAGCAGGCGAAACCGCGGCCGAGTTCGAAGGCCATTTCGTCGCGCGGGAAAACCAAGGAAGGGCGCTTTCCAAACCGCCCTCTGGATAATAGACAAAAGACGGCGGTTTGGAAAG
>DATBCW010000060.1:0-17934 GCA_036270255.1 Chthoniobacterales bacterium
CTACGCCATGCGCTGTTCCATTGATGGCATTGTTGATCACGTTGCTGTCGCTCATGTTGAGCGAGGCACCATACAGAGTAATCGCCGTGCCTTGATCGCCAGAGGTGCAACGTGCGATCGTGCTCCTGACGACATTCCCCACGCTGCCGTCAACGAGCTGGATGCCGGCGCCGGAGTTGTTCGATTCGCAATTCTCGATGATCGAATCGGTCATCGCCAAGTCGATGAAGGTGCCGAGAATCGCTCCACCCGTCCCCGGTAAACCGCCGGTCGCGGAATCGCCAATCACCGCGATCTTGTCGAAGACCACGCGATTGAGTGAAACTATGGCGCGGTTGCTCTGTTCCGTTCCATTCTGGGGCGACCCACCAAGCCCGTAGGCAAAGTTCATGTCGCCTCCCGCGTAGATTCCTCCGCCCTGGCGCGCGCTCTTCACTCCCGAACCCGAGCCTTGGATGAGACAGTCGGTCATGATCAATTGAATTGACCGGTGATTGGTTCCCCCGTTTTCCACAGAGAGAGCGATGATCGTTCCGCCCTGTCCACCATCGGGCCCGACACCGGTGGCCTGGTTTCCTTTGAAAACACAGCCTGTGAATTCCGTGACCGCCAAGTAGTTGCTAATCGCGCCGCCCTGGCGTCCGGCATTATTTGTGAAGCGGCTGTTGTAAATTTTCGCAGTCGTTTGTCCTTCAAAATGGGCCGCACCGCCAACTGCGGGGGCGTGCGCGAAGACAGACGGGTCGAACTGCGCGCGATTCCCGTTGAAGGCGCAATCGCGCACGATGACGTCCACACTTGGGGTGGAAAGCGGATCTTTCCAGCTTCCAAGGGTGTAAAGTGCACCCCCGACGTATCCCGCCGCATTGTTCTCAAATGTGCAGCCGGTCAGACGGACCGTCGCGTCGTTGACAAAGATCGCGCCTCCGGCCGCATTCGGCGAGTGGTGGGGCACGTCGACGCGATTATTGTTGAAGCGGGAATTGCGGACGTAAACGGTGGAACCCAAAACGCTCATGCCTCCGCCGAAATTTGGCGAGCTGTTGCTGTCCCAGATGCATCCATCGAAAGAAACTATCGCACCAGCGATCCACTGTGCGCCGCCCCCGGTCCCGGGACCCGCAGCTACCGCTGAGTTGTTTCGGAATATGCAGTCTTTAAATATCGCTTTCGTGTTCACCAAGGTCATCCCACCCCCGATGAAGTTTTCGTGAGAAATGCCGTCGCTGAAAATGATCCCTTGGAATGTGATCGGCCGGGTGTTAGCCAAACTCGAAGGAGCGAGTCGCAAGATGTCTGTCGATCCGTCGCCGGTAAAAACTACAGTCGCGCCGGCGGCGGCGCGAATGGTGAACGATTTCGGCGTCGGCAAATCATAAATGGTGTAACCGCCGGCAGGCGCATGGTAGGTCCCACCGGAGTATTCGATAATGCCTCCATCGCTTACCGCCGAGACGGCGCTCGATAAGTTGGGCTGGTCATTCGGAACGCGGATTATTTGCTGGCCGTAAATTTGCGAGGACCCGATTCCGAACAGGGCAACGAAGATGACCGTGAGGCGATAGTTGGAAAAAATGAAAGTCATGAGAAAAGGCTGAAGATTTTGCGGGACCGGTAACCCCGCAGTTTAACTGGGCGTTTGCCGCAGTTAACATGCCAGCGGAGGATAGGACCTTGAGAAGAACCGGCAGGTCTTAGTGGAGTATCTGCGGAGTGTCCAGACGGTAGAGAACGGCTCGTTCGGCATCGAATGCCCAAGCCGTGAGAAGATGATCGCCGGATGGGACTGCTGAGCGCTCAAAATGGCAGGCCCAACCGCTGTCGCTGGCCTCCGGACTTTCCAGAGCTGCGGCCACGTCGGGTCGGCCCAAGATTTCATCGGCCATGCGAAAGGCGATTGGTCCTTTCTCTGGATCGTCGTAGCTTAACACCACGCAGTACGCCGAACCCCGGGTCTTCGGGAGAACGCCCCAACCGATCACCGTACACGATTGTCCTGAAACGGAAATTGCGTCCAAGAACCCCGCGGGCTTGCTCACCGTCTTCAGTTTTCGGATTTCGGCGCTTTTAATCATCGCCGGATGCATGAGCCCGATGCTATCGAGCTGATTGGCGAACATTCTCGCGTCGGGGGCGTTTGCACCGAGGCATTGGTCGTGGATCGCACCGCTATCCATGACATTGGTAAAAAGAAGAGCGCCTTTCCCCAGCAGCCGGGTCTTCTTGCTGGCGAGCATCGACTCGCGGCCCCACGAGGACGCGAGTAACGTCAGAATCCCAAACAGGGTTACAAGGGCAGTCTCGCCCCGCATGAAAACCAAAGCCGCGCGCCCGTTCGTCCAGCGTTTCGGCAGATCCTCTTTGGCAATAATAAAGAGAGCGATTACCGCCACTGAGATGAAGAGCGAAAAACTCGTATAACGAGAGTCGAGTGCCTGATGGACGCCGAATCCGATGCGGGCGAGGGCCGCCAGGGCGCCATTGATCAGCGCGTAACCGCCCAAAGCCAGCCATGGGAGGAGACGATTCAATAACGACGAATCCTTGAACCGTCGAAGGCAATAGATTGCCCCTCCCAGGTAAAGGGCCAACAGTCCCGTTCCAATCGCGACTGCCTGAGTGATTGGTTCGAGACGGCTCGCCCGGGAAAGGTGGGCGCCGAGAAACCCTGCCACGTAACGATAATATTCCAGAGGTTTTTTTGCGGCGGCGATGGGAGGATGGTAGGGCGGCTTAACGTAATGGAAGAAATAAAGGGTGATGCTGGCTGCCGCCAATGCGCACCAAAAGGCGAACCAACCCCACCTCCAGGAGACCGATTTTTCTCTGTGACCGAGCAGTGCGCAGGGAAACGTTACCAACCACAAAACCACGCCGCCGCCGAAGGAAAAAGAGGCGATGAAAGCGATCGCCGCGCAAAGAACAAATTTCCTTTTCAGTTCGAGGTTCGAAAAAGCGACAGCGATGGCGCAGGTCAGGAGAAGATTGCAAAAGAAAAGCGGGGTTTGAAATCCCCACACCCAGTTCTCGGCTTGAACCGGGGAAAATAGCAACAAGCTGAAGAGACAAAGAGCGAAGGTGCGCGAGCCGGCCGAGTGCGGAATGGTTTTACGAAGCAGCCACCACAATATCGTGCCGGTTAGAAACACCAGGAAGACCGAGAAAAACATTTCCGCCCGGACGTCGCCCCTAGAGCAAAAGTTTATGGCAATGAAGAGTAGGCGGGTGAAAACGTAGCGATGTTCATTATGCTGCGAAAAGAGATCGCTCAGAGTGAGGGTATGGTCATGGGCCTTAAGCAGCAAAGGAGCGAGCGTGAATTCGTCGGCGTAGGGAACGTTCACGCCGCACTGGTTGATCAGGTAGAGCAGGTAGAAAACCGGCAGAAGCGGAAGGAGAAGCAAGCTCCCGCGAATGACTATTTGTCTGATCGCTCGCGATCCGCGATCGACGGGCGGACTGGGTGGCGCACCTGCCTGAAGGTCAGCCGCCATTCTTTTCGTTAGGGCGCGATGCCGGCTCCTGTTTGAGAGTGAAGATGCGAACTCCGCCTACCTCTTCTGCTAGGCGGTACCTTTCTCCGATGAAGGCGGCAAGTGCGGGAAAGCTTTCGACTCCGTCAGTATTGCGCTGGTTATAGCCGAATGAGGCGGGTGCGACGGCATCGACAAAAACCGGAGGTGGATTTGAGCGTATCTCCTCCAAATAACGCTCGCGAAAGTATTCCATATACGGACCTAGCGTCTGTTGCGGCTTCGTGTGGGCGTCCCGGGTGGCCATGATGGTCTGCGTTTGCACATAATAATGCGGCATCCAACCCCAGATGGCTACTCGGCTGCGAGGCGGCGCGTATCGTCCAATCGCCTGAACTTGCGCCGCCGTATTCTGAAATGGCAGAGCAGCCCAATGCTCGCCGGACGCCCGAAGCAACAAGTCGCGCACTTCGCCGAGAAAAGGACTCGGGTGCGCCATCGTCGCTCCCAAGGCGGGGGTTACAAAGAGCGCCGCGACGGCGACAGCTAGCAATGTCTGTCTGTTATTCCACAGACCGGCTTCACGCGTGAATTGGATCATTGTCGCGAGCACATAGCTGATCGGGAGGACGGAAAACAACAAGTAATGAGGGTAAGCATGCCGGGGTGTAACAATGACAGCGAAGCTGACCAACAGAAACCCCAATGCCCAAAATGAATTGGCGGCCGATCGTTTGGTGAAGGTCCATCGATGGCGAAGCGTCACCAGCGCGATTAACACAAGCGCGAGGGCGGAGACTGCGAAAGTGCCATAGGTAGCGGCCGTTCCAAAAAAGAAATCGAATCCCACGGTGGCGCCGGACGATATGTGGACAAACGCGGACTTGAGATAGGAAGTAATAGCGTGGTTCCAATCGCCGGTGACCGTAAGGCTAATCGCGATCATGAACGGAATGGCGACCAGTCCGAGGCAGTAGATAAGCCCTTCCACGTGGCATTGTCTGCGGTTTACCGCGGTTAAGTAAATCGCGCTGGCGACAAAGACGGCGCCGAGGAACGCCACCGGCAAGACCTGGAGTTTGGCGAATCCTGCTGCCCCGAGGCACACTCCGGCCGTCGCGGCGACTGCAGTCCTTCCTGCATGGCGTCTTTTCACGAAGAGATAAGTTCCCGCTGCAATTCCGACTGTTGTCAAAAAGATCGGAAGTTCTTCACTCGAAAAGTGGAGGAAATCCCATTCCCAGGTGAGGGCGAGAAAGCCGACGGGAGGAACGAGTGCGAGTTTCGCCGTGACAGGTCCGTGGGTCCATTTTGTGATAAAGTAGAAAGCGAAAATCGCCCCGCTGAGCAATCCCTGCCCGATTATTCGCGTCGAAAAGAATGTGATCGACGCACCGAAAAGGGCCGGAAGGGCCAACACGTCGGCGTTCAGCGGTCCGCTGGTCGTAGCGTCGAAGCCGTGCCAGGGAGCGAAATCGCGGGTCGCCTTCAAAGCACAGGCAGCCCACTGGCCTTCGTCGATGTTAAGCGGTTGAGGCCAGAGCATGACTGGAAGCCGCCAAATTAATAATGTTCCCGCGGCGAGAATGAGGAAGAGCCATTCGAACAGGCGTTTTTTCGCGAGCTGCTCCGAATTCCAAACAGCCAGGCCAGCGAAGGCGAATAACGTCGCAAGGGCCGTTGAATAATAAAGAGCCGGATGCCCGACAAGCGATGAGAATAATGCTTTCATGCTGCCGGTTTTTGCAATGAGAGCGTTATTCAGGTGGAGAGACGCGTCGGTAATCTCCCGCGCTAAAATATTTCTCCAGCCAGATGTAGAGACAGATGAAGAGATACCGGCTGCCCATTTCCTTGATTTTCAATTTCGCGGTGCCGCTCCGCCGATTCCGCCACGTGATCGGGATCGTAGTCCAACTGTAGCCGCGCACGATTGCCTTCAATGGAATCTCGACCGTGATGTTGAAATGCGGCGCGATCAGCGGCTGACAACCATCGATCACTTCCCGGCGGTACGCTTTGAAGGCGTTGGTCGTGTCGTTCAGTTTGATCCGGAAGAGGACTTTGAGAAAAAAATTCGCGAGCCGATTCAGGAATAGTTTGATCTTAGGATAATCGATCACGCCGCCGCCCTTGATGAAGCGGCTCCCGAACACGCAGTCGTATCCTTCGTTCAACTTCTGCCAGTAGCGGACGACGTCGCGGCAATCGTCCGATTCGTCGGCCATCATAATCACCACGGCGTCGCCCGTCATCGCGCCGAGGCCGGTGGCAACCGCTCGGCCAAAGCCGTTCGCGCCGCGATTTTGAATCGGCGCCAAGGTGGCAACTCGTGACCGAAGCTCCTCCAGGATTTCCCATGTCCGATCGGTACTCCCGTCGTCCACCACCACGATCTCATGCGGCACCTCACGCAAGCGCAGCTCGATGTGCAAATGCTCGACCGTGGAAGCGATGCAGCCTTCTTCGTCGCGCGCGGGAATTACGACGGACAACAAGCCGAGCTTTTTTTCTGGGGCGGGCGTGTTCATCGCGCGGCGGATATTTCCAGCCAATCGGGATGCGCTTCGGCGTGATTGGCGATCTCCTGAAGAATTTCCTCAAGGCCGATCGCCGGTTGCCAATCCCACGTTTCCCGCGCCAGTCGCGAGTCCATGACCAGCCAAGGCACATCAAACAGGCGTGGTTTGGAATCAGCCGTGACTTCGTGTTCGCCGAAGCGGGCGGCGCACCACCGGCTTAATTCAGCGAGCGACATCGCGTTCCGCGCGCCACCGCCGAGATTCACGACCCGCGGGTTCGACGAACTGTCAGCGGCGAATTGCTTTTTGAGAAGTGGAACGAGATCCCGCGGATGAAAACAATCCCGGCACTGCCGGCCCGCGCCGTCGAAACCGATATAGCGTAATGGCCGCCGCCGGCGATAAGCGTTGATCCAGTAGGAGAAGATGCCCTGCTCGACGTGGCCGAATTGGCCCGCCCCGGCCAGGACACCGCAACGGTTGATCCAGACCGGGAAATTAAATGCTTCGCCATACTCGAGCGCCAGGGATTCCGAAGCGAGTTTTGACGCGCCGTAAAGGGAAAGCGGCGGTTGGACCGAGAAAGTTTCGGCAATTCCCTCCGCGCTTACGCCTGTCGGCAACGCCTCGCCGGGCGCGGGACGAAAAGTTTCGCCTTTGGCCGCTACTGGAATTTCCGAAAGAGCTTTCACGGAATAGACCCGGCTTGTGCTGAGCAGGACAAAACCGGCCCGACGGCGTTTGGCCAATTCGAGCAGGTTCACGGTGCCGTAAAGATTGTGCTCCACCAGTTGCCGGCTGCTGGTTGTTCCGTCGACGCCCGCCAACACGCTTGGGTTCGCCGCCGCGTCAATGATCCAATCTACCGCGGGGAAATTGTCGAGGTCGCTTTGCGAACGAACGTCCGCGTAACGCACGGTTACGCCCCGCTTTCTCAGTCGGTCGAGGTTCAGATGGCTCCCGGCCCGGCTGAGATTATCGAATCCGATAATCTCAGTGGCGGAATCGTCGTCGAGCAACGCCTCGGCTAGCGTGCTCCCGACAAATCCGCAAACACCAGAGACCAGGACCTTCATTTATTTGCTGCCTGGCTTTATGGCCGGTACGTCCGCAAGGTCGGGCGGGACCTTGTCAGCCTCGAACGTCTCCACTTTCATCTCGATCAGACTGACAAACGGGCAGCCGTAATCCGGTCTTTGCCCGCCACTGCGATCGACGATGACGCCAACGCCGGTGACTTGGCCGCCATGCGCGCGAACGATGTCCACCGTTTCCTGAACCCGTCCGCCCCTTGTGACGACGTCCTCAGCCACGATGAACCGCTCGTTAGGCCGAATTTGGAAGCCACGCCGCAAGACCAGGCCGCCTTCGTGTTTCTCCGCAAAGATGTGTCGTTTCCCCAGCGCGCGTCCCACTTCCTGGCCGACGACGATGCCGCCCAGGGCCGGCGAAATAACCGCATCGCATTCGAGCCCGCGGAGCTTGTCCGCCAGCCGCCCGCAAACGTCCGCCGCGATGTCGGTATGTTGGAGAAGCAGGGCACACTGGAAAAATTGCCGGCTGTGCAGGCCGGAGCGCAAGACAAAATGGCCGTCGAGCAGCGCGCCGGTCTTGCGAAAGAGCGCGAGCAAATCCTCGCTCATTAGCCGGACGTGTCGCTCGCGGTTTTGCCGCCGGACGAAGGACTGTCGTCAAATGCGATCGCCTCGATCTCGACGCGCGCATTTTTGGGCAGGGTCGAAACGCCCACCGTCGAGCGAGCTGGAGGATTGTCGGTGAAGTAAGTTGCGTAGACTTCGTTCATCTTTTGGAAATCGCCGAAGTCCGCCAGGAAGACGGTGGTTTTAACGACATTGGCCAGCGACAGGTTCTCCGCTTTCAGGATGGCCGTCACGCTGTCGAGCACTCGCTTGGTTTGCGCCGTGATGTCCTCAGAAACGATTTGGCCGCTCTTGGGATCGAGCGGCACCTGGCCGGCACAAAACACGAGGGACCCGGCCCGCACCGCCTGCGAATACGGCCCGATCGCCGCCGGAGCGTCGGTGGTGGAAATGATCTTCTTCATCTGCGGAGTGTAGTGGGAAAAATCGCTGGCACAATCGACGAGTCACGCTATTACTCGGTCCCGCCAAAGGCGTCGGGTCTGAACCAGCGTTCGGATTGTGTTGCGCCGGAAAATCAACAATAACTGATTCAATGCCCCCGGGATTTCAAAAGAGATTTGATTCAATCGGCCGAACGCTGCGGCAGCACCCGCTGTTGTTTGCTTTTATCGTTCTGGCGTTGGTGGCGCGGATCATCTTTTGGATTTACACCCATCGAGTCTGGGAAGATGCGCTCATCACCCTCACTGCGGCACGAAATGTATGGGAAGGTTACGGGCTCACCCACCACGCCGCCGAGCCCCGCGTTCACAGCTTTACTTCGCCGATCAGCGTTTTAATTCCGATCCTGGCGGAATGGTTTCATGCCGGTTTGATCGCTCTTCGCGTTTCCAGCCTGATTACTTCTGTCGCTGCGATCTTCTTCGCTTATCGAATCGGTGTTCTCCTTGCGTTTCATTGGGCCGCACAGGTTCTGGTCCTGGCCTACCTCGCTTGCGACCAGCTGCAAATATTCTTTGGCATGACCGGCATGGAAACCCAGGTCGTCACCGCGGTCGCGCTCGGCGTGCTCTATTTTTTCATGAGGCGGGCCTGGTGGTCTTTGGGCGTTTTTTCTGGTCTGGCTACAATTTCTCGACCTGAATTCATCTTATTTTTGCTCCCGCCGATCGGTATTGCTCTGCTCGTCTTTCACCGCCATGCGATCCTCAAAGTCCTGACGCCGGCGTTGGCGATTGCAGTTCCCTGGTATGGGTTTGCCACGCTTTACTACGGCTCACCCATCCCCAACACGATTGTCGCAAAGTCGGAGTCGTTCCGGCACGGATTCTTCACCACGTCATGGGACTATATGTGGCGCTTCACCGTCGAATCGTGGCGCGATTATGTCCCGTTCAAGGAATTTCGAATCGCGGATCAGGCTCCGCTTCCCGACCTTGTTCTCAAAAGCATTGGCCTGACGCTATTGCTGTTTTTCATCGTCGGATTGTTCGTTTCGGCCAAGCGCGGAAGCGGCCTTGTGGTCGGCGGCATCGCGGTAATTGGTTTCGGGCTGTATCGCAGCACGATGGTTTTGAACTCCTATTATATGTGGTACCTGCCACCCTTTCTTGCTTTGGCTTTTCTGGTCGCGGCTTACGGGCTGTCTCAGCTCGCTCGTCGGATGCCACAGTTAACGATCGTGCTGGGCGTGACCTTAGCGCTATCCTATGCCCTGCATCTTCCATTCTCGATGCCGCTCGACAAAAAGGTGCAGAAAAAAATCGAGGTCGGTGTGCGCTTGAAAGCTGGCCGCATTCTCAACGCGATGATGGCGGAAAAGGACACCGTGGTTTCAGAATCGCTTGGTTACATCGGTTGGGCGGCCTTTAACAAGACCATCTTCGATTATCCCGGACTCGGTTCGAAAGTATCGGTGCGCGCTGTAAAGAAGATGGCGGTGCCGACCCTGGCTGAATTAGTCGACGCCCTCCAGCCTACCTATGTCGTGGTCAGACCCCACGAGCTTGATTATCTGCAGCGGAATTTCCCGGCCACTGCGGCCAAATATGAAGTGGCTGCCCACGTCCAGCCGTCTTCCGCCGTTCGCCTGGCAAACCGGGGGTACGTCTATTCGGAAATGGACACTGATTTTCGTATTCTGCGGCGAACGCGGGACTTCGAACAGGTAGTGCGACCATAATCTTCTTCATCCCTTGCGGTCTTCATCGGGGCCTTCCCCGGTTGTTTCCGGGCGAAATCCGCGGATATTGAGCGCTCATCATGGTCGGTTGGATTTTAAAGAAAGTATTGGGGTCGAAGAATCAGCGCGAGATCAAGCGGATGATGCCGATGGTTCGTCGGATCAACGAATTGGACGAGCAGTTTAAGGCGCTTTCCGACGACGAATTGCGCGCCAAAACGGCGACGTGGCAAGCCGAGCTCGCCCAGATTCCGGAGTTGCCGGAGCAATGGCAGAAGCTCGACGAGATTCTGCCCGAGGCTTTCGCCGTGGTAAAGAACGCGGCCCGCCGGCTCACGGAACGACAGCACGAATTCAGCGTCTGCGATCAGCCGATGACTTGGAACATGGTCCACTTCGATGTTCAGCTCGTGGGCGGCATGGTCCTTCATCGCGGCCGGATTGCGGAAATGGCGACGGGCGAAGGCAAGACCCTGGTGGCGACGCTTCCGCTTTATTTGAACGCGCTGACCGGCAAAGGCGCGCATCTCGTGACGGTGAACGATTACCTGGCTCGCCGTGACGCTGAATGGATGGGCCAGCTCTACAGTTTCCTTGGCCTAACAACCGGCTGCATCCAGCACGACCAATCGCCGGACGAACGTCGCGAGCAGTACGGGATGGATATCACCTACGGAACGAACAGCGAGTTCGGTTTCGATTATTTGCGCGACAACGGCATGGCCACGACGCGCGAGCAGCAGGTCCAGCGCGGCTACAATTACGCCATCGTTGACGAAGTGGATTCGATTCTGATCGACGAAGCGCGGACGCCGTTGATTATCAGCGGGCCGTCGACGGTTTCCACTCATCAGTACGACAAGTGGCGCGGTTTGGTCGACCAACTCGTGCGCAAGCAGAACATGCTTTGCAACCGGCTGGCCAGCGAAGCGAAGGAGCTTTTCGACAAGGGCGAAGTCGAAGAGGGCGGGCTCGCGATGTTCAAAGTGAAGCTGGGCCAGCCGCGAAACAAACAGCTCCTCCGGATGATGGAGGATCCGGAAAAACGGAAGGCAATCGATAAGGCTGAGCTCCAGTTTTATCAGGACGCGCGAAAGGAAGAACTCTTCGCTCTCAAGGAAGAGCTGTTTTACACGATCGACGAGAAATCGAATGAATCCGATCTTTCCGAGCAGGGCCGCGCTTTTCTCAATCCGGACGAGCCGGATTCATTCGTGCTCCCCGATTTGATCAGCGAGTTCACCGAAATCGATCTCGATCCGAACCTTTCGCCGGAAGACAAAGAGAAGGCGAAGGTCGCGCGGCAAAACCATTGCGACAGCCAGGCGGAGCGGATTCACAACATCTCGCAGCTACTCCGCGCCTATTGTCTCTTCGAAAAAGACGTCCAGTACGTCATCGAGGATAACAAGGTCGTCATCGTCGATGAATACACGGGCCGGAAAATGCCGGGCCGGCGTTGGAGCGATGGGTTGCACCAGGCAGTCGAAGCGAAAGAAGGTGTCCAGATCGATCGCGAGACCCAGACGCTCGCCACGATCACGATCCAGAATTATTTCCGGCTTTATCACAAGCTCGCCGGCATGACCGGCACCGCCGATACCGAAGCCGCCGAGTTCCACGACATTTACAAGCTCGACGTCAACGTGGTCCCGACCAATCGGCCCGTGGCGCGCAAGGACGCGAACGATCGGATCTACAAGACGCGCCGCGAGAAATACAACGCGGTCATCAATGAAATCAAAGATCGGCATTCGAAATCGCAGCCGGTCCTGGTCGGCACGGTCAGCGTGGAAGCGTCCGAATTACTCAGCCGAATGCTGAAGCGCGAGAAAGTTCCGCACAACGTTCTCAACGCGAAATTCCACATGCAGGAAGCGGAGATCGTCCAGCGCGCCGGGCAGGCGGGCACCGTCACGATCTCGACGAACATGGCGGGCCGCGGCACGGACATTAAGCTCGGCGAAGGCGTGGCGGAGAGCGGGGGACTGTTCGTGATCGGGACGGAGCGCCACGAATCGCGCCGAATCGATCGGCAGTTGCGCGGACGTTGCGCGCGTCAGGGCGATCCAGGTGGCTCGCGATTCTACGTCAGTTTCGAGGACGATCTGATGCGGAACTTTGGCGCGGCCGATCGAATGACAAAGATCATGGAGCGGTTCGGTCTCGAGGAAGGCCAGGAACTGGAACATCCGTGGCTGAACAAGTCGGTCGAGACCGCGCAGAAACGGGTCGAGCAGCGCAATTATCTCGCCCGGAAACGGACGCTCGATTTCGACGACGTGATGAACAACCAGCGCGAAGTTGTTTACACCTATCGCAACGATACGATCGATTCCGACGATCCGCGCAAGCTCGTTTTTGAAGTGATCGACGAAGCGGTGCCGGTGAAGGTTCAGGAATTTCTCGGCACGGATTCAGCGAGCGAGGAACCGAACTACGGCGGGCTTCTAAACTGGGTGAACGTGACGTTCCCACTCGGGCTTTCGAAAGAGAAAGCGCAATTTGAAACGCGTTCGGTCGAGGAGAATTCGCAATTCCTGATCGGCAAGATCAAGGAATCGTACGAACGCAAATCGAGCCACGAAGAGCCGACGGCGGTGAAGAGCCTGGAGCGTTACATCATCCTGAACGCAATCGATCGTCTCTGGCAGGAGCACCTCTACGCAATGGATGCGTTGCGCGAGGGCGTTTATCTGCGCGGTTACGCGCAGAAAGATCCGCTCATCGAATACAAGACCGAGGCTTATGACATGTTCGTCGAGCTAATGGGGAACATTAAGAATGAAGTGCTCCACAATCTTTTCCGGAGCACCTCGAACTTGCAGGCCTTCGAAAATTTCCTTTCGACTCTGCCGCAGTTTCTTCTCAAGGAGCAGGCGCCGACCGCGGCGACCGCGACCGGCCCGGTTCCCGGGCGTCACGGCGAACGGATGCCCGCGGAAGGCGATGGCGTTTCGTCGAACGGCGATGGTTCCGACTTGAAACTCGATCTGGCTCCGGTTCGGCGCGACACGCCCAAAGTAGGCCGCAACGAACCGTGCCCCTGTGGGAGCGGAAAGAAATTCAAGAACTGCTGCGGGCGGGTGGCGTAGCCGGGAACGTCAGCTGAATTGCCGCGTCGGCTGGAAGGGCCCGCCATCTTGTGGCCAGCTCATCGAAGCGCGAGCGAACCGAGCGAAGTTCCTGATCTGACAGCTGGTGAGCTTCCGGCATCCCTTTTGCCTGAGCGAACGTGGTGGCGAGTTGGTTGAACTCAGCAGCCGTGGCTGTGTCACCGCTCGCGCGCTCCGCGGAAAATGCCGAGACCAGATACTCAACCTCGAGCGTCTCATTGGGCAGGGCTCCGCGCGGAGTCTTTCCGGTTGTCTCCGCGATATCCCAGCCTTCCGCGATCAGCCCGTAGAAGCCGCGCCGAAATTCCAGCTCGGTCTCGACTGCGTAATGCATCAGGTCGTGGAGCGGAAAGAACGCCGCGTATTTCCCTTCCTGCTTCTGCCAGCTGACGGAGCCGTCGTCGCGTGTGCATCGCAGCACGGCGCTCCCGTCTTTCTGTTTTGCGAATTCGATGATCAAGGAGCGGCGCTTTCCAAACCGCCGAAAATCGTAAATCGAATAGGGCGGTTTGGAAAGCGCCCCTCCTTGGCTCGCACTTGTGCGCCCGTCTTCGTTCCGGCAGAATGGACTCCGCATGACCCCTCATGACGTTCTCGAAAAATATTTCGGTTTCCGTGAATTCCTCGATGCCCAGGAGGAAGTGATCACCGCCATCGCGGGCGGCGCGGACGCGCTTGTCGTGATGCCGACGGGCGGCGGCAAATCGCTTTGCTACCAATTGCCGGCTCTGTTGCTCGAGGGAACCACGATTGTCGTCTCGCCTTTGATCGCGTTGATGAAAGATCAGGTCGACGCCCTTCAGCGGCGCGGGATTTCGGCGACTTTGATTAACAGCACGCTCACTCCCGGCGAGCAGCAGGAACGAATTCGCGCGCTGGCCCGCGGTGAATTCAAACTGGTTTACATCGCCCCGGAACGTTTTCGCAGCCGTTCGTTTCTCGAAGCGCTCGGGCAAAGCACAATCGCGCTTTTCGCGGTGGACGAAGCGCATTGCCTCTCGATGTGGGGCCACGATTTTCGGCCGGATTATTTCCGGCTCGGCCAGGTGCTGGAAACCCTCGGGCGCCCGCAAGTCGCGGCCTTTACTGCGACGGCTACTCCGGAAGTGCGGCGCGATATTCTTACCCATCTGGCTTTGCGCGAGCCGCGCGAATTCGTGGCGGGATTCGCACGCCCGAACCTGAAGCTGCTGATCACGCACGTCGCGAACGAAGCGGAAAAATATGGGCGGTTGAACGCGCTCATCCGCGAGCACAAGACCGGCATTGTCTATTGCTCGACGCGGAAACGGGTCGAGGCCGTCGCCGAAACCCTCCAGCTCGCGAACATCTCGAGCATTCTTTACCACGGCGGAATGAACGACGACGAGCGCGAGAAAGCGCAAAACGAGTTCATGCAAGGCCGGCGCGACATCGTCGTGGCGACAAACGCGTTCGGGATGGGAATCGATCGCGCGGATATCCGGTTCGTGGTGCATTTCGACGTGCCGGGAAGCGTTGAGGCGTACTATCAGGAGGCTGGGCGCGCCGGCCGCGATGGCGAAGCCGCGACGTGTGAGCTGCTCTTCAATCACGCTGATACGCGGGTCCAGGAATTTTTCATCGAAGGCAGCAACCCGCCGCTGGAATTCATCGCGCAAACTTACGAGATGCTCCGGCGCGAAGCCGATCCGAAGAACGAGCTCCAGATCTCGATCAAGGAAATGGCGCTGCGCTTAGGCGACGAGCGAAGCGACATGATGGTCAGTTCGTCGCTCCATGTTCTTGATCGCGAAGGGTACGTCGACCGATTCGACATTCCGGGGAGACGGGTTCGCGGAACGCGCGTGCTGCAACCCGACGTGCGCGGCCATCAGCTCAAGCTCGACGCGGCGAAGCTGCGCGAAAAGGAACGTCGCGATCGCGCCAAGCTGAAAATGATGATCGATTTCGCCTACGCGCGCGAATGCCGGCAGCAAGCGATCCTCCGCTACTTTGGTGAACCTGATCCGGCGCGTTGCGGTAATTGCGATATTTGCCTGGAGACAGCCGGGCCGGCGCGGCCGCCGACGGAAGAGGAAGGAATGATCGTTCGCAAAGCGCTCAGCGGCGTGGCTCGGATGTCGGCGAAAATCGATGGCGAATGGCAGCCGCGCTTCGGACGCGGCCGGATTGTGCAGACTTTGGTCGGCAGCCGCTCCCAGGAGATTTTGAGCGCGCAGCTCGACCGCCTTTCCACCCACGGCCTGTTGAAAAGCGAAGGCGTCGCCTATTTGAATCAACTCCTGCGCGAATTGCAGGACAGCGGCATGTTGATTTCGAGCGGCGGACAATATCCGATGGTGACGCTGACGCGGCGCGGCGACGAGGTGATGAAGGGGCGCACCGATTACGAACTACGTTGGCCGCAGCGAAATTCAGCGGAGCGATCGACCGCACGAAGACCGAAGGAGAAGAGGCAACCGGTGGACGAGATGCTTCCCGTCGATGCGGCCATCCTCGAGCGATTGAAGCGGCTCCGACTCGATCTGGCGCGCGAACAGGGAAATCTGCCGGCCTACATTATTTTTCCGGACGAAACACTGCGGGCGTTCGCCCGTCTTAAGCCGGCATCGGTCGAAGCGGGGCGGAAAATTCGCGGAGTGGGGGAGGTAAAGGCGCGAAAATATTTGCCAGCGTTTATTGAAGCGATCAACGAGTCATCCCGAGCGTAGTCGAGGGACCCCGTCTTCTCTTGTTGATGTCGCCACCAGCAAGCCCGGGGTTCTTCGACTCCGGTGCGCTTCGCTTAGAATGACAAACCCTTCACGGCTGGGGCACTTCGGTGTGCTCCATCAAGTGGACGTCGTAATCTTTCGCCTGTTCCAAGGCTTCCGTCGCTTCGCGGGTCGGGCCGCTCTTTGAGAAGAGCCGGCTCAACAATTGCCACGACTCGGCGCGATACCATTGCGTCTTGAGGCATTTCGCCAACTCGCGAATCGCCGACGGCGTGTCGCCAGTTTGGTCTAGCACTTCAATGTAGCGCCGCTCCAACCTCCAGTTCGATGGGCCTGTCCGCGAGGCGAGATGAAACCGTCTCACGTCGACGTTGCCATGTTCCTTGAGCTCCAGGATCCCAAAAAGCTCGTAGGCTTGCGCATCGACCACCGGTAACTCTTTCGCCCGATTTAAAATCTCGTGCGCTGTCGCATAATCTTCTTTGCGAATCGCGACGACCGCCAGGTTGATCACTGCGAACGGCTGGTTCGGCTCCTTTTCCAGCGCCGCGTCCAGGTGCTTCTTCGCCAGGTCGAGCTGGCTGTCGTGCAATTCCTGGCTGGCCAGATTGATTAGCATTCGCGGCGAATCGCCCCCAGCCGCGATGGTCCGTTCCAAAAACGTGCGCTGATTTTTCCAGTCGAGCGTGTAGAGAAAAGTGCGGGCGCAAAAGCCCACGAAGAAAAGGCCGACAACACTTGCTGCGATCGGAATGGCAACGCGAAGCCGCGAAAGCGCAATTATTATCCCGAGAAAAAGAAACGCGGTCGGTAAATAAAGCCAGTGCTCGGCGATGCTGGCGTTGAGAGGAAAGGCCCCACTGACCGGAATGTATGTGATCGCTGCGAGGATGAGACATGCAAACGTCGCCGGATCTTTTCTGCGGCTCCGAATGAGCCAGAAGATGGCGGCTGCGATCAGGAAAAGACCGAGCAAGGTTTGGAGTTCGCGCCAGGCGGCGCCGCGCACGCTCGCTTGATTCGCGTTGGATGGGTACGATTCCACGTCCCGGTCCATATGGAGATTTGCGGGGAAAATAATCAGACCCGCATACTCGGCGAAAGCACGCGCGACAATGATCGGCCTGACCAAAGGAGGCGCGGGCGGCCGGAGATGGGGCGCGGGGAAATGTTCGGCCGGCAGTCGCAGGCTCAGGTAGCTGACGCCGACAAAAACAAGGACCAGGCTCGCCGGAAGAATCTGGCGCCACGATTTTCTGAGAATAAGAATCGCAATTAACAGGATCGGGAAAATGAGCCCGCTCTCCTTGCTGAGTGCGCTCAGGAGAAAGAGCGCGCCTG
The DNA here is from genome assembly GCA_036270255.1 of Chthoniobacterales bacterium. Lineage (GTDB taxonomy): Bacteria > Verrucomicrobiota > Verrucomicrobiia > Chthoniobacterales > UBA10450 > AV80. The sequence continues at coordinate 16,935 of DATBCW010000060.1, forward strand.
TGGCAATGTGCAGCAGCCAGCGATTCGCGCGAGCAGCCGGCGCGGCGCGAATTCCGCAGTAGAGACCTAGAAATCCGAACATCGCCGCGAGCGGATCGGCCCGGCCGGAGATGTAGGCGACAGCGGCGGTGTGGACCGGATGAATCGCCCAGAGCAGCGCCGCGATGAAGGCGAGCCAGCGCCGTTTTGCTTCCTCAAAGTTCCAGCCCCGCAGAAGCTCGTTTGCGAGGAGAAGCAACGCGAGCGTTGCGCCAAGGTGGCAGAGAATGCTGGTGAGATGATAACCGGCGGGTTTGAAAACGAACGCCCCGTAGTCAGCGAGGTAACTCAGACGCTGAATAGGCCGATAAAAATCCGAAGGCGTCGCGTCGACAAAAAGAAAATGCTGGAACGCCTCTGGAATCAATTGCCAACTGCGGATGAGCGGGTCCCGCAGGATCAGCGCGGTATCGTCCCAAACGAAGTCGTTCCGCAACGCCGGCGCGTAGGCGGCGAAAATGGCGACGGCCAAAAAAAGCGGAAGGAGAAATTTTTTCAACAACGGCGATTCGGTTGGACAGAAGCAATAAGATGCGCGTCTAGGTTTGGGAAATGTTTATCGCAAAATCTCGCCGCCCCTTGTTCGCCCTGCTGGCGCTGGTCGTAAGCAGCGGATATGCCGCCGGTGTTCCGGATGACTGCACGCAATTGATCGTGGGCGTGGCGCCGGATTGGAATTCGATGCGCGGCGAGATGCAATTGTTCGAGCGCTCGCGCGGCAGCGACTGGTCGCCCGTTTCCCAGCGTTGGCCGGTCCTCTTCGGCAAACACGGTCTCGCCTGGGGAACCGGGATCGCCGGTCAAAATGAAAACGGATTGCGCAAGAGCGAGCGCGACGGCCGCGCGCCTGCCGGCGTTTTCGCGATCGGAAAAATCTACACTTATGATGCCCAGCTGCCGGCCGGCGCCGATTTTCCGTTTCATCAGGTGACGAAATCCGACGCATGGGTGGATGATGTAA